>JBDSLU010000086.1:0-9074 GCA_039916225.1 Vicinamibacteraceae bacterium
CGTGGCGGGACGCCCGACGAGCTGCGGGTTGGGCAGCCGCTGCGGCATCACCAGAACCTTGGCGAGCGCGTCGGTTTCCGCCGGAGTGAGGAAGTAGCCACCCTGGGCGAGGAACTGGGCCTTCACCTCGCCCGCGATCGATTCGTCGACCACCACCGAGTTCTCGGAGGAGCAGAGCAGCCCGTTGTCGAAGGTCTTGCCGGTGAGGATGTCGGCGACCGCCTTGGGGACATCGGCCGTCTTCTCGATGTAGGCCGGCGCGTTGCCGGGACCCACGCCGTAGGCCGGCTTGCCGGCGCTGTAGGCGGCCCGCACGAGGCCCATGCCGCCGGTCGCGAGAATCACGCGCACGCCCCGCTGCCGCATCAGTTCCTGCGTGCCCTCGAGCGTGACCGTCTTCAGGCAGGCGATGCCGCCCTCGGGCAGGCCGGCGGCGCGCGCGGCGGGCTCCATGATCTCGGCGACGCGCGTGATGCAGCGGATCGCCGATGGGTGCGGGCTCATGACGATCGCGCAGCGCGCCTTGATCGCGATCAGGATCTTGTAGATCGCGGTCGACGTCGGGTTGGTGGTCGGGATGATGGCGGCGACGACGCCGAACGGCTCGGCGATCTCGATGACCTTGGTCGCCTCGATGCGGCGCAGCACGCCGACCGTCCTCATCGGCTTGATGAACTGATAGACGGTCTCGGCGGCGAACCGATTCTTGCGCACCTTGTCGGCGGCGACGCCGAAGCCGGTCTCTTCGTAGGCGAGCTGGGCGAGCGCTTCGCACTGCGGGGTGACCGCCGCCGCCATGGCGTCGACGATGGCGTCGATCTGGGCCTGCGAGAGCTCGGCGATCAGGCGCTGCGCCACCTGCGCCCGGGCGACCAGGTCGCGCGCCTCGCGCATCGACGTCAGATCGGCGTGGGTGGGAGCGGGAGCGGCGGGGGTGGCTGCGGAGGCGTCCATGGGAACGTCCACGGGCGGGCCGCTCAGCGGGCGGCGCCCTTGGGCAGGATGCGCTCGACTTCCGCGTGGGGCCGCGGAATGACGTGGACCGACACCAGCTCGCCGACCCGGCGGGCGGCCGCCGCGCCAGCATCGGTCGCGGCCTGCACCGCGCCGACATCGCCGCGGACAAGCACGGTGACGTAGCCAGCGCCGATGTATTCCTTGGCGGCCAGGGTGACGTTGGCCGCCTTGACCATCGCGTCCGCGGCTTCGACGGATCCGATCAGGCCCTTGGTTTCGACGAGGCCGAGCGCTTCTGCCATGTGGCGGTGACGTTACCACCTTTTCACCCCCTCGCGCAGCCTCTGCCGCTGCGGCGCGCGGCGTCACGAAGCCGTCCAGACAGCCGGTCGCTCAGCGGCGTCCAATCGAGAGCCCCGCCCCCGACGTGGGTTGCGGACGACGGGGCCGGGACACTAGGATTGGCCGGTCGTCTCCGGCCTGCTCTCTGGCTGCGGGACACAGCCCCCTTGAGGAGATTGGCGAACGTGGTGATGGTGGGATTGGACTACGTGCGGCGGCGGCTGCTGCGACTGAGCGTGCGAGCAGGCCTCGTCGTGACGCTGGCGGCGGTGGCGGCGTGTGGCACCAAGGACGACGGCGGGACGCCGGTGGCGACGCCGACGGTCACGCTCAACAAGACACGGGCCTCGCTCGGGAGCCCGCTCGAAGTGACCTACAAGTTCGTGGTCGCGCCGGGCGCGACGTTCGACAAGGACTACCGGGTCTTCGTCCACTTCGTGAACGCCGAAGACGAGCAGATGTGGACCGACGATCACGACCCGCCGCGGCCGACGCGGACCTGGAAGGCCGGAGAGACGATCGAGTACACGCGCACCGTCTTCGTCCCCAGCTATCCCTACAATGGCCGCGCCTCGGTGGTGCTCGGTCTCTACTCGCCGAAAGACGGGTCGCGAGCGACGCTGGGCGCCAAGACCCGCGGCCTCAAGGCCTATGACGTCGCCGGCTTCGAGCTGGTGCCGCAGGGCGAGAACGTCTTCCTTATCTATAAGGACGAGACCTGGCACGCGGCGGAAGACTCGCGGGACAACGGCTCCGTGTCGTGGCGCTGGAGCCGCAAGCTCGGCGTCATCGCGTTCCGCAATCCGAAGCGGGACGCGACCTTCTATGTCGAGCTGGATGGACAGCCCGAGTTCCAGCCGGTCAAGCCGCAGACGGTGACGGTCGGCATCGGCAGCCACGTGCTCGATCGGTTCACCCTGGCCGACAAACAGATGGTTCTGCGCAAGATTGCCGTCCCGGCCGCCGCCTTCGGCTCGGCGGACACGGTCGAGCTCGTCATCGATGCCGGCTCGACGTTTACTCCGAAATCCCTGCCCAATTCGGGCAGCCAGGACTCGAGAGAATTGGGCGTGAGGGTGTTCCACGCCTTCGTCGAGCCGAAATCGAGGTAGATGACCTTTTCGATCCGCTCCGTCGCGCTCGGTCTGCTGGCCGGACTGGCTCTGGCCGGTCCCGCCCGCGCCGACCTCGTCGTGCTCTCGAGCGGGCGCGTCATTTCGGCGTCCAGTGTGGTGCTGACGGCCGACAGCGCGACCATCCGCCTGCGCGGCGGCGGCGAGGTGACGTGCGATCGCTCGCTCGTCGTCCGGGTCGACGCCGACGAGACGCCGTGGATCGATCCCGCGGCCGACCTCGGCGGGGCGACCGACCCGAGCGGCGCGAAGGGCCTGGCCTTGCCGGCCAATGCCGCGCCGGTACGGGTCGTGGAGATTCCGGCCGCCTATCGCGGCGTGATTACCCGACTGGCCGAGGCGCACGGTGTCGACGCCCGGCTGATCCACGCCGTCATCTCGGTCGAGTCGGCATACCGGCCGCGGGCTCGATCGCGCAAAGGCGCGCGCGGGCTGATGCAGTTGATGCCGGCGACGGCGCGGCAGTACGGCGTCCACAACGCCTACCAGACGACGGCCAACATCGACGCCGGTGTCCGCCATCTCAAGACGCTGCTCGATCGCTTCGCGCTGCGTGACGCGATCGCCGCCTACAACGCCGGCGAGGCGGCGGTCCGGCGGTTCGGCGGCGTGCCGCCGTTCCGCGAGACGCGCGCCTACGTCGAGCGCGTCCTGTCGCTCGCCGGCCTCGAGCCCGCCACCGACGAACCGCCGCCCGGTCCGGACGATCCGTCCGACCTTCCCGGCTCCTGACGAGTCTTACTGCTGTCGGCGATCGCGAGGCTCTGCCCCCAGGAGCATCGCGCGCCGCCCGTCGTCGACCGGTGCCGTGGCGGTCCGGATGGCATAAAAACGTCTGGTATACTCGCGCCCGTGCGGGCCCGTGGTAATCAGTTGACAGGTAATGTCTTAGGGCTCGACGTGCGAGCCGCCGCCGGGCTCCGGCGCGGGGCTGCGCCCGGCCGCGCGTGTTGACGGATCGCATGGAGTTCCAGTGTCGCCTCGGAACCGAGCACGGGCAGATCGTCGAGGGCGTTTACGTCGCCGACGACGAGGTCGGACTGCGGCGTGATCTGGAGGGGAAGGGCTATCTGATCCTGGCGGCGCGGGCCAAGGGCTCGCTGGCCCTGCCTGGGCTGCCGGCGTTGCCGACCTTCCGCCGGCGGCGCGTCACCGGCCAGGAGCTGCTCCTCTTCAACCAGGAACTGGCGACGCTGCTGAAGGCGGGCTTGCCGCTGGCCCAATCGCTCGACATCCTTCGACAGAAGGTGCCGAATCCGACCTTCAAGAGCGTGCTCGACGACATCTACGAGAAGGTCCGCTCCGGCATCGCGCTCTCGGACGCGTGCGGGGCCCACGGCTCGCTCTTTCCCCCGATCTACACCGCGTCGCTGCTCGCCGGCGAGAAGAGCGGCAACCTCGACGAGATGCTGCGCCGCTTCATCGCCTACACGCGCGTCGTCGACGCCGTGAAGCGCAACGCGCTCTCGGCGATGATCTATCCGGCGGTGCTGTTCTCGCTGTCGCTGCTGGTGCTGTCCGGCATCATGGTCTGGGTGGTGCCGGCGTTCCAGGACTTCTACGGCAGCTTCCGCGCCGAGCTGCCGCTGGCCACCCGGATTCTGATCGGGGTCTCGAACGTCATCCGCAGCAACCTGCCGTACCTGATCCTCGCCGGGGTCGGCGGCGGCGTGTTCGTGTGGCAGTGGCTGCGCTCGCGCGCCAACGTGGTGCGGCTGCATGCGGTCATGCTGCGGGTACCCGGCCTCGGCGCCGTGGCCACGCAGTTTGCGACCTCGCAGTTCGCACGCACGCTGAGCACGCTGCTTGGCGGCGGCATCCCGCTCGTCGCGGCGCTCGAAGTCGCCGGCCGGGCGGTCGGCAATCGCCACATAGGCGCCGCCGTCGAAACGGTCACCCGGCAGGTGCGGGAAGGCGTGTCCCTCGGCAAGGCGATGGCCGAGCGGCGCGTGTTCCCGGACGTCGCCCTCAAGATGGTCGACGTCGGCGAACAGACCGGCGCGCTGCAGGAGATGCTCAACGCGGTCGCCGACTTCTACGACGAGAGCGTCGAGACCACGCTGAGCCGGTTCACCAAGCTGATCGAACCGCTGATGCTGGTGATCATGGCGGTGGTGATCGCGCTGATCCTCCTGGCCTTGTACATGCCGGTGTTCCAGTTGTCGTCGGCGGTAAGCTGACGCGCGAGAGATCATGGACGTGGAACAGACCACCGACCCGACGCTCGACCCGCAGGCGCTCGACCCGCAAGGGCTCGACGTTGACACGGTCGCGGTGTCGAACCCGGCGCAACGCGCCGCCGAAGTCGCCCAGGCGCGCCGGCTGGCCGAGCGCTACCGCCTCGACTACGTCGACATGGCGGACTTCCACATCGATAGCCAGCTGTTCCGGGAGATCCCGGCCGAGCTGATGCTGCGCTACGGCTTCGTGCCGGCCCGGCGCGACGGCCACGCGCTGGTGATCGTCGTGTCCGACCCGAGCAATCTGCCGCAGATCGACGAGATCGCGCTGCAGCTGAAGACGCCGATCAAGGTGATGGTCGGCACGCCGACGGCGATCCAGAACATCCTCAAGAAGAGCGAGAGTTCGCAACGGGTGCTCGAGGACGCGACCGAGAACTTCCAGATGCAGCTGCTCCGCGAGGACGAGCAGGGCGAAGAGAGCCTGACCGTCGAGCGGCTGACGAGTGACATCAGCCCGATCATCCGGCTGGTCGACTCGACCATCTTCACCGCCATCCAGCGCCGCGCCAGCGACATCCACATCGAGACGCAGGACGACGCCGTCTACGTCAAGTACCGGGTCGACGGCGTGCTGCAGCTGGCGATGCGGCCGATCGGCCGCCAGCACGCCTCGGCGATCATCTCGCGCATCAAGGTGATGGCCGAGCTCGACATCGCCGAGAAGCGCGTCCCGCAGGACGGCCGGTTCAAGCTGCGGACGCCCGGCAAGACCATCGACTTCCGCGTCTCGATCATGCCGTCGGCGCACGGCGAGGACGCGGTCATCCGCATCCTCGACAAGGAATCGATCAGCGAGCAGTTCCGCGAGCTGCGCCTCGACATCCTCGGCTTTCCGGAACAGGAGCTGCGGCGGTTCCGGAAGTACATCGCCGAACCGTACGGGATGGTGCTGGTGACGGGGCCGACCGGCTCCGGCAAGACCACCACGCTCTACGCCGCACTCTCCGAGATCAGGTCGATCGAAGACAAGATCGTCACCATCGAGGATCCGGTCGAGTACCAGCTGCGCGGCATCACCCAGATCCCGATCAACGAGAAAAAGGGCCTGACGTTCGCGCGCGGCCTGCGCTCGATCCTGCGCCACGACCCCGACAAGATCATGGTCGGCGAGATCCGCGATCCCGAGACCGCGCAAATCGCCATCCAGTCGGCGCTGACCGGGCACCTCGTGTTCACCACCGTCCACGCCAACAACGTCATCGACGTGCTCGGCCGCTTCCTGAACATGGGCGTCGAGCCCTACCAGTTCGTCTCGGCCCTCAACTGCGTCCTGGCCCAGCGACTCGTGCGGCTGATCTGTCAGCACTGCAAGCGGCCGGCGAAGATGGAGGAGGCCTTCCTGCTCGAGTCGGGCATGGATCCGTCGCTGGCGCGGACCCATACGTTCTACGAGGGCGGCGGCTGCATCGAGTGCGGCGGCACCGGCTTCAAGGGCCGCATGGCGATCTGCGAGCTGCTCGACCTGACCGATCGCATCCGCGACATGATTCTCGCCCGCGCCCCCAACACCGAGATCAAGAAGGCGGCGCGCGACGAAGGCATGCGCTTCCTGCGCGAATCGGCGGTTGAGCGGGCCATGCTCGGCCTGACCACGATGCGCGAGATCAACAAGGTGACGTTCGTCGAATGAGCGCCCAGACTTCATCCGCCACGACCGAGACCAGCCGACCACCGGCCGCCAGCCGCAGGGGATCGTGGTTCGCGTCACCGCCGCCAGCGGTGGCGGTGGAGATCGGCGCCGGACGCGTCACCGCGGTCGTCCTCGGCACCGTCGACGGCGCGCCCGCCGTCACCGCGCAGGCCACCGAACGGCTCCCGGACGGACTCGTCGCCCCGTCGCTGACCACGCCCAACCTGACCGACAAGCCGGCAGTCGCGGCGGCGGTCCAGCGGGTCCTGCGCGCCGTCGGCGTCAGCCGCGGTCGGGTGGCGCTGGTCGTGCCCGACGGCGCCGCCAAGGTCTCCGTGGTCCGGTTCGAGAAGGTGCCGACGAAGGCCGAGGATCTGGCCCAGCTGGTCCGATGGCAGGTCCGCAAGTCCGTGCCCTTTCCGCTCGAGCAGACCCAGGTGTCGTGGACGCCGGGAGTGGCCGACGCCAACGGCGCCGACTACGTGGTCACGGTCGCGCGCCAGGACATCGTCGCGGATTACGAGCAGGCGGTCAGCGCTGCTGGCGTGCAGGTCGGTCTCGTCGATCTCGCCACCTTCAACCTGGTGAACCTGCTGCTGGCCGGCGACGCCGGGGCGAGCCGCGGCGACTGGCTCCTCGTCCACGTGACACCCGACGCGAGCACGATGGCGATCGTCCGTGACGGCGCCTTGCTGCTCTTCCGGCACCGGCCGATCGATGGCGATGGAAGTCTCGCCGACCTCGGCCACCAAACCTCGATGTATTACGAAGATCGCTTGAACGGCCAGGGGCTGTCGCGGGCCGTGCTCGCGGCGCGTGACGTCTCACCGGGCGTCCTCGGCGATATCCAGGCGCTGGCAGCCGCACTCGAGCAGCGGGTGGGCAAGCCGGTCGTCGAGATCGACACGCGATCGCTGGTGCACATCGCCGCCGAGGCCGCGACGGGCGGCGACCGGGTGACCATCGCCGCGCCGCTCGGCGTGCTGCTCCGCGAACGGGTGTCATGACGATGCTGCGGACCAACCTCGCCACCAAGCCGTTCTACAACGAGCGCGTCCTTCTCTGGCTGATCGGCGGCGCCACGCTCCTCGTGATCGCCTTCACGGCGTTCAACGTCGGGCAGTACCTGCGCCTCTCCGGCCGACAGGGCGGGCTGGCCGCGGATAGCGCCCGCGACGAGGCCGCCGCGCGGACGCTCGCGGCGCGGGCCGTCGAGGCGCGTCGCCGCATCGACGCCAAGAGCCTCGAGCGCATCAGCGCCCAGGCCGCCGAGGCCAACGGCATCATCGACGCCCGCACCTTCTCGTGGACGACGCTGTTCGATGACATCGAAGCGACGCTGCCACCGAACGTCATGCTGACCCAGATTGCGCCGAGCATCGGGCCCGACGGCGCCACGGTGCGCCTCACGGTTCTCGGCCGCACCGTCGAGGCGATCGACACGTTCATCGAGAAGCTCGAAGCCACCTCCCGCTTCGACAACGTGCAGCCCTCGACCGAGAGCGTGACCGAGGAAGGGCTCTTCGAGACCCTGGTGACCGGCCGGTATCTCGTGCCCGGGCCCGCGGCGGCGCCGACCGCTCCGTCCACGCCAACGCCGATGGCTCCGTCCGCGCCGGGCCGCCAGGGGGCGCGTTGATGGACGCCGCCCGCGCCTTCGCCGAGAACCGTCGACTGATCGTGCCGATCGTCGTCGCCGCCGTGATCAACCTGGCGATCTATGCCGTCGTCATCTACCCCCGCACGTCGTCGGCTGGCGCCCTCGAGCAGCGGGCGCAGGAAGCGGCGGCGGCCCGTTCCCGCGCCGCCGCCGATCTGCGCGATGCCGACGCGGTGAAGGCTGGCCAGGAGCGGGCCGGACTGCAGCTGGCGCGCTTCTACGACCACGTGCTGCCGCAGGGCCAGGAAGGCGCGCGGCGGATCACCTATCGCCGGCTGGCGGCCCTGGCCGACGAATCGAACCTGGACTACGACCACCGCAGCATGACGGTCAAGCTGGCCACGCGAGACACCTACCTGGATCGCATGGACGTCACCATGGTGCTCGAAGGCGAGTATCGCGACGTGCGCCGCTTCATCCACAAGCTCGAGGTTGCCCCGGAGTTCGTGGTCATCGACAGTATCGGTATCAGCCAGGACGAGAAGAACGCGCCGCTCACCTTGACGGTCAAGCTCTCGACTTATTACAAGGCGGGTTCGTGATGGACCCCGCCCAGCGCACGCGCTGGATCCAGCTCGGCGTGTTCGGCGTCGTCCTCGTCGCGGTCATCTATTTCGTCCTGCTGCCGGCGCTCGCGCCCTCGACGCCGTCGGCCGGTCCGCCGCCGGTAGTGGGCGGTCTTGTCCAGGGCAAGCCCGGGCCCAAGCTCATCGACGTGCGACTGGACGCCTTGGGCAAGCCCGCGCCTCCTGAGGACGCCGAGGCGGCGCGGCGGAATCCGTTTCGGATGGGCGCCGCCACGCCGCCGCCGGCGCCCGAGGGCACGGTTGCCACGCGCCAGCCCACGAAGCCGGTCGCGCCGGCCGTGCCGCTGCCGATGGGACCGCCCCCGCCGCCGCCAGTGCCGCCCATTCCGTACCGCTTCATCGGCGTCCTGTCGGGCATACCGGGCCAGGGGCGTATCGCCGTCCTTACCGACGGCCGCACCGTCGTGCACGGACGGATCAACGAAATAATCGAGGGGCGCTACCGGATCGTGCAGATCGGCGAGGAGTCGCTGCAGATCGAACACGCCGACGGCCGCGGACGCCAGACCATTCGCCTGTTGG
>JBDSLU010000087.1:0-2643 GCA_039916225.1 Vicinamibacteraceae bacterium
GGTCGACAGCGTCGCCGGCTGCAGCGCCGGATCGTCCAGCTCGACGCGATCCCAGCTGCCGCTCGACAGCAGGTAGTAGGCGTAGGGATGCGGGATCGGGTCGGCGGACACGGCGTAGGCACCGCCGAGCGCCTGGCCGGCCGCCACCTTCGGCGCCACGCAGTCGCGGACGCTGCGCAGCCCATGCTGCGGCCGGCGAGCCGCCACCAGCGTCTCGCGGCTGGCGACGAGCGGGAACAGCGTCATCACCACGACCGGAACGGCGGTGAGCACATGCCGCCAGGCGCGGGCCGCCGCGACGCACAGCACCGCCACGACGAGCGGGCGGGCCACCGACGAGTTCCGCAGCAGGACCCCGCCGACGACGAACTTCGCGCTGCCGAAGACGAGCGCGATGGTGGCGAGCGCGAGCGCCACGCTGCCGATGATCAGGAACGCCGTGCGGACGCGAGGGCCGTCGAACCGCGCCGGCAGGCCCAGGCCGCGGGCGCGCGCCAGGCGCCCGGCCAGTCGCTCCAGCGTCGCCTTGAGCACGCCGATCGGCGCCGCCAGCGCCACGCCGCCAGCGAGGGCGAGGGGCGGCAGGAACGGGTAGGTATAGTGCAACAGCTTCGACGACAGCCCGGAGATCAGCGCCAGCGGCACCACGCCCCAGACCAGGATGGTCCAGGCGAGACCGTCGCGATTGCGCACGACGCGGAAGATGAGCATCGCGGCGCCCGCGGCGACGAGCCATTGGCAGCGCGCGTCGGCCAGCATCCGCTCGACGCCGAGGTAGTAGTAGTCCCACGGCCTCAGGTGCGACGGGTCGAGCGCGCCGGTGAAGCGGGCGAAGACGTGCTGAAGGAAGATCGTCTCGACCAGCTGGTGGCCGAACAGCAGGTACTCGTAGACGAACCACGGCGCCGAGACGGCGACGCACAGCGCCGAGGTCCAGGCCCAGTCGGCGAGGCAGGCCCGCGGCGGCTTGGGCAGCAGGCCGGGCCGTGGCATCGCCAGGCTCACCACCGCGACGAGCGGCAGGAACGCCGCCGCGACGAACTTGGTCAGGAAAGCGAGCGTGAACCAGGCGCCGGTGATCAGCGCATCGCGCCGGGAGCCGGCGTGGCGCCAACGCAGGAAGTGGTACAGCCCGCCGGCATACGCCGCCACGAGCGAGGCTTCCATGTTGTTGCTGCGGAGGCCGTGCAGCAGGGTGAGATCCTGCAGCCCGAACAGGATCAGGCACGACGCGATGGCCGCGACCGGTCCGGCCAGGCGATAGCCGAGGAGGGCCACATAGCCGAAGGCGACGGCTCCGAGCAGCGCATCAATGGCGCGGAAGCCGAACGGCGTGCGAGGCAGCAGCCCGAGCCGGATCGGCACGCCGACCAGCCAGAACTTGAGCGGCGGCTTCTCCAGGAACGGGAAGTCGCTCGGAATCTCGCGCGCCGTCATCCAGTCGCCGGTGTCGATCATCCGCTCGACGGCGTAGGTGTAGATCGCCTCGTCGTTCTCGACGTCCCACGACCCGAGGTCGTAGGCCAGGGCCAGGCCGGCGAGGAGCGCGGCGATCGCGAAGACGAGGGCGCCCGCCCGGAGACGCAGCCGGGAGCCGGACACTACTTCCAGCCGGACGGCTTGCGCGTGAAGCGGGCGGGCAGGGCCGGCTTGGGCGGCGGGGGCGGGGTGTCATCGCCCGACGCCGCGGCGATCTCACGCTCCAGCGCCTCCGCGTCGGGCAGCCCGACGAGCTGGTCGATGAAGACCAGCGAGTTCATCGACGGAATCTCGAAGCGCTTGTTGCACGCCTTGCAGGTGACTTCGTCGTCGACGCGCAGGACGTAATCGCGCAGCTTGGCGAACTTGGCCCGGTCGGTCTCGTCGGCGCCCTGCGGCGGACGGTCCTTCCGGGTGCGGCGGACCCACTTGATGCTGTAGTCGCCGGTCCGCTTGCAGCGCGGGCACTGATAGCTGCCGGTCCGCATCTCCGGCTTCTCGGTGAAGAACGCCCGCTCGTCCAAGGCCATGGCTGACATTGTCACCGATCCGGGCGTGGCGACTCCAATCGGGCAGGAGGAAAGAATCCGTGATTCATCGAGCACTCATCATGACCGCCGCACTGGCGCTGCCGGCCGTCGCCGGCGCCCAGGCCGTGACCGACCCCCAGATCGCGTCGATCGTCGTCACCGCCAACCAGGTCGACATCGACGCCGGGAAGCTGGCCGTCGACCGATCCACCAACGCCGAGGTCAAGACGTTCGGCACCCTGATGGTCACCGACCACACAGCCGTCAACAAGGCTGCCGTGGAACTGGTGACCCGGCTCAAGGTGACCCCGCAGGACAACCCGACCAGCCAGAGCTTGAAGGCCGGGGGCGACAAGAACATCGCCCACCTGAAGAGCCTGAGCGGCGCGGCGTTCGACAAGGCCTACGTCTCCCAGGAGGTCGCCTACCACACGGCTGTCCTGGACGCCGTGGACAAGACCCTGATCCCCAACGCCTCGAACGCCGATCTGAAGGCCCTGCTCGTCAAGGTGCGCCCGGCCTTCGTCGCCCACCTCGAGCACGCGAAGAAACTCCAGGCGTCCCTCGGCGGCGCCAGCGAGTGACCGCCATCTGGCGGCGGCGCGCCATCGTCCCGCTGTGGGCGACGGCCGTC
>JBDSLU010000088.1:0-11038 GCA_039916225.1 Vicinamibacteraceae bacterium
GAGTTCCTGGAACGGGACGCCGAGCTGGGCACGCGTCTGGCCGCGGCCTATCCCGACACCATGGGACAGGTCGCCTACGCCACGCGCCACGAGTTTGCCGAGCAGCGGGACGACTTCATGCTGCGGCGAAGCTATCTGGGGTTCCAGCCGGACCGGGGCCGAGCCGCCATCGAGGCGATCGACGCCGAGATGTCAGCGAGCCTGTCTCAGGCGTAATCGAGACGATTCGCGACGTAGTTTGCGGCATAGCCGCGGATCATGGCGGCTTCATCGTCGGCCAGCTGTCGCCGGACCTTGGCCGGGCTGCCCATCACCAGCGACCGCGGCGGCACCTGGAAGCCCTCTGGCAACAGGCTTCCGGCCGCGACGATCGACTCCGCTCCGACGCGCACACCGTTCAGGAGAATCGCGCCCATCCCGATCAGGCAGCGGTCCTCGACGGTGCAGCCGTGGATGATCGCGCCGTGGCCGATGGTCACCTCGTCGCCGATGGTCGTCGGATGGGTGCCTGTCTGGACATGGACGATGGTGCCATCCTGGATATTGGTCCTGGCGCCGATGCGAATCCGGTGCACGTCGCCGCGGATGACGGCGGTCATCCAGACCGAACTCTCCGGGCCGATGTGGACGTCGCCAATGACCTGGGCGCTCTCGTCGACGTAGGCGGTCGAATCGACGGTCGGCAGGAGTCCGCGAAATGGGCGCAACATGGACCCCGATTATCCCCGCGCGTCGTTGCCACGAGCCAGCCGGGCACCCGCATTTTTCAGAGCAGTGCCGGCGGTTGTACCGAACTCAGCCGCAGGCCCCGGCGGTTATGTAAAGGTCACGATTATAAATTGGACTACTAGATCAGCCCTGGTCCATAATCTCGCATGCTGATCGCCTATCAGGGCGAAACGGGCGCGTATAGCGAGGCCGCAGGGGCGAAATTCGACCCGTCCGCGACCTTCCTGCCCTGCCCGGCCTTCGAGGACGTGTTCGCCGCGGTCGAGACCGGCCGGGCGACCGGCGGCGTCCTCCCGATCGAGAACTCGATCGGCGGCACCATCCACCGCAACTACGACCTCCTGGTGCAGAACGCGCTGCCCATCGTCGGCGAAGTCGAGCTGCCGGTCCGGCACCTGCTGCTGGCTCTGCCCGGGACCCGGTTCGAGGACCTGAAGCAGATCTATTCGCACCCGCAGGCGCTGGCCCAGTGCGACCGTTTCCTCCGCTCGCTCACGGGCGTCGAGATCGTCGCCTCGTACGACACGGCGGGCAGCGCCAAGATGATCCGCGAGCAACAGATGGCCGGCGTCGGGGCCATCGCCTCCGAGCGAGCGGCCGCCGTCTTCGGCCTCGAGACGCTCCGCTCCGACATCCTCGACTACGCCGACAACACGACCCGCTTCATCATCGTCACCCGCGCGGCGGACGCCGCCGAGGTCATCGGCGATCGCGCGGTCAACAAGACGACGATCGTCTTCACGCTGCCCAACACCCCCGGCGCCCTGTTCAAGGGCCTCAGCGTGTTCGCGCTGCGCGACATCGACATCACCAAGATCGAATCGCGGCCGACCGGCCGCCCCTGGGAATACCTGTTCCACCTGGACCTCGCCGTCGGGCAGCACGATCTCCGCTGCGGCCGCGCCCTTTCGCATCTCGCGGAGTTCGCGCCGTCGCTGAAAGTGCTCGGCTCCTACCCCGGCGTGGACCGTTCCGCGGGCGCCGCCGTCGCCCAGCCGGGCTGCCAAGACGCGCGTGTGGCCGGAGGCCTTTCGTGACCCTGGACCCGAAGCACAAGAGCAACGCCCTGACCGAAGGCCCCAGCCGCGCACCCGCCCGCGCGATGCTGAAGGCCGTCGGCTTCTCGGACGCCGACCTGCACAAGCCGCTGGTCGGCATCGCCAACACGTGGACCGAGATCGGCCCGTGCAACTTCCACCTGCGCCGCCTGGCGGCCAAGGTCAAGGAAGGCGTGCGCGAGGCCGGCGGCACCCCGATGGAGTTCAACACCGTCGCGGTGTCGGACGGCATCACGATGGGCGCCGAGGGCATGCGCACCTCGCTGATCAGCCGCGAAGTCATCGCCGACTCGATCGAGCTGGTCGTCCGCGGTCATCACCTCGACGCCGTGGTGATGCTCTGCGGCTGCGACAAGACGATCCCGGGCACGCTGATGGCCCTGGCCCGCATCAACGTGCCGGGCGTCGTCCTCTACGGCGGGTCGATCGCCCCGGGCACGTTCGAAGGCCGTGACGTCACGATCATGGACGTCTTCGAAGGCGTCGGCGCGCACGCCGCCGGGCGCATGACCGCCCTCCAGCTGCGCACCCTCGAGGACCAGGCCTGCCCCGGCGCCGGTGCCTGCGGCGGCCAGTTCACCGCCAACACGATGGCGATGGCCTGCGAGTTCCTCGGCGTGGCCCCGTTCGGCAGCGCCAGCGTGCCGGCGGTGCTCGACGTCAAGGACACCGTCGCCAAGAACTGCGGCACCCTGGTGATGGATCTGCTGAAGCGCGGCGTCAAGCCGCGCGACATCCTCACCCGCCAGTCGTTCGAGAACGCCATCGCCGGCGTCGTCGCCAGCGGCGGCTCGACCAACGCGGTGCTGCACCTGCTCGCGATCGCGCGCGAGGCCGGCATCGAGCTGGAGATCGACGATTTCAATCGCATCTCCGACAAGACGCCGCTGATCGTCGACTTGAAGCCAGGCGGCCAGTACGTCGCGACCGACCTCTACAAGGCCGGCGGCATCCCGCTCGTCGCCAAGCGCCTCGTCGAAGCCGGCTTGTTCCACGGCGGCGCGGCAACCGTGACGGGCAAGTCGATCGGCGAGGAAGCCGCCGCGGCCACGGAAACGCCCGGCCAGAAAGTCGTCCGCACCGCAGCCGACCCGATCAAGAAGACCGGCGGCCTGGTCATCCTCCACGGCAACCTCTCCCCCGAGGGCTGCGTCGTGAAGGTCGCCGGCTACGCGACCAAGAACCACACCGGGCCGGCGCGCGTGTTCGAGAGCGAGGAAGCCACCTTCGCCGCCGTTCAGCAGGGCCAGATCAATCCCGGTGACGTCATCGTCATCCGTTACGAGGGACCGAGCGGCGGCCCCGGGATGCGCGAGATGCTGGCCGTCACCGGCGCCATCCAGGGCGCGGGCCTCGGCGAATCGGTGGCCCTGCTCACCGACGGTCGCTTCTCCGGCGCGACGCGCGGCCTGATGGCCGGGCATGTGGCCCCGGAGGCCCAACGCGGCGGTCCGATCGCCGCCGTGCACGAGGGCGACCAGATCACCTTCGACTTCGACACGCGCGAACTGCGGCTCGAGGTCGGCGCCGCCGAAATCAAGGCGCGCCTTTCGACCTGGACCGCGCCGAAGCCGCGCTATGAAACCGGCGTGCTCGCCAAGTACGCCAAGCTCGTCTCGTCGGCCGCCACCGGCGCGATCACGGGTTAAGACACGAGGACCACAGCTATGACTCAGCCCACTCAGCCTGCTCAGCCGACCCAGCCTGCCAGCAGCCGCAAGACCGGCGCGCAGATCCTCTGGGAATCGCTCGCGCGTGAAGGCGTCACCTGCGTCTTCGGCTATCCCGGCGGTGCCATCCTGCCGGCTTACGACGCGATGCTCGACTACCCGATCCGCCACATCCTGGTGCGGCACGAACAGGGCGCCACGCACATGGCGGACGGCTACTCGCGCGCGACCGGCCAGGTCGGCGTCGCCATCGCGACGTCGGGTCCCGGCGCGACCAACATGGTCACCGGCCTGGCGACGGCGATGCTCGACTCCATCCCCATCGTCTGCATCACCGGCCAGGTCGGCAGCAAGCTGATTGGCTCGGACGCTTTCCAGGAAACCGACATCACCGGCATCACGCTGCCGGTCACCAAGCACAACTACCTGGTGACCCGCGCCGATGAAGTCGCCAAGACGGTGCGCGAAGCGTTCTACGTCGCCCGCTCGGGCCGTCCCGGACCGGTGCTGATCGACATCACCAAGGACGCCCAGCAGAGCTCGTGCGAGTTCGTGTGGCCGGATCCGCCGAAGCTCCGCGGCTACCGCCCGGCGCATCGCCCGGTGGCGCGCGAGATCCAGCACGCGCTCGATTTGATCCACTCGGCCAAGAAGCCGGTGATCCTGGCCGGCCACGGCATCTCGATTTCGGGCGCCGGCGCGATCGTGCGCCAGTTCGCCGAGCGCACCAACATCCCGGTGGCGACCACGCTGCTCGGCATCGGATCCTTCCCCGCCTCGCATCCGCTGAACCTCGGCATGATGGGCATGCACGGCGAAGCCTGGGTCAACACCGCGATCCAGGAAGCCGACCTGCTCCTCGCCTTCGGCATGCGCTTCGACGACCGTGTCACGGGCAACCTCAAGACCTATGCTCTGAACGCCAAGAAGATCCACATCGACATCGACCCGGCCGAGATCAACAAGAACGTCCGCGTCGACGTCGGCCTGGTCGGCGACCTCAAGGAGACGCTCGAGCAGCTCATGCCGCGGATCGAGAACTGCGACAAGAGCGACTGGAACACCTACGTCAACGGCCTCAAAGGCGACGCCGCGGTCCGCGACATCCAGAACCTGCCGGACAACGGCCACCTCTACGCCGCCCACGTCATCAACGACATCTGGCGCACCACCGAGGGTAAGGCCATCGTCGTCACCGACGTCGGCCAGCACCAGATGTGGGAGGCGCAGTACTACAAGCACGACGAGGATCGCTCGCTGATCACGTCAGGCGGCCTTGGCACGATGGGCTTCGCGCTGCCGGCGGCGATCGGCGCCAAGGTGGCGCGGCCGGACGCCGAAGTGTGGGTGGTCGTCGGCGACGGCGGCTTCCAGATGACGATGTGCGAGCTGGCGACGATCGCCCAGGAGAACATCGACATCAACATCGCCATCATCAACAACGGCTTCCTCGGCATGGTCCGGCAGTGGCAGGAGTTCTTCTACGAGCGCCGCTACGCGGCCACGCCGATGAGCAGCCCAGACTTCGTCAAGCTGACGGAAGCCTTCGGCCTGAAGGCGGCGCGGGTCGAGAAGCGCTCCGACGTCATCCCGACCGTCGAAATGGCACGCCAGCACCCGGGCACGATGCTGATCGACTTCCGCGTCGAGCAGGAAGACTCGGTCTTCCCGATGGTGCCGGCCGGCAACGATCTCCACAACATGATCCGGCGCCCGAGCGCCATCGTCGAAACGGGAGCGGACGCATGAACCTCCATACCTTCGTGGTCCACGTCGAGAACAAGCCGGGCGTGCTGACGCGCGTCTCGTCGCTGATTCGCCGCCGTGGCTTCAACATCGAATCGCTGACCGTCGGCCACGCCGAGACCGAGGGCGAGTCGCGCATGACCATCGTCGTCTCGACCGACGACTTCGGGGCGCGCCGCGTCGAATCGAACCTCTACAAGCTGATCGACGTGCTGCGCGTCGACAACGTCACGAACCGGCCGTCGGTGACGCGCGACCTGGCCCTGATCAAGGTCACGGCGACGCGTGAGACGCGGGTCGAGATCATGCAGCTTGCCGAGGCCTACCGGGCGCGCATCGTCGACGTCGCGCCGGGCTCGCTGATCGTCGAGGTCACCGGCGCCGAGGAAAAGGTGGACAGCATGGTCGAAGTGCTGCAGCCCTATGGCGTCCTGGAGCTGGCGCGGACCGGCCGTGTCACGATGGCCCGCGGCGCCATCCAGGAGCCCGAGATGACGAGAGACTTCGAAGATGTCGAGACCACGGAAGACGCCGCGGTTTCCTACTCAGTGTAAGGACGCAGGACAACAAGAGACATGGCAGCTCACATCTACTACGACAAGGACGCCGACCTCGCGCTCATCCGGGGCAAGAAGGTCGCGATCATCGGCTACGGCTCGCAAGGCCACGCGCACGCCCTCAGCCTCAAGGACAGCGGCGTCACGGTGAAGGTCGGCGTCCGCGCCGGCAGCCCGGCCAAGGCCAAGGTCGAGGCCGCCGGCCTCACTGCGGTGTCGGTCGCCGAAGCCGCCCAGTGGGCCGACGTGATCATGCTCCTGGCGCCCGATACGGCCCAGGCGTCGATCTTCAAGAACGACATCGAGCCGCACCTCGGCCCCGGCAAGACGCTGATGTTCGCGCACGGCTTCAACATCCGCTTCGGCACCATCCAGCCGCCCGCCAACGTGGACGTCTCGATGATCGCGCCGAAGGCGCCGGGCCACCGCGTCCGCGAAGTGTTCGAGGAGGGCGGCGGCGTGCCGGCCCTGGTCGCCATCCACCAGGACGCCAGCGGCAACGCCAAGGCGCTGGCCCTGTCCTACGGCAAGGCGATCGGCGTGACCCGCGCCGGCGTGCTCGAGACGACGTTCACGGAAGAGACCGAGACCGATCTGTTCGGTGAGCAGGCGGTCCTCTGCGGCGGCGCCGCCGAGCTCGTCAAGGCGGGCTTCGAGACGCTCGTCGAGGCCGGCTACCAGCCCGAGATCGCCTACTTCGAGTGCCTCCACGAGCTGAAGCTCATCGTCGACCTGATGTATCGCGGCGGCCTCAACTACATGCGCTACTCGGTCAGCGACACTGCCGAGCACGGTGACTACATCGCCGGCGTCCGGGTGGTGAACCAGGAGACGCGCAAGGAGATGAAGAAGCTCCTTGCCGAGATCCAGGACGGCAGCTTCGCCAAGAAGTGGATCCAGGAGAACGTCGACGGACGTCCGACGTTCAACGCCCGCCGCAAGGCGGAGCAGAGCCAGTTGCTCGAGGACGTCGGCGCCAAGCTCCGCGCGATGATGCCCTTCCTCAACCCGGTGACCCACAAGCCGGAAGACCTGGTCGCTCCGGCCCCTGCGGCCACGAAGTAGCTTCCCTGCCGGGGGGCCTGCCGACGCAGGCCTCCTGGCCGTCCGCCGCGAGCGAAGAGGATGCCCTCCTCGAGGATCTCGTCCCATTTCGCCGAGCTCCTGGATTTCCTGCCCGACGCGCTCGCGTGGGTGAAGGACCGGCAGGGCCGCTATCTCTGGGTCAATCGAGCCTTCGTCGTTCAGTACTCGCTCGATCGCCAGCACGGGGCTGAGCCCGTGTCCGTCGAGAGCATCCTGGGCAAGACCGACTACGATCTCTCCCCGGCGTTCCTGGCCGATCAGTTCCGACACGACGACAAGCAGGTGCTGGCTGGTCACCGCATCGTCAATCGTCTCGAGCGACTGGAAGAGTCCAGGGGCGAGACGGCCTGGAACATCACCGACAAGATTCCGGTCGTCGATGCCAAGGGCGCCATCATCGGCACGGCCGGGATTACCCGACCCGCCGGGCCGGCCAGCAGCCTCGAGGCCACCACGCCCGGCTTCGGGCCTGCACTGGCCCACATGCGCGCGCACTTCCATCGCGAGATCACCAGCCAGGACCTCGGACCTGCAGCGCGATCTCGGCACCAGCATGGCGGTCGACCTGCTGTACCTCGGTTGGCACACCGATCACCTCGACCGCAGCTTCTTCAACAACACGCCGCAGCCCGGCGCCGGCAACATCGACGCGCGCCGGCCCAGCCAGCGCTATCGCAGCCGCCGCATCATCGCCAATGCTCTTGTCGCCGACTACGACGCCGTCAGCCTGATCCTGCGTAAGAAGATGTCGCACGGCGTCCAGGCCGACGTGCACTGCTGCCCGACGCGTTCACCTTCGGCAATGCGTCGCGCAACATCCTGCGCGGGCCGAAGATGATCAGCACCGACCTGTCGATGGCCAAGACGGTCGCGCTCGGGTCCGCCGTTCGCCTGCAGCTCCGGGCCGCACCGCCAACTTCGGCCGCATCACCTCCGCCGCGCCGATGCGGCAGATTCAGTTGGGGGCCCGGCTGCTCGTCTGAGATCGGCGGCGGGTCGACACCTCGGGCTGACACGGCCCGAGGTGCTCGACAGGGCTGGCGTGCAAGGGGCTGGCGTCCAGGCGCCGCCGCACAGCGGCCGACGCACAGTCGCTGGCTAATCGGTTCGCAGAGCGCGGTTCGGATCGATCCGGGCCGCGCGCCACGCCGGCACCACGCTGGAGGCCAGTGCCATGGCCAGGGCCAGCACCAACGCCGCAGCGAACGGCGTCCAGCTCGTCGTCCCCGGCCGATCGCCGATCACGCGCTCCACCGCACGGGCGACGAGCGGCGACACGGACAGCCCCAGCACGACGCCCAGGCCGGCCAACCGCAGGCCGCGATCCATCGTCTCGCGCAACATCTGCCGCGGTGCCGCGCCAAGGGCCAGCTTGATGCCGATCTCCTTGACGCGCGCCGCCACTTCGCCCGCCAGCAGACCATAGAGGCCGATTGCGGCGAGCAGCAGCGTCACCGCGGCGAAGCCCGACGCGACCGCCGTGCGCATCCGCGGTTCGCGCAGCGACGTCGCGCGCTGGGCACCGAGCGGCTCGACGGCCTCCACCGCGATATCCGGGGCGAGTTCACCGGCGATGGCCCGCACGACCGGCAGGAGCTGGCTCGGATCGCCGTCGGCGCGAACCGCGAAGTGCAGGATCGGCCAGAACGTGGCGCCGGGCGGCACGTAGACGGCCGGCATCGGCGACGCCTCGTCGATCGCGGTACGCAGGTCGCCAACCACGCCGACGATGCGGTAGCGCGGCTCGCCGGTCTTCCCGGAGCGCACCTCGCCGAGCTCGAGCCCGATCGGGTTCCGGCCGCCGAGATAGAGGCGAGCGAAGCGTTCGTTGATCAGCGCCACGCGCGGAGCACCCGACGTCCAGCGTTCTGGATAGTCTTCCCCGCTGCGCAACGGCACGCCGATTGCCTTGAAGAACCCGTCGCTCGCCGTGCGCCAGGCAACCTTGCGCTCGGCCAGGTCTGTCGGCAGCGCGACTCCGTCAATCGCGACCCGGCTGGTCTGCGAGCCACCGCCGAACGGCAGGCGGTCGGCGACACCGGCCGCGCGCACGCCCGGCGTGGACTGGAGCCGCTCCAACACGCGGACCGTCACCTCGGCGATGCGCGACTCATCAGAATCCCACGGCAGCGGCACGCGGAACGTCAGGGCGTCTGGATGGTCGTAGCCGCCGGGGGTGCTCCCCAGGCTCCCGAGCGCGGCCGATAGCAGGCCAGCGCCGACCAGCAGGACCACAGCGACGGCGACCTGCGTGACGACAAGGGCGCCGCGGGCGCGGCTGCGCGCCAGTCCCGACACCGCCGCTCCGCCCTCCCGCAGCGTCGGCGCCGCCGCGGCACGCCACGCGATCAGCACCGGCAGCGCCCCAACGATCAGGGAGCAGGCCACGGCCACGCCGGCCATCGCGAACAGCACGCGCAGGTCGAGCGCGGCGCGGGCCAGTCCCGGCATCTCGGGCAACCAGGCACGCAGGGCATCGACGCCGAACCAGGCGATGGCGCCGCCGAGCACCGCGCCGCCGGCGGCGAGCAGGCCGCTCTCGAGAAGGTGCAACTGGAGCAGACGTGCTCGACTGGCGCCGATTGCGACGCGCAACGAGGCGTCACGCAGCCGTCCGAGCCCGCGCGCCAGCGCCAGCGAGGCGACGTTGAGGCAGACGACCAGCAGCACCGCGCCGACCGTCGCAAGCAGGAGCAGGAGCGGCGTCCGCGCGTCGCGCCCGAGGTAGACATGGAGCGGCACGATGCGCGCTTGCAGGCCGCGATCGGTGACGGGATAGGCGATCGCGAGCGTCCTGGCGGCCGCGTCGAGCTCGGCGCGCGCGCCATCGAGGGACCCAGCCGGCGACAAACGGGCGATCTGGCCGAGGAAGCTGGCGTTCCGCGAGGTCGCCTGCAGGTGAGGCGGCGCCGGCATCCACATGTCCGCCGCGGTGACGCTCTCGGCGGCGTCGGGCAGGACGCCGATGATCTCCGCCTGACCGCGATCGACGCGCAGTATCTGGCCGACGACGTCCCCGGCGGCGAACCGGGTGCGCCACGCCCGCTCGGCGAGCAGCACCACCGCTGGTCCGTCCGCGCGCAGCTCCGCGGCGGTCGGCAACCGGCCGACGATAGGCGCGAGGCCGAGCACATCGAAGAAGCGGCCGAACGTCCGCACGGCCGGCAGGCGGCCGAGGTCCGCCGTCGCGGTCCGCACGAACGGCTCGTCGCCGTAGTAGCCGCCCGCCGCGCCGATCGATCCCAGGCGCTGCCAGTCGGCGAGACGCTGCGGGCTGCCGCTGCTCTCGACGCCGTTGCGCTGCTCGGCGATCCACACGACGCGCCCGGCGTCCGGTAGCGGCAGCGGCCGCACCAGCACGGCGTCGACGATCGCGAAGAGGGCCGCGGCGGCGCCGAGACCGACGCCGAGCGAGGCCAGCGCGATCGCGGTGTAGACCGGGGTGCGGCGCAGGCCGCGGAGGGCATGCCGGACGTCCTGGCGCACGGCGTCGAGCCAGGCGAAGCCGCGCGCGTCGCGGCATTCGTCGCGGCGCAGGGCCGCCCCGTCGAGGCGCCGGCGGGCCTCGAGCCGGGCGTCCGCGGCGCTCAAGCCACGAGCCCGCGCCTCGTCTTCGACCATCGCCGCGTGGAACGCCAGCTCGTCGTCCACCTCGGCGTCGACTCGACGGCCGGCGACGAGGGATCGCAAGCGGAGGCGTGCAACACGAGCGGCACGCATCAGGGCGGTCAGCGGGTCGGGCATCTCAGACCTCCCCCGCCTGCATGATCAACGAGACGGCCGACGACAGGCGCGTCCACTCGCGCGCCTCGTGGGCCAGGCGCTCCTGGCCGCTGTCGGTCAGCGCGTAGAACTTGGCGCGGCGCTTGTTCTCGCTGGCGCGCCACTCGGCGGCGATCAGGCCGCGCTGTTCGAGCTTGTGGAGGGCGGGATACAGCGAACCGTCGCTGACCTGCAGTACCTCGCCCGACATCTGGCGGAGGCGCTGGGCGATCGCCCAGCCGTGCATGGGCTCGAGGGCGACGATCTTCAAGAGCAGCAGTTCGAGCGTCCCCTGCAGCAGGTCCGGCGGTCGGCTCATCGACGTCTCCTCTCGCTAACCGAGACAACGATCGCACGGCTCATATCGGTAAGCAAGGGGAATGTCTTCGAGGCGTTGCTCGGAGCGTGCTCGGAGCTTGCTCCGAGCAAC
>JBDSLU010000089.1:0-10754 GCA_039916225.1 Vicinamibacteraceae bacterium
GGCTTGCGCTTCTAGTTTGTTTGTCGACGGCACGGAGTTCGTGCCGTCGACCTCACGGCGCCTCCGGCCTTCGTCCTCGCGATTCGTCACGCGGCGCTGGGCGCGCCGCGGCGCCGGCCCGCGGGCCGCACCCGCATTGCGCCAGGCGGCACGCCGATGTGCCGCTTGAAAGCGCGGCTGAACGACGGCTCCGACTCGTAGCCGAGCCGCGTGGCGACCTCGCCGAGGCTGGTGCGATCCTCGCGCAGCCAGCGCGCGGCGAGATGCATGCGCCAGCGCGTCAGATAGAGCAGCGGCGGCGCCCCGACCAGCGCCGTGAAGCGATCCGAGAACACCGACCGCGACAGGTTGGCGCTGGCCGCCAGGGTCGCGACCGTCCAGTCGCGCTGCGGCTCCCGGTGCATCTGCACGATGGCGCGGCCGATCTGCGGATCGCGCAGCGCGCCCAGCCAGCCGGTGCGATCGTCGGCGCCGGCGTCGATCCACGACCGGATGGCATGGATCACCAGGATGTCTGCCAGGCGCAGCATCACGGTGGTGCCGCCCGGCCGCGGATTCAGCGCCTCCGATCCCATCGCCGACAGCATCTGCCGGAGCAGGTGGGCTTCGCCGCCCTGATCAGCGCGGATGTGCAGCACTTCCGGCATCAGCCCGACCAGCGGATGCGCGGCGGGATCCTCGAAGCGCACGCCGCCGCAGGCCAGCACGGTCCGGGGGCCATCGCCGCCGTAGCGGAGCAGCATCGCCCGGCCGCCGACCGTCTCGTAGGGCAGCTCGTGGACGTTGCGGCAGACGACGCCGACGCCGCTCGAGACAGCGTGCGCGACGCCGGGCGCGCACAGCACGAAGTCGCCGGCGACCAGCCGCGTGGTGGCGTGTCCAAGCCGGTCGAGCCAGGCCTCGCCCTCGGCGACGAAGTGGAAGACGGCGTGGTCTTCGGGCGGGAGGCCGAGCCCCCAGGGCGCCGTCAGCTCGCTGTGGCAGTAAAAGCTCTGGACCAGCCGCAGGTCGCGCAGGACCTCGGTCAGGGCGTCGTTCGGCTGGGTCCAGGTCGGTTCGTGCAACGGGACGCCAGACTCGGACGATCGGCTAAACATTTACGATAACTTAGCATGGACCGTCCGACAATCCGGGCGTAGAACTATTGCTGTCGCGGCTCACTGGGAGCGCGACAAGCGGTTTTCACAACCCGGGAGCGACATATGGCGACGATTACGGTGATGGGCGCGAGCGGCAACATCGGCAGCAAGATCACGGAGCACCTGCTGGCCGGCGGACACACGGTCCGGGCGATTGGACGCTCGGCGGAGAAGCTGGCCGGGGCGAAGGCGCGAGGGGCTGAGGTCCTGCTCGGCGATGCCGCCGACGCGGACTTCCTGGGCCGCGCGTTCAGCGGCGCCGACGGGGCGTTCACGATGCAGCCGTCCAGCCCGGTGTCGCCCGACCTCCGGGCCGAGCAGGATCGCGACGGCGAGGCGATTCTGGCGGCGGCCACACGCAGCGGCATCCGCCATCTGGTGGCGATCAGCAGCGTCGGCGCCCAGGTGCCGGCCGGCACCGGGCCCATCGCCGGCCTGCACCGCCAGGAGGAGCGGCTGAAGCAGCTCACCGGCGCCAACGTCCTGGCGCTGCGTCCTGGCTACTTCTTCGAGAACTTCCTGCACGCCCTGCCGCTGATCCGGCACCAGGGCATCAATGGCGGCGGCGCTGCCGGAACGACCACCATCCCGATGATCGCGACGCGGGACATCGCTGCGGTGGCGGCCGGCGCGCTGGCGGCCCGTGCCTGGACCGGCTTCCAGGTCCGCGAGCTGCTCGGCCCACGCGACCTGACGTTCGCCGAGGCCACGCGCATCGTCGGTGCGGCGATCGACAAGCCGGAGCTGGCCTACGTGCAGTTTCCCTACGCCGACTACTCCGCCGCCTTGCAGCAGGCCGGCCTGTCGCAGAGCGTGGCCGACCTCTACGCCGAGATGGAGAAGGCGTTCAACGACGGCATCGTGGTGTCGGTCGAAGGACGAAGTCCGGCCAACACGACGCCGACCACCCTCGAGCAGTTCACGCGCGAGGTCCTCGCCCCGGCCTACGCCGCGCTGTAGCCGGCGGGCAGCGGGTGGGGAGGCCGTGCCGCGCCGCAGTGGACCGGCGGGCATCGGTCGCGCCGTGCGACGCTTATACTCCCCGGATGGCCGACGCGTGTACGACGGCAGCGACCACCTCCCGCCTCTTCGCCGCGATGCCGGCCGCCGATCGCGAAGCCGTGCTCGGCGCCGGCGGGCGGCGGGCGCTGCGCAAGGGTGAGGCCCTGATCCGCCAAGGCGAACCCGCGGCGGCGTTCTTCCTCGTCGAACGGGGCTACCTCAAGCTGACCCAGGTCACCGCCGACGGCGCCGAGGTCATCGTCCGTTTCGTCGGCCCGGGCGATCCGGTCGCCGGCGTTGCCGCCCTCGGCGAGGCGCCCTACCCGGTCACGGCGAGCGCCTGCGACGCCGTGGACGTGCTGGCGTGGTCGCGCCAGCTGCTCGCCGACCTGCTGGCGCGCTTCCCGCAGCTCAAGACCAACATCCTGCGCGAGATGACGGCGCACATGGACGACGCGCTGACCCGGCTGCGCGAACTGGCGACCCTCGACGTGCGGCAGCGGCTGGCGCACACGCTCCTTCGCCTCACGCACGCCCGCCCGGCCGACAGCGACGGCACCGGGCTGACCGTGCCGCACACGCTGACGCGTCAGGAGCTCGCCGAGCTGACCGGCACGACACTCTTCACGGTCAGCCGCATCCTCACCGGATGGGAATCGGCCGGCTTCGTCCACTCGACGCGGGCCCACGTCGCCGTGCTGGATGCCGATCGATTGCGGGCCGCCGCTGACGGCGAACCCGACGACGGCGGCTAGCCCGACACGCCGCGCAGCGCGGCAGTCACGTCGGTCACCTGCCAGCCGTTGCCGCGCCAGATCTCGACGACGCGCCCGCGGCCGTCGAGGAGCGCCGTGGCCAGCGTGTGATCGAGCAGGGCGCCGTTCCGCTCGACATAGACCGAGAAGGCGCGGGTGACTTGCAGGACCGCCGCCGGCTCACCGCCGGCGAACCGCCACCGGGCCGGTTCGGCTCCCACGGCCTTGCCGTAGGCCGCGAGCACCTCGGGTGTGTCGAACGCCGGATCGAGCGTGATGCTCAGGAGCCGGGTGGTGCGGGGCAGGGTGCGATCCGTGGCCAGGGCGCGCTGCAGCGTCGTGAACTTGCTGGTGAGGAGCGGGCAGAACTCCGGCACCGGGCACCGCGTGAAGATGAAGGTCACGACCGTCGGGTGGCCCTGCAGGTCGGCCAGCGTGAAGCCGCGCCCGCGTTCGTCGACCAGCGCGAACGGAGCGAGCGCGTCGCCGCGCTTGAGCCTCGAGGGGGCCTGAGGCGTCGCCGGCGTCCCGCCAGGCACCGGACCACGTCCGGTCACGGCGATGCCTTCCGCCACGCTCGGACCTGAGCCGATCCGCAGGTCGAACCGCACCCGATCGCCCGGCACGAGGCGCGTCGACTCGGCCTCGGCCAGCGTGAACGCCATCGTCATCGCCGGCATGTAGTCGGGGATGTCGTCGTGTGCGATCCGCACGACCTGGCCCTCGGGTGCCGCCACGACCACGCCCGTCACCGGCAGCCGGCGCACGCCGGCCTGGACCGCCGGACCACGCGCGATCCAGGCGAACGCGCCCGTGCCGCACGCCATCACCACCATAGCGATCCTAGTCGGCTTCCACATGCCGGCAGTGTGGATCGGGAAATCCGCGCCGTCTTTGATCCACGTCAACGATCGGTTCGGGTGCGCTGGCTACGCTGGGTCCATCATGTCGAACCGATACGCGCTCGCCGCCGCCGTCCTCGTCAGCCTCACCGTCACCGCCTGTGGTCAGTCCGGTCAGCCGGCGTCGGGCACCGGCGCACCGCCCGCCGGATCGACGCCGGCGCCCGCCGCCGCCGCGCCGGTCGCCGAAGGCCGCAAGGTCGAGATCACCGCCAACGACCAGATGAAGTTCTCGCTGGTCGAGATTCGCGCCAAGGCGGGCGAGCAGCTGAGCGTGACCCTCGCCAACAAGGGCACCACCCCCAAGTTCTCGATGGGGCACAACTGGGTTCTGCTCGGCCCCGCCGCCAACGTCGAGACCTTCCTCGTCGCCGCGGCCGAAGCCCCGACGACCGAATACGTGCCGGCTGCGCGACGGGCCGACATTCTCGCCGCCACGAAGCTGCTCGGGCCCGGCGAGCGCGACACCGCGACGTTCGCCGCCCCGGCCGCGCCCGGCCGCTATCCCTTCATCTGTTCCTTTCCCGGCCACGCCCAGGTCGGCATGCGTGGCGTGTTGATCGTCGAATGAGCCGGCCGTTCCCCACACGGACACTCCCATGACCATACGCACACGACTCGTCGCGACCGGCGGCCTGCTGGCCGCCGCGCTCGCCGCCTCTGCCTGCAACCCTCCCGGCCGCCACGTCTCGGTCGCCGACGCCTCGGCCGCCAGCAAGACCTACGTCGCGCCCGGTGAAAAGGACCAGTTCTATCTCTTCTACTCCGGCGGCCACTCCGGCCAGGTCTATGTCGCCGGCATCCCGTCGATGCGGCACATCGCCACCATCCCGGTGTTCGGTCGCTACCCGGCCACCGGCTACGGCTTCGATGAAGAGTCGAAGAAGATGCTCGGCGGATTCACCTGGGGCGACGTCCACCACCCCGGCCTGTCGCAGACCGACGGCGCCTACGACGGCCGCTGGCTCTTCGTCAACGACAACGCCAACAATCGCGTCGCGCGCATCGACTTGCGCGACTTCAAGACGAAGCAGATCCTCGGCCCCATCCCCAACTCGAGCGGCAACCACGGCTCGTCGTTCGTGACCGAGAACAGCGAGTACGTACTGGTGGCGACGCGCTTCTCGGTGCCGCTGCCGAAGGGCCGCTACGCCGATCCGGCGAAGTACGAAGCCGAGTTCAACGGGATGGTGAGCGGCCTCAAGGTCGACCCGAAGACGGGCACCCTGTCGGTCGGCTGGCAGGTGCTGACGCCACCCTTCAACTGGGATCTCGGCTCGACCGGCAAAGGCCCGAGCTCCGGCTGGGCGTTCTGGACCTCCTACAACTCGGAGATGGCGTCGGACACCCTCGAGGCCAACTCGACGCGCCTCGATCGCGACTACGCCGCGATCGTCAACTGGCGCGCCGCCGAGCAGGCGGTGAAGGACGGCAAGGCCACCCTGATGGCCGGCGTGCCGGTCCTCGACCCGGCCAAGGTGCCGGGCGTGATGTATCTGCTGCCGATCCCGAAATCGCCGCACGGCATCGACACCGATCCGTCCGGCCGCTGGATCGCCGCCTCCGGCAAGCTGCAGCCGGTCACCAGCGTCTTCGACTTCGAGAAGATCAAGTCGGCCATCGATCGCAAGCAGTTCGACAAGGAAGTGCGTGGCATTCCGGTGCTGAACTACGAGGCCGTCCTCGAAGGCGACGTGCCGGTCGGTCTCGGCCCGCTCCACACCCAGTACGACGGCAAGGGCAACGCCTACACCTCGCTCTACGTCGAGTCGTCGGTCGCCAAGTGGCGCCTGCCGCCGTGGAGCAAGGAAGAGCGCGCCGACCTGAGCAAGGTCATCCTCGACAAGATCGCGGTGCACTACAACATCGGCCACCTGGTGATCGGCGGCAGCGACACCAAGACGCCCTACGGCCAGTACCTGGTGGCGATGAACAAGCTCTCGAAGGGCCGCCACCTGTCGGTCGGGCCGTCGCAGCCCGAATCGAGCCAGCTGATCGACATCACCGGCCAGAAGATGTCGATGCTCTACGAGTCGTTCACCGAGCCCGAGCCGCACTTCGCACAGATCCTCAAGGCCGATCGCGTCCAGCCGATCGAGGTCTACCCGAAGGCCGAGAACCACGACCCCAGCGCGGCCTGGACGGCCGAGGAGACCTCCGTCAAGCGGATGGGCAACAAGGTCGAGGTGAAGATGATGGCGATCCGCAGCCGCTTCGTGCCGGACAAGCTCGAGGTGCGGGTGGGTGACGAGGTGACGCTGCACGTGACCAACGTCGAGCAGACCACCGACATGATCCACGGGCTCGGCATTGTCGAGCACGACCTCAACATCGTCATGGACCCGGGCGAGACCAAGACGGTGCGCTTCACCGCGAGCAAGCCTGGTGTCTTCCCGTTCTACTGCACCAACTTCTGCTCGGCGCTCCACCAGGAGATGCAGGGCTATCTCGCCGTCAAGCCGTAACCCTTTCGAGGAGCCTCCGTCATGCGCGCCTTTTTACGAGCCACCACCCGCTTCCTCGATCGCCCGCTCTCGGGCCTCTCGCGAAGCCTCGTGCTGCTCGGCATCGGGGCACTCGTGGCGGGGGCGCTCCTGCCGCTGTGGCGAATCCAACTGGTCGCGCCGCAGTACCAGGAGGGGCTGACGCTCGAGATGTACACCCACAAGATCGAGGCCGGCAACGGCGGCCAGGATCTGTTCGAAATCAACACGCTCAACCACTACATCGGCATGAAGCCGATCGCCCAGGCCGACTTCGCTGAAATGACCTGGATGCCGTTCGCCATCGGTGTCTTCGCGCTCCTCGGGCTGCGGGCCATCGTCATGGGGCGCATCGGCCATCTCGTCGACCTCGCGGTGCTGTTCCTCTACTTCGGCGCCTTTTCGATGGGCACGTTCGCCTACCGCCTGTGGAGCTACGGCCACCATCTCGATCCGCATGCGCCGATGCGCATCGCGCCGTTCACGCCGGTGCTCATCGGCAGCCAGCAGATCGCCAACTTCAACCAGTCCAGCCTGCCGATGGCCGGTACCGCGTGCATGGGCCTGTTCATCGCCGCCCTCGTGGCGGCGATCTGGCTCTCGCGCAAGGAGGAGCTGTGAACGCGTCCACGCGCCTGCTGGTGTCGACGATGCTGGCCCTGTCCGGCGCGGCCCTCGGCCGGGCGGCGGCGCTGGGACCAGCCGCGCTCGATGGCGGGCCCGAGTTGCGGGCGCGGATCGCCGCGGCCGCGCCGGGTGCGACGATCGACGTCGGGCCCGGCCGCTACACCGGCCCGTTCGTGATCGACCGGCCGCTGACGCTGGTCGGGCATGGCCGGCCGCTGCTGATCGGGGACCGCACCACCCACGTCGTCGCCATTCGCGCCGCCGACGTGACCATCGTCGGCTTCGAGATCCGCGGCTCAGGGCTCGACCTGAGCCTCGACCACGCCGGCGTGCACGTCACCGGGCCGCGGGCGGTCGTCCGCGGCAACCGCCTCGTCGAGAACCTGCACGGCGTCTACGTGCGGCACGCCGACGGAGCCCGCGTCGAGGGCAACACCATCCTCGGCCTGGCGCCGGAGGCGGCTGCGCCGGTCGATCCGCTGGCGCCGGCAGTGAAGCCGGGCGAAGGCGAGCTGTGCGCCGCGCCGGCCAACCAGAACCGCCGCGGGAACGGCATCCACATCTGGAACGCGACCGGCCACACCATCGCCGGCAACGTGATCCGTGACACGCGCGACGGGATCTACTTCTCCTTCGTCGATGGGTCGTCCGTGCGTGACAACGACATCGCCCAGGTGCGCTACGGCCTGCACTACATGTACTCGGACGACAACCGCTTCGAGCGCAACGTGTTCTCGGACAACGCGGCCGGGGCCGCCCTGATGTATTCCAAGGGGCTGACGCTGACCGGCAACCGCTTCATCGCCAATCGGAGTCACCGCGCTTACGGCCTGCTCCTCCAGTCGGTGGACGACACGCTGATCTCGGCCAACGAGATCGCCGGCAACACGCTCGGGCTCTTTCTCGAGAACGGACACGGCAATCGCGTCCTCGACAACCGCATCGCCGCCAACTACGTCGGCATCCGCGTCAGCGACAGCTCTGACGTCAACGTCTTCGCCGGCAATCGCTTCACCGGCAACATCCATCCGGTCGAGACGACCGGCGGCAACCAGTCGAACCAGTGGGCCGTGAACGGCCGCGGCAACGCCTGGGAAGGGGCCCTGACGCTCGATCTCGACCGCAATGGCATCGCCGACTTGCCGCACCGCGAGCTGGACCTGTTCAGCGGGCTGCGCCGCGATCTGCCGGCCATCGGCCTGCTCGCCGGCAGCCCGGCCGAGCGGCTGCTGCGGTTCGTGCACGCCCGCCTGGCGATCCCCGGCATCGGCGGCATCGTCGATCCGGCCCCTCTCGTCGACGGTGGCGGGCCACCGCAAGGAGCATTCCGATGATCGCCATCACCAGCCTGGCCAAGGCCTATGGCTCGAAGCCCGTGCTGCGCGACCTCTCGCTGTCGGTCGATGCCGGCGAAGTCGCGCTGCTGGTCGGCGCTAATGGCTGCGGCAAGTCGACCACCTTGCGCCTGCTCGCCGGGCTGAGCAGGCCCGACGGCGGCCGCATCGTCCTCGATGGCCGTGACACCGCGGTCGATCCGATGGCGGCGCGCGCCGGCCTCTCGTTCCTGCCGCAATCGCCGCATTTCCACGCGCGGCTGACCGTGGCCCAGATCCTCGCCTTCTACGCCAGGCTGCGCGGCCTGCCGGCGTCACGGGTCGACGTCGTGGCGGCTCGCTGGGGTCTCGTCGAGTACCTGCGCGTCACCACCGGTCGCCTGTCGGGCGGCACGCGGCAGCGGCTCGGCCTGGCCATCCTCGACCTGCCCGACGCGCCGATCCTCGTGCTCGACGAGCCCGGCCTGAGCCTCGATCCCGACTGGCGCCAGGCCCTCTACGCTCATCTGCGCCGCGTCGCCGCCGCCGGCCGCACCGTGCTCGTCGCCACGCATCTGCTGGGCGAGTGGACCGGTCAGGCGGATCGCTGCCTGGTGATCGAGAAGGGCCAGGTCGAGCGCGAGCTGCCGGCGGCGCGGCTGCGCGACGCCTTCCCGTTCGCCTGCCCGGAGCCGGCGCTGGCCGCCGTGAACTGACTGAGGTTTCCGATGAGCGTTTCCATCCGCGCCGCCGTCGCCGCTGCCTGCCAGCGTGAGCTGTGGGCCAACCGGGTCAACCGCTTCCTGCACGTCCACGTCGCCCTGGCCGCGTCGGCTGGCCTGCTGCCGCTGTTCACCCCGGACGACGTGCGAGGCGCCGCGCCGATGTGGGTGCTGCACGCCGTCCTGTACTGCCTGTCGTTGTCCGCGCTCCTGCTGGGTCTGAGCTCGGCGCAGGGCGAGGCGGACGAGTTCCCGCTGCTCTTCACCCAGCCTGTGTCGCGGGCGGCGTGGCTGCTCGGCAAGGCGGCGGGCCTGTCGATCGTGCTGGTGCCGGGGTCGTGCCTGCTGGTGCTGCCGGCCGCCGTCATCGGCGGCGCGACCCTCGAACTGGCCGGCCTTGCCGCGGCCGCCGCCGGCATCACCGTCGCGCTCAGCGCGATCGGGCTGGCCATCGGTTTCTGGGTCCGGGATCCGGTGCGCGGCCTGCTGACAGCCCTCGGGGCGTGGTTCGTGCTGTTGTTCGGCACGGACCTCCTGCTGCTCGCGCTGTCGGGCGCTCCCTGGCTCCAGCGACGCGCCGACCTGTGGGTGGCCCTGCTGATGATCAACCCGCTCGACGCGCTGCGCCTCAGCGTGATCTTCGACGTCGAGCATGCGGCCTTTGCCGGGCCCGATGGCGGCGGGCTCGTCGCCTGGTGGCTGGAGCACGGCTGGACGTGGCTCGCCTTCATCGTCGCGCTCTGGACGACTGCCGGATTCTCCGCGGGTCTCGCCGGCGCCCGCCGCCGCCTCGACGCCTGATCCCTTTCCGTAGTCACGAGGACTATCCATGACCATCACCACGTCCACGCTCGTCGCCGACATCGCCACCACCAGCCCGGCCACCATCAAGGTGTTCCAGCGCCATCGCATCGATTTCTGCTGCGGCGGCAAGATTCCGCTCGGCGAGGTCTGCGCGGCGCACGATCTGGCCGCGCCGCTCCTGATCGGCGAGCTCGAGGCGGCGACGAACGCCACCGAGCCGGCCATCGACTGGACGCAGGCCTCTCTGACCAGCCTCGTGTCGCACATCCAGTCGCGCTACCACCGCCCGCTCGAAGTCGAGGTCCCGCGCCTCCGCGCGATGGTCGACAAGGTCGTCTCGCGGCACGGTGCCCGCCTGCCGCGGCTCGCGCTCCTGCAGGCGACGTTCGCCGGGCTGCAGGACGAGCTGCTCGCCCACATGAAGAAAGAGGATGTCGTGCTGTTCCCCGCCATCGTCGCGCTCGAGGCCGGCGCAGCACCGGACCGCACCGCCGGCTGGCGCTGGATCGAGCAGCCGATCGCGGTGATGGAAGCGGAGCACGCCTCAGCCGGTGCCGCGCTCGCCCGGATCGCGGAGCTGACCGACGGCTTCGTGGCGCCGGAAGACGCCTGCCCGACCTTCCTCGGCCTCTACTACGGCCTGGCCGAACTGGAGCGCGACATGCACGTCCACGTGCATCTCGAGAACCACATCCTGTTCCCGCGGGCGGCGGCGATGGCGGGCGCCGTCAGGCGGCAGGTCGGCCGCAACTAGCGGCGCCGGGCGGGCTGCGAGCTAGCGACGTCGGCCTCGAGACGACGCCCGCAGGTCGTCGACGCTGACGACCGGCGTAGTGTGCGTCCGCGCCGTGGATCCATTCGGCGCGGCGGTCGCCTTGGCGCCAGTCGCGCAGTGATCGCAGGCGACCGGAGCCGCTGGACCGCGCGAGCCGGCGGCCGGGCGACGGCGAGCTGGCATGAAGCGTCGCAGCACGACGAAGGCCGCGGCCAGCGCGACGATGGTGACG
>JBDSLU010000090.1:0-4876 GCA_039916225.1 Vicinamibacteraceae bacterium
ACGCGACGCCGCTCGCCGCCGGACAAGGTGTAGGCCTTCGACTTGGCCAGGTGCGTGAGGCCGAGCTCGGCCAGCAGATCGCGCAGCCGCCGGAAGCGGGTGGCGCGATCGATGTCCAGCGTCTCGAGGATGGCGAGGATGTTGTCCTCGACCGACAGGCCCCGGAAGATCGACGGCTCCTGCGGCAGGTAGGCAATGCCCTTACGCGCCCGGACGTACATCGGGTCGTGGGTGACGTCGGCGCCATCGAGCTCGACGCGGCCGGAATCGGGCGACGTCAAGCCGACGACCATGTAGAACGTCGTCGTCTTGCCGGCGCCGTTCGGGCCGAGCAACCCGACCACCTCGCCGGCGTTCAACTCGAGGTTGACGCCGCGCACGACGGTGCGGCCGTTGTACGACTTGGTGAGCGCGTGCGTGCGCAGGACTGGCATCGGGAACGATTCTACGACCCTATGGCGTCGGTTCCTGGCACGTCGTGCCGGTCTGGGTCAGCGTACGGCTGTTGTTGTCGCTGTCGACGACCACGCTATCGGTCGACGTGAAGAACGTCAGGGTCCGGCCGGTGGTCTCGCGGCACTGCTGCGCCTCCATCCGCTCGACCACGGTCGCGCGCGGTCCGCTCAGCACGTAGCGCTCGTCATCGGCGAAATAGGTGATGCGGACGCCGTTGCCCCAGCGCCGGCTGCCGCCCGGCCGCGCCTTGAGGTCGAAGCGCACGTTGTCGAAGCCTTCGAGCCGCGACAGGCCTCGGCCCGACTCGTCGAAATAGAGCTCGAGCCGCTCGCCACGGAGATCGCCCTGATCGCCGACCATGCGCGCCGTGCCGGTGTAGCGGGCGCGGCGCTCGGCGTCGTCGTAGACCAGCTCGTTGGCGGTGGCGATGGTGTCGCTGGCGACGACCGCCGACTTGCTCTTCCCGCCGGGCGCCGCCGACGCCTGGGCGGCTCCCGGGGTCGAAGGGGTCGGGGCCGCCGGCGCGACGCCCGCGCCCGCGGCCCGAACCGGGCCCGCGGCACGAGGCGGGCCTGCGGCTGCCCCGGCGGCAACAGGCGGCGCAGCGGCCGTGGCAGTAGCGGTCGCCGGTGGCGCTGGTGTGGCAGCCGCTGGCGATGGCTTGGCAGGGACCGGTTCCGCCTTCGTCGTCGCCCCTTCCGCTTTCGAGCTGCTCTTGGCCTCGACGCGCATCACCGAACGCACGGTGTCCTTGGCGGTGAGGTTGCCGGTCGCTTCGTCGAGGGTGATCGTCTTGGCCCGGATCGACGTGGCGCCCTGCCAGAGCTGGGCGTCGCCGCTGTACTCGGCGTGCCCCGTCTGCTGGTTGTAGGTCATGTCGGCGGCGGTCACGTTGATGGCCTGGTCGGCCGTCAACATCGAGGGACGCTTGACCACCTTGCCGCCCGCGGCTGCGCCGCCGCCCGGCTTCAGCACGCTCTTGACGTTGGTCTTGGCCAGCATCCGCGTGCCGTCGAGCGTCCACTCCAGCGAACCGGCCTCGATGTTGATGCGCTCGTCGCTGACCTGGACGAAACCCGTGACACCGGCCGGCGACGACAACGCGATCGTCCCCTGGGCGACGTCGTAGATCATCGTCGGGCCCTTGGCGGTGCGGGTGCCGTCCTGCACCGAGACACCCTCGGTGAAGGTGGCGCGATCGATCGTGCCGAGGCCCGACTGCAGCTTGGTCTCGAGCGCCGGGGCGCGGACGATGCGCTCGACCGCCGGTTTCTCCTTCGTCGCCGGCGCGCTCTCGCGGAACTCGACGTCGCCCTTGAAGCGCGCCGTTCGCAGGCCGGGAACGCCGGGCTCGCCGTCGGCGTCGAGCGACCGCGACCGGATCCGTCGCGTCGGTGCCGCGGCGCTGGCGGCCGGCAGGTCGAGCTGGACGTCGTCCTGCGCCGAGAGGCCCTGGACCGACTGGCCGTCGGGCGCGATCTCGACGTCGATGGCCTGGCTGGCGAGCTGTTGCGCGGGGGCGCCGGGGCCGCCGGCCACCCGCAGGACCGCTTCCCCGATGAGGGTCGCCTGCTGCAGCGTCTGGCCATCGTCGGCCATACCCAGGTTCATGTCGCGCGAGCGCATCGCCTCGAGGCCGTTGGCACCCTGGCCGACCCCGGCAACCTGCGCCGAGCCGCGCAGCTCGATCTGCTCGACGACATCGGCGGCGGCTTCGAGGGTCACGACGGCGCCCTCGGCCGACAGGATCTGGCTGCCGCGCTTCATCCTCACGTTCCGCTCGAAGCGGATATAGCGGTCGCGCTTGGCGTAGCCGGCGGCGCCGGAGGTGACGTCGGCCGCGCCTGCCCCCTTGTCGTCCGCCGCGACGGTGATGTGCGCCTGATCGAGCATCCACAGCACGTCACGCTGGCGGTCGTAGCTGGCCCCGACGCTGGTCCCGGCCATGCGGGCGCGATTGAAGCGAACCGGCCCCGGGGCCCGGGTGACGCCGTCGCTTTCCGTGTAGGTCGCGTTCTCGGTCTCGATCTTCAGGCCGTCGCTGGTCGTGATGACGACGGCGCCGCGCAGGTCGATCTGCGACTGGTTCTCGGCGATCTCCGCTTCGTTGGCGCGGATGTCGAAGTCGCGGCCGGCGCGTCCGAGGACGGTGATCCTGGCCCCAAGGAAGCGCGACCGCCCCGACTGGTAGGTGAAGAGCTTGTCGTAATCGATCCGCACGTCCTGGGCGGCGCCCTTGTGGGTGTAGCTCGACCCTTTGGTGCTCTCGACCACCGCTTCGGGATCGGTGCGGATCGGCGTCGCCGACGGCGGTAGCGGCTTGCGGCCGCGAATCGACACCCCCACCCAGATGGCAAACGCCAGGGCGAACAGACCGAGCAGGGGTCTGAGGATCCGTTGCCAGCGCATGGGCAGTGTTTTGTTGGCGACGCCGCCCTCAGCGGCGTCGCTGGCGGCCGTTGGACTCGCGGCCGCGCTTGAAGGGCGTCACGACGCCGACTCGACCGCGGCGGCAGGCAGGGGCACGCTTGGGGTCCCGGCCTGGAGGTCGGCCACGTGCAATTCTACCGTGCTTTCCCCACGCCACGTGTTGCGATCGATGGAATAGGCCAGGGCCAGCGCCTGCCGATTCTCGTTGATGAACGCCGCCCGTTCGGCGCTGCGCCAGGCCATCGCCCGGAACACCCGGCCGCCTTGCTTCACGTGCAGGCTGAGGTGGCGCTCCTTCAGCACGTGCGGGCCGCTGACCACCTCGACGTCGCGGGCCTCGAACACCGGCCGCGGGTTGGCCAGACCAAACGGCGCCATCGCCTCGACGCCCTGGACGACTTCGCCGACGAGTTCCTGAAGCGGCAGCGCCGCATCGACACGGAGTCGAGGCACCAGGTCGTCCGGTTCGAGCCGCTGGTTGGCCAGGCCGGTGACCCTGGTCCGGAACTCGGCCAGCCTCGCCCTCTCCAGCGACAGCCCGGCAGCCTGCCGATGTCCGCCGTAGCGGCCCAGCAGGTCGGCGCACCCCTCGAGGGCGCCCAGCATGTCGAAGGCCGAGATGCTGCGGCACGAGCCCTGGACTTCGTTGCCCTCGATCGACAGGACGATCGCCGGCTTGTGGAAGTGGTCGACCAGCTTCGAGGCGACGATGCCGATCACGCCGCGGTGCCAGCCCTCCCCCGCCACCACCAGCACGTTGTGGGCGCCGACGTCCGGGTCGGTCTCGACCAGCTTGCGGGCCTCGGCGACGATCGTGGCTTCCTCTTCCTGGCGCTTCGTATTCTCGACGTTGAGCTGCTCGGCCAGCGCCCGCGCTTCGTCCCAGGCACCTTCGTCCGAGGCGAGCAGGAGGCGGGCGGCGATGTCCGGCGACGCCATGCGGCCGGCGGCGTTGATGCGCGGCGCCAGCAGGAAACCGACGTGAAAGCTGTCGAGCGCCTTGCCGGTCAGGCCCGACCCGTCCAGCAGCGCCCGCAGGCCCACCGTGTGCTTGTCCTTCGACAATCGCTCGAGCCCGAGCCGGGCGATGACCCGGTTCTCACCGACCAGCGGCACGACGTCGGCGATCGTGCCGATGGCCGCAATCTTCAGGAACGACGGCAGCCACTTCTCGCGGCCGCTCTTCAGGCACAAGCCGTGGACGATCTTGAGCGCCACGCCGACCCCGGCGAGGTGCTTGTCGGGATAGGGGCAGTCGGGCCGCTTCGGGTTGATCACCGCGAGCGCCCGCGGCAGCGTCGCCCCGGGCTCGTGATGGTCGCTGATGATCAGGTCGATGCCCAGCTCACGGGCGCGATCGGCGGCCGCACCGCTGCGGATGCCGCAGTCGACCGAGACGATGACCCGCGCGCCGCCGGCGTGCAGCCGATCGACGTTGGCCGGCTGCAGGCCGTAGCCGTCGCGCAGGCGCTCCGGCAGGAAATGGATGACGTCGCCGCCGAGCAGCTCCAGCGTGCGGCGCAGAATCACCGTCGAGGTGACACCGTCGACGTCGTAGTCGCCGTGGATCGCGATGCGTTCCTTGCGGGCGATCGCCGCCAGCAGCCGCTCGACGGCCGGCCGCAGGTCGGTCAGCAGGAACGGATCGTGGAGGTGCTCGATCGACGGCGACAGGAACCGCGCCGCCGCCGCCGGCGTGTCGATGCCGCGCTGGCACAGCAGGCGGGCGACGACCGGCGAGATGTCGAGGGCGGCGGCCAGCGACTGCGCGGCGGACTCGTCGCAGACGACGGGAGCCCAGATCAATGTCCGCATGGTGCTGCCATCCCGTCGGGCGGGATCAGGAGGCCGTTCCGGAGATCTCGGCGCCGAGGCGGCCGATTCGGCGGAACTTCTCGTAGCGGCGCTCGAGACGCTCGGCGTCGGGCATCGCCATCAGTCGCTGCAAGGCAGGCCACAGCGCCTCGTCGAGCCGCGCCGACGCGAATTC
>JBDSLU010000091.1:0-15079 GCA_039916225.1 Vicinamibacteraceae bacterium
ATCACTGTGACCGAGGCCGGATCGCCGAGCGCGCCCTGCGCCCAACGATCGAGCCGTGGCTCGGCGAGCGCCCGGGGCGTCGTCGTGATCCAGCCGCCGACGATCGCCGGCAGCGGATCGGCGATCAGGACGGCGACGCGATGTTCGATGGCGATCCCGGAGCGCGGTGTGCGCACCACATCGGGCTCGGGCGGCGCCGCCTCGCCGGCGCCCAGGACGTCGAGCACCGCGGCCGCCCGCGCGGCGTTGCCCGCGGCCACCTGATGGACCGATTCGGCCAGCAGCAGATCGGCGACCGCATCGTGCGTCTCTTCGAGCTCGGCGATCGCCGCCAGCACCGCCGCCGCTTCGCCAGGCCGCGGCTTCACCCACACGTCGGGCGGCACGATGTAGCGCGTGTCCGTTGGTCCATCGTCCAGTTTCTGGAGCACGACCGCGGCCGCCACGTCGAGCAACCGCAGCCCATCGACCACGTCCGATGCGGCGATGCTTTCCTCGACCGTCCCGCCCGGGTCGGAGAGCTTGCCGGCGCGCAACGGCGCCAGCGTGCGCAGGACGTAGATGAACCGATCGAGCTCGAGGGCGCCGCCCGATCGCTCGTGCAGCCGCCGCTCGAGTCGATAGCCAAGCAGCGCCCCGAGCGATTGTCCGCGTCGCATGCCATCGAGCAGCGACACCGCGTCGCGGACCCGCGCGCTCGAGAGATCGATGTCGAGCGCATCACTGTTCGGATCGCCCCGCCGGTGGGTCAGGCGTCCGCTGCGGAGGATGCCGGCCGTAACCGCATGGTTCAGGCCGGGGGCGTGGATGTAGCCGCCGTCACCCGCCGCGCGCAGCACCGGGAGCTGATCGATCTGCCCCGCCGGGGCCGGCGCCTGCAACTCGATGTTCTCCAGCCAGCCGTAGGCGCCGAGGAACAGGCCGCGCGCGCCGCCCGCGCGCAGATCGTGCAGGCGCCGCGATGCCGCCGAGGTCAGCCACGCGTCGAGCCGATGGGAGCAGCAGTCGAGTGTTTCGGCAAGCAGCAGCCGCCGCTCGTCGAGCGACTCGATCGCGGCGATGACCTCGAGCGCCGCGCGCACCGACGCCGACCATCGCGCCCGGTGGAAGACCTCGCCGACGACCTGCATGCCAATCGTTCCACTCAGCCGGGCCAGCGATGGCTGCGAGCCCGCCACCTGCTGCACGGTGGTGCCGGGGGCCAGCGACGGGAACGGGAAGCGGTCGGCGACCACGCGGGTGTCGAGTCGCCCCACCTGCTCCGCGACGTGCGCGGCGGCCTTCGTCACCACCGCCTCGTCGATCGCCTCACGCTCGAGCACGCTGTCGAGCGCGCGGACCAGCAGCTCGCGGTCGACCTCCGTCCGGGTGTTGACGATCGCCTCGCGCAAGACGCCGTGCATCTCGACCGGCGCTGCCGTGTCGCGAGCGTGGCGGTCGACCGCATCGGCGTGCGCGAGCAGCACCTGCAGCACGCTCTGATGCCGCATCGGCGGCGGGTTCGGGAGCAGCAGGCTCCTGATGAAGGCCGAATCGGACTCGTGGACCAGCGGCAGCGCGAGCGTGCGTGTCTTCGTGCCGAGCAGGTGCCGCTCGTCGAGCGCGTCGGCGCTCACGCCCGACAGGATGAGCAGCGCACGCGCCACCTGCGAGCCGCTGGTGTCGCTCAGGTCCGGCAGCGTCAGCGCGGCCACACCCTTGACCATCGGATCCGGCGACAGCGCGGTGCGGACGCGCAGCCCGCGCAGCACGGCGTCGGTGCCGAGAATCTCGGGTAGCGCGGTGTCGAGCGGCTGGTTCATCACCGTCACCGCGTTGGGCTCCGCGTCGCGCCACATCCAGCGCACCTGCCGGTCGAGGAAGGGCACCAGCGAACTCTCGACGAACCCGCCGCGCAGCGGCCGCCACGACGCATCCGTCGCCACCACCGGCAGCAGACCGTACGGCTGGCGGCCGAACCGCAACACCGGCAGCGGACCGCGGCCGCGTACGTGATCGACCCAGTGGTCGCGCACCGCGTCGAGCGACGGGCTGTCGAGCCGCTTGTCGCCGTTGGCGCGGCCGGCCGGCGTCAGGTGCTCGATGGCGTCGCCCCATGTGGTGGTCCAGAGCGCGGTGTTGAACGCCGCGGCACGCGGCTGCTCGCGACCGCCGCCTCCCGGCAGCGTGTCGAGCAGGCCTCGGTCGATGCCGAGCGCGGTCGCGACCACCGCGGCATTCGTTCCGGCCTCGGCAACCGGCGCGGAATCGAGCGCTGGCGGCCCGGGCGGCGTGCGGCGGCTCCACTCGGTGCGGACCGAGTCGGTGTTGTTGGTCGGGGTTCCCTGCGCGACGAACTCGGCGCCGTCGGTGAAGCGATGCGAGCGAATCAACCGCTCGAGGCGCGCGGCCCCGGCCAGCGGATCGAGCGCCGCCCGCACGCCGTAGACCAGCAGCCGCCGCACCGGCTGGCGCGGCGCCGGCAACGCCACGGTGATCGCCATGCCGAGCCGCTCGGCCTCGGCGTAGTCGACCAGCCAGCGCAGCGAGGCGTCGATCGGCGGCAGGTCCTGGCCATCGATCTGCAGGGCGGTGAACGCCTCGCGATCGGCGAGACCGATCGGCAGATCGTCGGGGATGGGGCGGCCCTGCGCGGTGGCCGGCGCCGTGCCGTCCTGTTCGATGCGCACGAAGAAGCAGTCCGGCAGGGTGCGCGCCACCGCCTGTCGGGTGCGTCCGGCGTCGCGCGCCGCGGTCTCGGGAAAGTCGGGCTGTTCAGCGGGCCGCGCCGCGAGGTTGCGCGGCCGCAACGCCTCGGCACTCCATGGCGCACGCCGTGCGCTCACGGCGGCGACAAGCGCGGTCCACGCCACCCCGGCATCGTCGCCGCGCCACACCGCGTGCCAGTAGGTGAGGCCAGCCTCGCGCTCCGTCTCGCTCAACCCTTCGTCGAGCGTGTCGGCGTGCAGCGTGTCGTGGAAGATCCGCACCCGCAGGCTGGCGCCGTCGGCTGTCGATCGACACTCGATTCGCACCGGCAGCAGCAGCAACGGCACGTGGGCGGCCAGCTGGAAGTCGGCCATCAGCGCACCGCCTTCGCGACCATCGTCTTTGCGAGGAACGCCGCTCGCGCCGGCAACTGGAACAGCAGATAGGCCACCTGGGCGCTCGACGCCCCCCAGCGCGACTGCTCGAACACCAGGTTGGTGTGGTGCGTCGCGTCGAGGAAGGCGCCCGGCTTCCCGACGCCGAAGTCGTCCCAGATCAAACTGTCGCGCGACCGCGGCTCGGCGCGCGAGGCATCGAGCCCGAAGCGTGGCTCGGTCGGATTCTCCGACAACGTGAACCACCAGCGCTCACCCGGCGTGTCGATGCGCGCCCGGGTCATCGCGAAACCGACCAGCAACACGTTCGGCGGCAGGAACACATGGAACAACGTCTCGATCGGCGAGTCGGCCTCGAAGCCCGGAATGCCGTGCGCGTCGACCTCGGCTTGCCGTGCGGCGTGCGCGACGACGCCCGGGTAGCGACGAATGAGATCGCCGCGCACCAGGAACACGAGCTGGCCATCGAGCCTGGGATCGACGTGCGTGCCGATCGCGCCGGTACGCCACGCGGGCTCGTGCATGTCGGCGGTCAATTCGCGTCTGGTAGTCCAGAATGACGAAAAGTATGTGCCGCGCTGATCGGTCGGGAACTCGCGCCACAACAGCTCGCGCCCCATCTCGTGATTGAGCCCGACCAGGTAGGCCTCGATGAAGCGGTTGTTGGTCTGCAGCAGCGTCGCCATGTCCGGCTTCTCGATGGCCCCGAGGCCGGGCACCATCCACTCGCGATCGTAGCGGTGCAGCGGCTCGTACATCGGGTAAGCAAAGCGCGGATGCGCCATCACCGGTTCGATGCGCCGATCGTCGAACCAGCTGGCGGGCAGCCACGACGGCAGGCGTCCGGCCCCGCGCGTCAGGCGAGCAGCGACACGCGCCGGCACGGTGGTCGCCGGATTGAGCTTGCGAACGAGGCCGAGGGCCGGGGCGTCGATGCGCGCGCGCGCCGGATCGAGGAAGCGATCGTCGGTCACCGCTTTCACGCCGATGGCCATCAGCGCGGTGAGCGCCGTGCTCCGCGGCATCCGCAGGCTCGGCTCGAGCTGCTGGCGCAGCTGCGCGGCGGCGCGCTCGAAGTCGGCGCGCGGCGGCTCGACCTGGTGCTGCCGCACGAACGTCTCCGCACGACCGGCAAGGGCCATCAGCGTGTCACGGTTGACCACGACACGGGTCCGATCCTCGGCCTCGCCGATCGGGTCGAGCCGCAGCCGCTTTGCCGCATCGCGCGACACCGCGAACTCAGTGACGCCGGCGCTGCCCGCGACCTCGATCAGCGTGCGCAACAGCGCCGCATGAGCGGCCCCGGTGATCGCCGATTCCGGATCGCGCTCCATCTCGCGTTCGGCCGGCGCGGTCGCCATCAGCCGGGTGAGCAGCGCATCGACCACCGCGCGTTCCAACCTCAGCACGCGCGGGCCCTGGCTGCTCGACAGCTCGTCGCGGGTGAGGCGGTCCGAGACGGTGGGCTTCGCCAGCTGCTCGCGCCAGTTGGCGATCAGCGATTCCCGGTTCGCGCCGGGAGCGAGTCGCGCCGCCATCGCGTCGGTGATGCGCTCCGCCGCGCGATCGCTGACGCCGCGGATGCCGTCGGGCGTGCGGTAGCCGAGGACCCAGCTGGTGGTCAGCTGATCGGTGCGCACGGTCAGCGCATCGACCGACGCCGCCCGCTGCGCGAGCGAGCGCACCGCCGCGGTGACAATCGGGCCACGCACCCGCACCATCCGCCTGAACGCGCCGGTCGTCACCGTCGGCGGCAGGCTCGAGGCGGCAATGGACGCCCAGACGCTGCGCTGCGGCGTGTCGATCAGCTTGGCGTGCACGCGCTCGCTCGTCGCCACCACCATCGCCTCGGTGAAGCGCGACAGGTGTCGCCGGTGCAGCGACGTGCCGACCCGCGCCGCCAGTTGCGCCAGGCGCAGCGCGCGATTCGCCGCCTCGATCCCGATCACCTGGTTCCACGCCGACAGCATCAGATCTTCCTGATCCATCTGCACCACTCTGGTGCCGAGCCCGGCCGCGATGCGATGGCGCGGATCGGCGTTCAGCTCGCGGAACCACGCCGGCTGCGCCGCGGCCGCCGGCGGGTCGGTCTCAAGGCGCGGCTGTTTCGCGTGCGTGCCGCCATAGAGCGGCGGCCCGACGAGCGGCGGACCGGGATCGGGCGCGTGCCCCTGCCGGTCGGCGCGATTGAGGGTGTCGGTCAGCGTCTCGGTGACGACGGCGTCCCAGAGCTGCTGCGCCTCGGTCGGCCAGTGTTCCTCCGGGGAATTCTCGGGCAGCTGCGGCGACACCACCGGTCCCGTCACCACCATCTCGGCGCCGGGATCGTCGGCCGCGAGGGCGAGCCCGGGCCACGGGCGCGTGGCGTCGACGCGGCGGCGTCCGACGCCAGGCGGCGCGATCGCAGGCAGCAGCTTGCGCGCGAGGCTCTCGAAGTTGCCTTCCTCGCCGGTCGCAAAGCTCCACGAGAAGTAGACCGGCAGCGCCACCATGTCGAGCGGATCGCCGCCGGCGAAGTTGTCCTTCGTGCCCCACGCCGGGGCGAGCGTTGTCGCGGGCGTCAGGCCGAGCCCGGTCTGGGCGCCGGCGAGGAACGTGGGCACGACGCACGCGATGTAGTCGGCGCGATCGTCCAGCCGGCGCGGACAGATCAGCCGACTGAGATTGTGCGCGGCGTTGGTCTCGCCGAGCCGTGCCTCGAGCGTCGGCGGCGCATCCCTGTCGGCGCCTTTCGCGCCCATCACCTGGGCGTGCGCCCACGCCCACGCGTCGCCGAGCGGTTGCAGCTGATCGCGGCGGATGCGCGCGCGCCGCACGGCGCCCCGCTGCTCACCCCATTCGAGATGCCGCCGTTCGACGACGACCAGCGTGATCCAGGGGACGAGCCGACCGTTGCCATCGGGACCAGCGGGCGTGAACAGCCACGGCAGATCGGGCCGATCGAACTCGACGTGGACGAGATCGTCGACCTCGGCGTTTGCGACATCGGCTTTGGGAAAGGCGCGAATCACCTGGCGCGGATCGATCTCGGTGACGTCGGCCGGGCCGTAGACGTGCACCGTCATCTCGGCATCGAGTCCGCCGCGGTCGTCGATCACCGGCACCCGCATCTCAACCGTCGCCCGAGTCGGCAACCCCCAGTCGAACGGCGTGGTCAGCGCCGCCGCGATGCCCGAGCGGGCGTGCGGCATGAACACGTAGCGATCGAGCACCACCTGTTCGGGTGTGAGCGCCCGCTGCTGCTCGGTGATGATGTCGACGTTCTTGAACCTGTCGCCGGCAAGCGATCGCAGTGTGTCGGCCATCACGCTACCCCCAGCCGGGCCAGTTGTGTATCCGCCGCCAGCGGCTGCTCGGCGGCCCGGGTGTAGGTGGCGGAGGCCACGCCGACGGCGGCGGTGACCGTCACTTTCGAGACGACCTCGACTTCGCCCGGGTGCGCCAGCACGATCGGATCGGGAGCGGTGGCGTAGCGCGTGCGCGCGCGCAGGTCGCTGCGCCCCGCGGACCCGGCGGCCAGCGTCGTGAACGGCGAGCTCGCAAACAGCACGTCGAGGAACGCCTTGCCGTGGACGCCCGCGGTCCCGCTGTCGTCGCACACGAAGGTCTCGTAGCGAAGATCGGCCTCACGGGCCGCGGTGAACGAGGCGGCGTCGCCGGGTGGCCGGATGCGCGCGCCGGCCGGCATCGGCTCGAAGCTCGGACGCGACAGCTTCTGGTCCTCGCTGAGATCGAGATAGGTACCAGCCGAGAACAGATCCGTGACTTCGCTGAGCGCACCGGCGGGCGCGCCGTTGACGAGCGGCACGCCGAAGTGCACGCGGCGCTGCCCTTCCGGCACCGGGTTGGCCCCCACGCGGACGATCACCGTTTCGAGCGGAATCGCGTGCTGGCGCACGTCGAACAGCCCCATCGGGTGCACGGTGACCTCGACATCGCTCGGCCGGGCCAGGGCCAGCCGCACCACGCGATCGGCGTCGGGTGGCACGAGCGCCTGCCAGGCCCCGGGGTTGTGGTGCAGCGCATCCCGCGCCAGCTGTCGCGGATCGGCCGGCGCCGGCGGCGGGTTGTCGGCATCGCCCCACGTGAAGGGACCGACGTCGATCGACACCGTGATCCAGAACATCTCCACCTCGGCGTGCCCTTCGGCACGCCATGGCGCAGGACCGGACAGGTGCAGCTCGATGTGGATGCCGAGCAGCGTGGCGCCGAACACCCGCACGGTGAGGCCGGCGCCCAGAACGATCTCGAAGGCGAAGTGCGGCGCGAAGACAATCAGCGCATCGAACTCGAGATGACCGTTGATCTCGACGATGCCGAGGTCGGCGGCCATTTCGATGCGCGCGCCCAGTTGCACGCTGTTCGAGGTGATGGCGAAGTACGACTCCGCCCGCATCACCAGGATGGCCGGCGGCGACAGGTCCATCGAGAGGCGCCGCATCCCGACGAGCTCGCGTGGCGGGTCGTAGTGCGGATGGAAGCCGCCGGCCGAAATCGCCACTTCGGGCGAACCGCCCCACCGCAGCAGCAGGCCGATGTCGCCGCCGACCGTGAAGCAGGCGATGCGCGATCCGTTCAGGCTGACGAGGATCAGCAGGTGGTCGGGCGTGATCTCGCCGTAGATCGTCGCCCGCAGATCGACGATCGGCAGCTGCGGCGCCGGCAGCGCGATGCGGACGCGCCCGATGATCACGATCTTCGGATCGGGCAGCGACAGGATCACGCCCAACTGCGCCGTCAGGAAGCTCACCGGCCGGCCCCAGCCGAGCTCGACCATCGGCCCGATGACGATCGACCCCTGTTCGATTGGGAAGATCTGTTCGAGCGTGGTCAGAATCGCCGGCGCGGCCGCGACCGGGTCGGCCGGGAACATGATGTGATCGAGCGCGCCGCTCGAGATGCCGCTGCGCAACGCGTCGGTGTCGAGCCGATGCTCGATGCCAATCACGCCGCCCACGGCGTTCAGGGTGAAGCCGAAGGTCAGATCGATCGGCGGGAGGAACTCGACCGACATCACCACGACGAGCGCGAAGTTCGGGCTGAGGTCGAGCAACCCCACGGCCTTGACCTCGACCGGTCCGAGCCGCAACTGCAGCGCGCCGCCGTAGGCCCCGCTCGGTCGCAGCCCGAGAAAGCCGCCGCCCCGCACGATCGCCGCGTCGAGCACGAGACCGATGCCGGTGGGGGGCTTGAGCGAGACCGAGAGCGGCGAGTCGCCGCCGGACACCGCCGCCGGATCGATGCGGACGTGCAAGCCGGCGCCATCGACCGTCGCGGTGATGATGCCGCCGATGTCGGCAGTGATGGTGCTGCCGATGTCGATGGTGTTGGCGAGACCGACCGGCAACTCCAGCGAGATCTCGCGCAGATCGAGCGGTCCGACCTTCGGGCGCGCCGGCAGCACCACGCGGGCGCCCGCGCCGCCGCCGAGCGTCAGGCCCCTCACGGTGTCGACCCCGAACGACACGTCGGCGTGCACCGACCCGCCGGCGCCGCCGATCAGGCTGGCGATCGGACCGCCGCCGACACCCGCTTCGATGCCGGTGAGAGCAAGCGCCACGGAGAGGGGTGGGCTGCCGCCATCGAGCTGCAGCTGCGCGCGCAGCTCGGCGCGGTCGAACCCGAGCGTCAACGGCGCCGGCAGCAGCGTACGGCCCGGCGCGGCCAGAGTGTAGACCAGCGCGTTGCCGACGATGGTGAGGTTCGGTGCGACAGCCGGCAGGCCGAGTTGTTTCGCGAAGCCACCGGGAACGGCGGCCGCCCAATTGATGGATGAAGCGAGCAGCGCCGGCAGCGAGGCGCCGCCGCCAATCGTCAGCGTGGCGTCGCGAATCGCGCCCAGTGCGTGCCCGAGCTCGACGGCCGCGCCGGCGAAGTCGGCGGCCGCCATGCGCGGCGGGGTCAGGTCGAGCGCCGATCGCGCCGCGGCGAGCTGCGCAGCAAGAGCACCGCCGACGTCGATGAATCCGACGCGCCCCGTGGCGAGGGCGAAGCTCGGGACATCGAACAGCGCCGCGTCGCGCAGCTCGGCGAGCCGCGCCTGCGCATAGTCCAGCACGACGCCCAGCAGCTCGTTGGCCAGCGAGGGATCGGGGTTTCGAGCCGCGAGCGCCGCCGCCTTCTGGCGAACCATCGGTTGCGGATCGGCAGCGGCCACGACCGTGACGGCGGCGGCGACCACCGGATCGAGCGGGACCGACAGGCCCCGGAACGCGATCAGCCTGACACCGGCATCGGCGTCGGCGAGACAGCTCGTGGTCACTGACCTTGCCGCGGCGCCGATGCGCGAGGCGCCGAGCGCGGCAGCGGCGCGAACGCTCGGATCGGCGTGGCCAGCGGCGCTCGCGAGCACGGCGACCGTCTGTGGATCGACCGGCGACGATGCCGCAACCGTGGCGGCCAGCGACGCGGCGCGCGAGGCCACCGACACGTCGGCCTCTTCGACCATCGCCGAGAGCGCATCGAAGGCCTCGCCTCCGACGGCCAGCGCCGCGGCTCGATAATCGGGCTCCTCACTATCGAGCAGCGCCAGCACATCGTCGCGAGACATCGGCATGGCGGCGATTCCTACGCGAGCAGACGCGCGAAGATGGCGGCGGCTTCGCCGTCACTGACATCGGGCGGCAGATCGACGAGCGCGCTGGTGCTGTGGCGTGTCATCAACGCCGTGGCGTCGTCGACGTGCCCGAGTCCGAGCACGTGACCGAGCTGGTGAGCCAGCGTCCACTCAGAGGCCATCGCAGTCGAGACGACGACGCCCGGCCTGTCGGGCGGGTGGATGGCGGACCCGCCGGCCGCGGGCAACAGCGTGCGCACGAAGTAGACAACGATGTCGCGTGGGCCGGCGCCGGCGCGCAGGTTGAACAGATCGAGTTGGTCCGCGGTGGGCCCGTCGTCGCCACTGCCGACCACCAGCGTGACGAACCGCGTCAGATCGCCATCCTCGACATCGATCGTTTCGCGTGACGCTTCGACGAGGTGAATGCCGAGCGGGCCGAACACCGTGTTCGCGTTGGCGATCATCTGGTCGATGTCGATGGCGGGGACGTCGAGCACTTTGACATGGATCGGCACCGTCGTCGTCGAGAACTCGGCGGCCAGAATCTTCACGAAGTCAGGCATCGGGCCGACGTTGCCGGTGACCGGCGTGCCGTTGCCGGGGCTGCTGAGAATGCGCCGCATCGTCGCCGGGCCGAGCTTGCCGAGTTGTCCCGGCCGGGGCGGCAGGATGGCCTGCAGGTGCTGGATCAGCAGGCATGTGCCGGTGATGATCGGTGTCGACGCCGACGTGCCGCGAAAGAATTGCTCGTAGGCCGGCCCGGCGCGATAGGCGTCGATCACGGTCGGCACCGTCTTGCTGCCGCAGGCGGTGACCCGCTCGCCCCACGCGCAGCAATCGACCCTGCTGCCAAAGCTCGAGGACTCGCGCGTGCCGTCCGGCAGCAGGTGATCGAAGCGCTGATGCGGAACCGCCGCGCTGCAGCCGCCGACGACAATCGCCCCGGAGTCCTTGAAGTCCGGACCACCCCGTTTCAGGACGAACTTACCCTTGAACGTGAAGCGATCCAGATCGGCGCCGTCGTTGCCGGCGGCTTCGACGACGATGACGCCCACCTTGACGACCAGCCTGATCGCCTCGAACACCAGCGGATCGATCTCGACCGGAGCATGGCCGGATTTGCCGTCGACGACCACGTCCAACTGCACTTCCAGCTGCAGCACGTCGCCAAAGCGCAGCGAGTTGGCCGCGAACACGATGCGGCTGGCGATGCGGGCGCGCTTCGCGGTCAAGTCGTCGTTGGTGTCGAAGTGCGACACCACCCGCGGGAGCGACGCCGGTGCGATGCCAACGACGCCGCGCGTGTTGTCGAGGCCGGACACGATGCCGAGCACCGCGCAGCCGTGGGCGAAGCTCTCGGGCCGGTTGGCGCCGGCGAGCAGCGGAATGCCCGGCGGCAGGTCTTCGTGGGTCAGCAGCCAGCCCTGTTCGAGATCGACGTAGCGAGTGTCGCTGCCATCGGCCCCGGCGGCCCAGGCGGTCTGCACGCCGATGCCGGTTGGCGCGGCGCTCAGGTAGCCCTGACCGGCGAACAGCGGGTTGGCGGTGGCGATCACGCCCGGGTCCGACGGCGTCGCGGTGCGATAGGCGAACTCGACGATGCCGACCCACAGCCCGAGTGCAGCGACGAGACCGTCCACGACGAGGGCCGGCGGATCCTCGATGTAGAGGAAATTCGCCCAGACCGGCGGCAGGTAGGCCGGGTCCTGCTCCTGCGCGCGGCCGACCAGCGCGTCCATCTCGGCATCGGTGAGATCGGCGAACGCGCGCCGGACGACGAACGTCGGCAGCAGCCCGCGCACGGTTTCGAGCAGCGGGTTCCCCGGCAGCAGCCCCACCGCCGCGCCGAGTTGATCGAGGCCGAACACCGCGCCCCTGGCGAGCGGCAGCGGCAAGGCGTCGATGACCTTGACGGCGATTTGGGTCGAAACTGGCAGCCCGTCGAGAAGTGCCGTAACGTCACCGCCTGGAGGGGAGAGTGTGGCCTCTCAGACGTTAACGAACAACGGGGGTCGGACGCACGAAAAGAATGCGGTCGACGTTCCGACGCGTAACTGGGGCTCTGCACAGGTGACACCGAGGCCGGGAGGGCTCGCGACGGCGCTGCGCGTCGGTGTCGAGCCTGGGATGATGGATGCGGCCTCGATCAAGCGAATCTTCACGGTAGCGACTTGCGCGCGCCGCTCGACGTTGGCGGCAGCTGGATGGGAATTCAGCGCGTGAGCAACAGGCGTTTTCGCATCGCCTTGTCCTTCGCGGGCGACGAAGCCGAGTTCGCGATCTACAACCTTGGGATCCGTCTGCCCGTACTCTACGGCGAGCAGTCGGACCTCTTCGTTCCGGTGCTCTGTCCCGACTACGATCAGAAACGCTGGACCGGGTGGGAGTGGATGCACATTTTCGGGTTGCTGAACAGGGACGACGGCCATCGGGTCATGCCCTGCCGCTTCGAGCATGCGCACGCCGATGGCCTGAGTCCGGCCGCGGGTTTCATCGAGCTGACAACTCAATGCCTTGCTGTGATGTGCAGAGGTCGCTGGTCGGAGCGCGGAAGCGAATGCGAGGGCTTTCGGAGCAATAGAAAATTGCCCCGGGGGCGCAGGCAGAGTCCCGATCACGCGAATCTGCCAGGAAGAATGGAGGCGCCGCCCGGATTTGAACCGGGGATGGAGGTTTTGCAGATTCCGCATTGTTCTGTATCTTGTTGATTCGCCTTGCTCTCTGGTCGTCGGTGTTCCCTGGTTTTTCTTGGTGTTTGGGCGCTCGTGGACTGAAGTTGGACTGCCGTACCTGCGTACGGGCATCATCCTCATCGCCGAACGGATCGCCGCCGATGCGTTGAAGGATCGGTCTTCGCCACCCGGCGTGAAGGACGACCGATTAGTGCTCGCTGGTAGTGCCGCGGCGCAGACACCCTTCCGAGACAGCGCCGCGCGGATATTCGCTATTCGGGCGATGCCAGGTAGCGACCCACGTCGAGCGCGCCGTGGAACACGCCGAGGACCTCGACGTCTCGCTTCGCGGTGATCAGGTAGGCGATCCTGTAGTGGCCATACAGGAGCACACGGATTTCTGGCCGCTGGCGATAGCGATAGCCGATCTCGGGGAACGTCAGCAGGATCTCGGCTCGCTCGTGGATGGCGAGGACGGTGCGGTGCGCGGCATCTTCGTTGTCCGCGGCGATGTAGTCGTAAATGTCCTGGAGCCAGCGCCTGGCTTCCGCCGTCCAGACTACTTGCGCCACGACTCGAGAGTCCGCCGCATCTCCTCGTGGCTGATTGTGCGGCCAGCCTCAGAATCCGCCAAACCCCGCTCGACCATCGCGGCGAAGGCGAGCTCCTTGATGATCTCTTCGAAGGAACTGTCGTCCGGCTGCTCGTCGATCACGCGCCGCAGCTGATCCTTCGGCGTGGCCGATGTGCTCATGCCTCGATTCTAGCGCCGCCGGCGATCTGAGTGACACCTGAAACGTCAGCCCCGTCACGATGGCGGTGGGATCGCGCGGAGCCTTCTATAAGCTGCGCAGGCGGTACTCGACGCTCGGCCAGATCAGCCCGGCCGCGTTCGAGCGTCAGTCCGCGCACGCCGCATAGTCAAACCGTCCACCCGAATCGGGCCAAGGCCAGACTACGGCCGCCGGTAATGGCTGGCACGGATTCCGCGGTGGCCGACGAGCGGATGAGCGCGGCTCACGCGACCTCTCAGAGTGCTGGGCCAAAGTGCCTACGACAGGAGCCTGGCGAGATCGTCTCGCCCCAGGCTTTCAATCAACGAGGCATCGGCCCGCACGATGGCGTCGGCGAGCGCCCGCTTCGTCCCCTGGAGTTCCAGGACGCGCTCCTCGACGGTATCCCGCGCGATGAGCCGATAGGCGAACACAGGCCGTGCCTGCCCGATCCGATGCGCCCGATCGATCGCCTGCGCTTCGGTCGCAGGGTTCCACCAGGGGTCCAGCAGGAACACGTGCTCGGCCGCCGTGAGATTCAGGCCGACGCCGCCCGCCTTCAGGCTGATGAGGAATACCGCGCAGGATGCATCTTCCTGGAAGCGGCGCACGCGCGCCTCTCGATCGCGGGTTCGGCCGTCGAGGTACTCGTACGATGTACCGGCCGCGTCGAGGCGGTGCCGGACGAGCCCCAGCAGCGTCGTGAACTGGGAGAAGACGAGCACCTTCCGGCCGTCCTCGACGAGCTCCGCCAGGCGGGCCAGCAGCACATCGAGTTTGGCGGACGGCTCGTCGGATCGGGCGCGATCGACGAGCCCCGGGTGACAGGCCGCCTGCCGAAGGCGGAGCAGGGCCTCGAGGACCTGCAGCTTGGCCCGGCCGAGACCGCCGGCGTCCACGCGGCCTAGCAGTTCCCGGCGATAGTGCGTGCGCAGTTCGTCGTAGAGCCTGCGCTGCGGTGCTTCGAGATCGCAGTAGATAGTCTGCTCGGTGCGAGGAGGCAGCTCCGAGGCCACCTGGTCTTTCGTGCGGCGGAGAATGAACGGGCGCACGCCCCTGGCCACGATCGTAAGGGCTTCGGGATCGCGCGTGCGCCCCGGTGCCCCGGTCGTGGCGGCGAACACCGAGGCAGACCCCAGCACGCCGGGGTTGAGGAACTCGAGGATGCTCCACAGCTCGCCCAGGTGGTTCTCGACCGGCGTGCCGCTGAGCGCGAGGCGGTGCTCCGCCTGCAGCAGGCGCGCCGCCTTCGCGGCATCCGTCCGGGCGTTCTTGATCGCCTGTGCTTCGTCGAGGATCACGTAGTCGAAGGCGACGGTCTTCAGGTGGCCAATGTCGCGCCGCAGCGTGCCGTAGGTCGTCACCACGACGTCGTGGTCGAGCAGGCGATCGTGCGCCCCTCGCCGGCCGCCGCCCGTCCAATCGAGTACGCGTAGCACCGGTGCGAAGCGCTGTGCCTCGTGGCGCCAGTTGAAGATGAGCGAGCGCGGCACCACGATGAGCGACGGCCGGCGCGGCTGGCCGCCGCGGTCCCGTTCGAGGCGTTGGGATTCGAGGAGCGCCAGCACCATCACCGTCTTGCCGAGCCCCATCTCGTCGGCCAGGCATCCGCCGAAGCCGAACCGGCGCAGAAAGCCGAACCAGGCCAGCGCATCGCGTTGATAGGGACGCAGCACGCCGTGGAACGTAGCGGGCGCTTCAACGGCATCGATGCCGGTGAAAGCGGAGATCTCCGCACGGACGCGGGCGAACGCGGCATCGACGTCCACCTGCGGCTGTGCCTCGAGCCAGGCATCGAGCAGCAGACGCTGCGACGGCCGGAACCGTACCGCCTCGCCGTCGATCGTGCCCATGGCCACGACGCGGCTGACGCTGGCCAGCCAGGCGTCTGGCAGCAACCCGCGCGAGCCGTCGCCGAGGGTCACGAACCCTTCGCCGCGCTTCGACGCCGCGAGAAGCGCCGGCAATGCCACCCGCTCGCCGTCGAACTCC
>JBDSLU010000092.1:0-25882 GCA_039916225.1 Vicinamibacteraceae bacterium
GCACCACGCCACCCTTCGGGACGACGATGATCCCCTCGCGGATGACATAGCCGGGTCCTTCGCCCTCGACGATCCCGGTGCTGTTGACCAGGATCGCGCCGTCGCCGATGCGCGCGTTCTTGTCGACGATGACGTTCTCGAGCACGGCGTCGTGGCCGATGCCGAGCGGGGGCAGACCGTCGTGCGACTGCCGGTCGTCGTACTCGTCGGCACCCAGCAGCACCGCGCGTTTGACCGTGGCGCCGGAGGACACCTGCATACGCAGGCCGACGATCGAGTCGGACACGTCGGCGTGGCAGACCGAGGCGCCGTCGGAGACGACGGTGCGGCACAGAGACCCGCCGTCCACCCACGAGGGCGGCAGGAAGCGCGGCCGCGAGAACACCGGCCGGGTCGGGTGGTAGAAGCTGAACTCGGCGCCCGGCTGGGTCAGGCTGATATTCGCGTCGAAGAAGGACCGCAGCGTACCGACGTCGGCCCAGTACCCGTTGAAGGCGTAGGCGAGGACCTTGCGACGACCCAGCGCCTTGGGGATGATCTCGTGCCCGAAGTCGACGACGTTGGCTTCGGCGAGCGCCTCGGTCAGCGCCTTGCGCGTGAAGACGTAGATCCCCATCGAGGCCACGAACGGCTTGTCCGCCGGCGTGGTGAAGTCGCCGGTGGCGCCGGCCGGCAGGCTGCCGCCCATCTCCTCGAGCCGCGCCGCCGACGGCTTCTCTTCGAAGCCATCGATCTGGCCCTTGCGATCGAAGCGGAAGATGCCCATGCCACGGGCGTCGTCGGCGCTGGCCGGCTGGGCCGCGATGGTGATGTCCGCGCCCGACGAGACATGCGACCGCACCATCTCATCGAAGTCCATCCGGTAGAGGTGGTCGCCGGCCAGGATCAGGTAGTGGTCGGCGTGCAGCCCGATGAAGTGCGGCATGGCGCGCCGCACGGCGTCGGCCGTCCCCTGGAACCAGTTGGTGTTCTCCGGGGTCTGCTCGGCGGCGATGATGTCGACGAACGACTGCGAGAAGTAGTCGAGGCGGTAGGTCTGGCCGATGTGGCGGTTGAGCGACGCGGAGTTGAACTGCGTCAGCACGAAGATCCGGCGGATCCCGGCGTGCAGGCAGTTGCTGATGGGGATGTCGATGAGCCGGTATTTGCCGCCGATCGGCACGGCCGGCTTGGAGCGTCGGTAGGTCAACGGGTAGAGACGCTTGCCTTGCCCGCCGCCAAGGATGATCGCCAGCACGTCCGTCATACCTGCCTGCCTCCCGTAGCGCCGCCCTGATCGCGGCTGGTGTCCTACGGCGATTGTCCACATCCGCCCCTTGCCGTCAACTTGCCCACCCCGAAAGGCGACCCGCGCGAGTGGTCAACGCCCCGTCGCCGGCGGCAGCTCGGCCTTGTTGAGTAAGTGCAGCGTCCGTAGTGACTTGCGTGTGTTACACAGAGTTTACACTGCGCCGCGCGACCCTCTGCGATGATCGCCCTCCGGTCCTCCGGACCGCTGCAAGGGACGCGCATCATGTTCAATCATCGACTCGAACACCAAGGTCAGACGCGGGGATTCCTGATCGAGACACGCGCGGCCGGTGGGTGGGATGTGCTCGAGGAGCAGGACCGTCGCGTCGTGCGTGAAGTGCACTACGACGACTGGCATCGCGTCGAGCGTCAGCTCACCGTGTTCACGCTCCGCGTCGAGATCCTGAAGAACGAGGGCTGGGTGCCGGTCGGCGCCGACGCCACGACCCCGACGAGCGCGCCGCGCGTCCGCCACGCCGGCTGTTCGCGCTAGCGCACCCGCCGCTACTCGACGAAGCGGTAGCCGAGGCCGACGGCGGTCTCGATTTGCCGGCCGGCCGTCCCGAGCTTGGCGCGCAGGCGTCCGACGTGGACGTCGACCGAGCGCGTCTCGATCAGCCGGTCGTAGCCCCACACCCGTTCCAGCAGCCGCTCGCGCGACAGCACCCGGTTGCGGTTCTCGACCAGACACTTCAGCAGCTCGAACTCGCGTCGGGTCAGCCGGACGTTGGCGCCATCGACCGACACCGACACCGCATCGAAGTCGGCGACGATCTGCCGGCCGCGATAGACGGCCTCGGCTTCGCCGATGGGGCTCTGGCTGCGGCGCAACAGCGCCCGCACGCGGGCCGACAGCTCGCGCAGGCTGAACGGCTTGGTCACGTAGTCGTCGGCGCCCATGTCGAGGCCGGCGATGCGATCGACTTCGTTGGTGCGCGCCGTCACCATGATGATCGGCAGATGCCGCGTGGCCGGCCGGCCACGCAGGATGCGGCAGACTTCGAAGCCCGAGAGCACGGGCAGGTTGAGGTCGAGCACGACGACGTCGGGCGGACGATCGGCGATGGCCGCCAGGGCCGCGTCGCCGCTCCCGACCAGTTCGACCGACGTCTGGCCGTCGCGTTCGAGCGCATGGGCGATCAGCCCGCCGATGTCCGGTTCGTCTTCGACGACCAGGATGCGGGTCGCCCGCGCCAGCCCGGGCGCGGGCATGGCGGGGGATGGACGGGGAGCGCTCTCGCGGTATCCGGGATCGGGCATGCCTGCCTGGCCTCTCTGCCCGCGGCCGCGCGTTGCGCGCGTGTCGCCGGCACGACAGACGGTATCCACCGCGGATTTCTCCGACGTGACGTCCACGTTACGTGTGCGTTACGTCTGCGCCGAACTTCCAACTGCCAAGTTCCAATGTCCAACCTTGCCGCGAGGTTGGACATTGGAACTTGGAATTTGGCAGTTGGGAGTTGGGAATTCCTCGCCCTACACGGTCCGGGTGAGGATCGTCGGCGAGGCGATCTGGCCACGGACGGCGGCGAGCAGATCGGCGAGCTGGTACGGTTTGGACAGCCAGGCGTTGGCCCCGAGCTCGCCGGCGGCTTCGAGGGCGTCCGGGGCGTCGAGGCCGGTGAACAGGATCACCGGCAACTCGCGGGCGCTGTGCGTGACGCGGATGCGGCGCAGCGCTTCGAGGCCGTCGAGGCCGGGCATGACCACGTCGAGCAGCACCAGCGCGAAGCGGCGCGCGGCGATGGCGGCGAGGGCCAGCTCTCCGTCGGCGACGGCGTGGACGTCGTAGCCTTTCCGGCGCAGGTAGTAGCTGAGGACCTCGCGATTGCTGACGTCGTCGTCCGCGATCAGGATGGACGCCTTCGGCTCCTCGTCCGCGAGTGCGCTCATGCGATGGGCCCTTCGACGCTGGGGTCGATTGCGTCGGTCGGCAGGACCGACTCAGCAGCCGGCGCTTCGACTGGCGTCTCGGCCGGCGTGGCGGCCGGCGCAGCCGACAAATCGGCCTTGCGCCACGTGAGGCGGGGCGCCACCTGCTCGAAGAACATTTTCAGCACGTAGGGATCGAACACCCGGCCGGAATCGGCGGTCATCATCTGCGCCGCGGTCTCGGGCGGCAGACCCTGGCGATACGGGCGATCGCTCCGCAGCGCATCGTAGACGTCGGCGACGTGCGTGATCTCGCTGGCGATGTGGGTCTTCCACCCCTCCGGGACGGCGGGGTAGCCGCCGCCGTCGAACTGCAGGTGATGCTCGAAGGCGACGACCGAGGCCAGTTCAGGCAGGCGGCGGGTCCCCATCAGCATGCGCGCGCCGTCTTCGGGATGGCGCTTCATCAGCACGATCTGCGCTTCGGTGAGCTTGGTCGGCGAGCTGAGTACGTCGGGCGGCACTTTCAACTTGCCGACGTCGTGCAACAGCGCCGCCGTGCCCGAATCGTGGACGAACGACGCGCTGAAGCCGAGCGCCGATGCCAGCGCCATCGACAGTACCGCGACGTTGGTGATGTGGGTGACCGTGTAGGCGTCGTGCGACTGCAGCGTCACGAGCGGGATCAGGGCGTCGCGATTGTGCAACACGCTCGAGCTGAGGGCGAGCACCAGGCTCTCGAGGACCTCCAGCTCGATCGGGCCGGTCTCGATCGACAGCCACACGCGCTCCAGTGGCGCGCCGCCGCTCTGCACGAAGCCGCCGCCCCAGGCGCCGATGCCGACGCCAGGGCCGGTCTTGCGCACCAGCCGCGAGAAGAGCAGGTGCGGCGTCGGCGTCAGCGCTGCCGGGCTGCCGCTCTCGAGCGCCGCAATCGTGCCGATGAAGCTGGCCAGTTCGGTGCGCGTCACGCCGCGCGCCACCGTCAGGCGATCGAACCCGCGCTGGTTCAGCGAGCGGAAAATACCGCGGGCCACCGGTGCGTGGCTCTCGACCATGCCGTCGTCGGTGATCAGGCGATCGGCGTCGGAGAGCGCCGAGAAGTCCGGCCGGCTCACGGTCAGGGCCGCGATGTGGCCTTCCAGTCGATCGAGGATGCCGACGTTGCGCGGATGATCGGGCGCGTAGAGCCGGCGGCTCGACACCGCGCCCTGCAATTCGCGAAGGAACATCTCGGCGCGCTGCGGGGAACTCATGACACCTCCCGGCGGCCGCCGAGGACCGTGCTCCAGAGCCCGGCGGCGGAGCGCTGCCAGGCGCGGGCCGCCGCTTGGCCCTGCAGGTCGGGCTTGGCGGACAGCGCCTGTACCATCACCTGCGAGACGCGGCGCGGGCCCGAGTTGAAGATGTGGCGCCGGTTGCGGAGCGCCGTGGCGATGACGTCCGAGGCGCCGCCTGACCAGCGGTCGCACAGGAGATCGACGGCCGAGATCTGCAGCTGCTCCAGCTCGCGATCGTCGACCCGCGACAGGTATCGCGTCAGCGCCGCCAGACCGCTCGGCGTCTGGTTGGCGCACAGGTCGCTCAGCGCGGCCAGCGCGACGTCGGCGTCGTGGTCGCCCATCGCCTGGATCATCACGCGCTCCCGCTTGCTCGGCGAGAGTGGCGCTTCACGCAGCATGTCGAGGGCCAGCCGGCGGATGCCGGCGTCGGGATCGCGGATGAACAGCCGGCACAGCTCGGGCGCCCGGATCGGATCGAGGACGCGCAGCACGTTCAGCACGATCATCACCGGGTGGTCGTCGCGGCGCAGGCGGGTCAACGCGCTGCGCACGATCTCGAGCTCCTGGCGCGCCACCAGCTCGCCGAGCCGGTCGCGGAACGCGCCGTCCGGCAGGTCGGTCATGCGCGTCACGGCGAGGACAGTGCCGGAGAGGCCGGAGGCCAGGAACAGTGCGGTCAGCGTCTCGGACGGTGCGCCGACGTGATCGCCGACGGCGTTGACCAGCTGCTCCAGCGCCATCGGCTGCCGGCAGAGCGCCAGGCATTCCTGCACCACCGAGCGGGTCGGGCCGTCGGGCGACGTCTCGCCGACGATCGACGCCACCGCGGCCAGCTCCGCCAGCAACGTGACCTGGCCTTCGCCCTCGAGCGTCCGCGTGGCGGCGTCGCGGGCGAACGCCAGGCAGCTGACGGTGGCGCTGTCACGCGGGTCGGAGCGGACCAGTGCCACGGCGACGCGGGCCGCGTGCTCGGTGGCGCGGCGGGCGTTTTGCCCTTCGGCGATGAGCCGGCGCGCATCGTCGTCGGGGCTCGGCTCGAAGGAGATCGAGAACTCGTTGAGGCTCGACTGGTACAGCTCGCCGACGTGGCTGTAGTGCTCGGCGGTCTGGCTGAAGGCCTGCTCGAGGACGGCGCGGACGTGGTCGCTGCTGGCGTGGACGAGGTCGGTCGGCAGCCCGAAGCGTCCCAGCTGCGTCTCGACCGCCTCGCTGACCGACGCGTCGCGGGCGGCGACGGAGCACAGCCGGACGAGGAACGTCAGGAACGGGCTGACGTGCGTGCCGCGCTTCATGTCGACGCGCGGGACGAGGTCGAGGAGCCGCTGCGTCGGCAGTTCGTCCAGGACGGACGTCAGCAGCTCGCACTTGCGCGGGTCGTCGTTGGGGACGACGCGCAGCAGCTGATGCCGCACTTCGTCGGGCAGGCGATCGACGAGGTCGGCGAGGCGCTGTTTGACGATGGCCCGATCGGCGGGCGTCAGGCGCCCGAGCCGGGTGCCGGCGACGAGCAGACGCTCGGTCGCGGCGCTGACGCCGGTGCCCTCCGACAGGGCCAGTTCGCTCTGGATGGCCGCGGCGACCGCTTGCGGATCGAGCTGGCGCGCGCCGCCGCCTGGCCGCTCCGAACCCGGGCCGCCCGGGCCGCCTGGAACGTGGCCCGGCCCGCCGGGGCCACCCGCACCGCTGCCTGGAGCGCCGGTTCCCTGCAGGGCGGCACCCAGCTGCCCGCTGGCCCCGAGCGCGGAGCCGAGGCCGGACAGGCCGGTGAGATCGGCAAAGCCGCTGGCGTCGTCGCCGCCCTGGCCACCAACCAGCGAGGTGGCGATGCGATGCCAGGCGCCGAGCCCGCCGTCGGTTGGATCGACCGGCCCGGCGACCTCGTCGAAGGCCGCGCCGGTGTAATCCGCGAACCCGACCGCAAGTCCGCCCGGCGTGTTGGGGCGGTCGCCGGCTTGGGCCGGTCCGCTGAGCCAGCGCGCGAACGCCAGCAGCTCCTCGGCATCGACCGGGCCTTCGATGTCGATGGTGCTGACGCCCCGGCCGTGGAGCTGGCCAGCCAGCCACTTGCTTTCGTGCTCTTGCGGCGGCGTGTCGCCAGCGGCGGCAATCAGGCGTTCACGGCGGACGGCCAGCCGAAGCGGCATCGTCCCGTCGGTGAACGGTGAGACGGCATCCAGGAACGGGGCCAGAAGCAGCCGGACCGTGGGATGACCAGCCGGATAAATCGCGGCGCGCTGGACCAGCCGCGTCAGCCGGATGACCGCGTCACGGACGAGCGCCGACACGTCGGCGGATGAAGCCGGGTCGGTGGCGATCGGTTCGAATGTGTCTGGCAGGCCGGTCAGCTGGATCGCTCCCTCTGATCTACACATATCGGCGCAACATCCCTCGAGGTGCAACGCCGCTGCCTTCGCTCAAGACTTGGACTTGACGGGAGCCGCGCCGGGCCGCGACAATTACAGGACAGACCACTACAAACTATTGACCAGACAGCGACACGTGCCAGTTCCCCCGTCGCCGACGTCCTCCTCCTCACCAGGTACACGCCCGGGCGGATTCCGGCGTATGCACGGCGTGCAGGGCATGCGGCTTCTCGCGATCTCAATCGGGCTCGCGCTCGCTGGCGGCGTTGCCGCTCGCGGTCAGGCGCCGGCTGCGGCTCCGGCCTCGACGTCCGCGACGCCGCCCGCGGCCTCGCCGACACCGGCCGCCCGTCCGCCGCGGGCGACGGCCGCCCCGCGTCCCGTGTCCGCGCCCGCTCACAGCTTCGAGAGCCTGGTGAAGCCGTTCGTCGAGGAGAATTGCGCCTCCTGCCACGGCAAGCGACGCCAGAAGGGCGACCTGAACCTGGCGGCCTACGACTCGCTCGAGGCGTTGACCAATGACGCCGATCGGTGGGAGCTGGTCGTCCGCAAGCTGCGCGACGGCGACATGCCGCCCGAAGACGAGGAGCCGCGGCCGACCGCGAAGCAGATCGCCGACCTGACCGGCTTCGTCGAGCGCGAGATCGCCAAGGCCGACGCCGCGCGTCCGCTGGATCCGGGACGCGTCACCACGCGCCGGCTGAATCGCACCGAGTACAACAACACCATCCGCGATCTCCTCGCCGTCGATCTGCGACCCGCCGACGAGTTCCCGAACGACGACTCCGGCTACGGCTTCGACAACATCGGCGACGTGCTGTCGACGTCGCCGCTGCTGCTCGAGAAGCAGTTGGCGGCCGCCGAGCGCATCGCGCGCACGGCGATCTTCGGCACCGGCGCGATCAAGCCGTCGCTGACCAAGCTGCCGATGCTGAACGGGCGCGTGCAGGAGAGCAAGGACATCGCCGCCAGCTACGACGAGAGTGGCTTGACGATGGCCAACGCGGCGCACGCGACCTACCGCGTGCCGGTCGACGCCGATTACGTGGTGCGCCTGATCACCAGCGGACGCCGTCCGCAGGGCTCGATGCCGATGACGTTCGCGCTGTGGGTCGACGGCACGCGCGTCGCCGACCAGGTGCTCGATCCGAGTCTCGGCGCCGGGTTCGAGCCGGGCGAGCAGGAACTGAGCGGCCGCCGCGTCGAGTTCCGTCTCAAGCTGAAGGCCGGCGAGCACTGGATCGCCGGCACGCCACTGCGCCTCTACGAAGGCCTGCCGACCAGTTTCGGCGGACCGGCGCCGTCGACCCTGCCGCCGCCGCCGAAGCCGGAATTCAAGCCCCGTCCGGGCATGACGGCCGAGCAGGTCGAATTCGCCAAGAAGCGGTTCGAGGCGCGTCTCACCGAGCGAATGGTGATCAACACGCCGCGCGTCGGCGGGATCGAGATCATCGGGCCCTACGGCGCCGACGGGCAGCCATCGGCCGCCAGCCGGGCTCGCATCTTCACCTGCGGGCACACCGGTCCGCACGTCGCCGCCTGCCGGCTGCCGATCATCTCGAAGCTCGCGCGCCGGGCCTACCGGCGTCCGGTGACGAAGGACGAGATCGGCAAGCTGACGGCGCTGGCGGAGGGCGTCGAACGGGAAACCGGATCGTTCGACGAAGGCCTGGCCTCGGCGGTGCAGGCGATCCTGGTATCTCCCGACTTCATCTTCCGGGTCGAACGCGGCGAGCCGCGGATGCTGACGTCCCGACGCGTCGCGCCACTCGGCATCCGACTCACGCAGCACGAGCTGGCGTCGCGGCTGTCCTATTTCCTGTGGGCCAGCATGCCCGACGCCGCGCTCAGCACGGCGGCCGATCGCGGCCTGCTGCGCCAGCCGGCGCTGCTCAGCGCGCAGGTCAAGCGGATGCTGGCCGATCCGCGCTCGGCCACGCTCGGCGAGCATTTCGCCGGGCAATGGCTGCAGGTGCGGGCCCTCGAATCGGCGTCGCCGGATCGCGAGAAGTTCCCCGACTTCGACCACTACCTGCGCACCTCGATGCGCCGCGAGACCGAGTTGTTCGTCGCGGCGATCGTCCGCGAGGACCGCAGCATCCTCGACTTCATCGACGGCAAGTTCACCTTCCTGAACGAGCGCCTGGCCCGCCACTACGGCATCGATGGCGTGACCGGGACCAGCTTCCGCCGGGTCGCGCTGCCGATCGACGGCGTGCGCGGCGGCGTCATCACCCAGGCCAGCGTGCTCACGGTGTCCTCGTACGCGACGCGGACCTCGCCGGTGCTGCGCGGCCGCTGGATTCTCGACAACATCCTGGCCGCGCCCCCGCCGGAGCCGCCGCCCGACATCCCGAATCTCGACGACAAGGGCGTCGGCACCGCCACGTCGGTCCGACAGCAGCTCGAGCAGCATCGCGCCGACCCGACCTGCGCGTCGTGTCACAAGAAGATGGACCCGCTCGGTTTCGGTCTCGAGAACTTCGATGCCATCGGGACGTGGCGCACGGTCGACGGCAAGGTGCCGATCGACTCGTCGGGCACGCTGCCGGACGGACGCACCTTCACCGGCCCGAAGGAGCTGCGCGCCATCCTCGTCACCGAGCGTGACGCCTTCACGCGCGCCATCACCGGCAAGCTGATGACCTACGCGCTGGGCCGCGGCCTGGAGCGCACCGACCGTCGAGACGTCGCCAAGATGGCCAAGGCGATCGCCGTCGAACGCTACCGCTTCTCGAGCGTGGTGCTGGCGATCGTCAACAGCCCGGCGTTCCAGATGCGGCGCGCCGACCCCAAGCCGGCGCCGGTCCCCGCCACGAGCCCAACGCCCGCCGACACGCGGACCGCCCAACATCCCGCGCCCGAACGCAGCACCCCGGGGACCCCTTCGCAGGAGCCAGCACGATGATCATCACCGGCAAGCATCTCTCCCGACGCACGATCCTGCGCGGCATCGGTGCCATGGTGGCGCTGCCCGCCCTCGACGCGATGACGCCGGCGCTTGCCGCGGCCGCCGGGCGGAAGGCCGGCGCCGCTCCGCTCCGCCTCGCCTTTGCCTACGTCCCGAACGGCGTGACGATGGAGCAGTGGACGCCGTCGGCCGAGGGCGCCGGCTTCGAGCTACCACGCATCCTCAAGCCGCTCACTTCGGTCAAGGACCGGATGCTTGTGCTGTCCGGCCTCGAGCACAACAACGGCAACGCCCTCGGCGACGGCCCCGGCGACCATGCCCGGGCCGGCGCGGTGTTCCTGACCGGTGTCCACTGCCGCAAGACCTCCGGCGCCGACATCAAGAACGGCGTCTCCGTCGACCAGATCGCGGCCCGCCAGATCGGCTCACAGACGCGGCTCGGATCGATCGAGCTGGGGTGCGAGGACACGCGCATCGTCGGCAACTGCGACTCCGGCTACAGCTGCGCCTACACCAACAGCCTGTCGTGGCGCAGCGAGACGACGCCGCAGCCGCCCGAGACCAACCCGCGGGCGGTCTTCGAGCGCCTGTTCGGCGCCGATGCCGGTCTCGATCCGGCGACGCGGGCGCAGCGCATGCGCACCCGCCGGAGCATCCTCGACCTCGTCGGTGAACGGAGCGCGGCCTTGCGCAACGATCTCGGGGCCAACGATCGCCGCAAGCTGGACGAGTACTTCACCGCCGTCCGCGAGATCGAGCAGCGCATCGCGCAGGCCGAGTCGCACAACACCGACTGGCTGCCGGAGATGGAGAAGCCGAGCGGCATTCCCGAGACGTTCGCCGAGCACGTCTCGCTGATGTTCGACCTGCAGGCGCTGGCCTTCCAGGCCGACATCACCCGCATCGCCACCACGATGATCGCGCGCGAAGGCAGCACGCGGACCTATCCGGAGATCGGCGTCGCCGACCCACACCATCCGCTGACGCACCACCGCAACAATCCGGAGTGGATCGAGAAGGTCACCCAGATCAACGAGTTCCACATGGGACTCTTCGCCAAGTTCATCCAGAAGCTGGCGGTGACGCCGGACGGTGACGGCTCGCTGCTCGACCACTCGATGATCGTCTACGGCAGCGGCATCGCCGACGGCAACAAGCACACGCATCTGGATCTGCCGGTGCTGCTGGTCGGCAACGGCGGCGGCGCCCTCGCGCCCGGCCGGCACATCCGCTATGCCAAGGACACGCCGATGACGAACCTCTACATGACGCTGCTCGATCGCATGGGCGTCCGCGAGGAATCGATCGGCGACAGCACCGGCCACGTGCAGCACCTCGCGAACGTCTAGCGCTCGCGCGGAACTTCCAACCTCCAACCTCCAACCTCCAATCTCCAACTTCCAATCCCCAACTTCCAACCAAGGCCAGCTTGGGAGTTGGCGGTTGGACGTTGGCGGTTGGTCGTTGGCGGTTGGTCGTTAGACCGCGAGCACGCGGGCGTTCACCAAATACGGATTGTCGAACGTCGTCACCTCGCCCGGCGCGAGGCCCGGGGCGAGGAGCAGGCGCGCCGAGAGCGGCTTGTCGAGGCGCGTCGACAGCGCGGCGACGTCGAGCAGGAGCCGCGCGATCGAGGCCTCCGGCGTGTCGCCGGGAATCGGCACCACGTCCAGCCCGGTGCCACAGACGCTCGAATACAGGAGCAGTTCGCGGAGCCCGAAGCGGCCTTCCGAGGCGCGCGCGGCGAGGACGTCGTCCTCGAGCACCGGCAGCATCAACCCGCAGTAGCCGCAGGCGCGGACCGGCAGCGCCTTGATGGCTGCCGTCAGCGTCGCGCACGCGTCGAGCGTGCCGGTGTCGCCGAAGGCGCTGCCCGACAACGCCTCGATGGCCGCGCCGATGCTGACCGGGCCGAGCGGCGCCGGCGACGTGTCGATGCCGGCGTAGTGCACGCGCTCGTCGTGGGCGATGCCGTCGAGCACGCGCTCGACGCCCATCAACGCCGGGCCCAGGTGATCGATCAGCCGCCGGCCGGCCTCCTCGGCGTGCCGCGCCTCGCGCACGGCGTCGTGGACGAGATGGGCCGACTCGAGTCCCGCCGAGATCGCCGGCGCGCCGTAGTGCCACGCGACGGGGAAGAACGGCGTCAGCGCCGGGACTCGCGCCGCCGCCGCGAAGCGAAAGTTACCGAGCCCGTCCGAGGACGCCCTCGCAATCGCGCGCATCGCCGCCGCGGCAATCGTCGCGTTGTGCCGGTGGACGCCGCCATCCGGTGAGGCGATGACCACGCTGGCGTGGGTATGGGACGTGGCCGCGTTGAGGTCGGCGATCCACGTGGCCAGTCCGGCATCCGGCGCGTCGTCGATGGCGAGGGGCCCGACGCTGAGGACGACGCCGGCGTCGCCGGCGAGCGCGTCGAGTTGGCGGACGTGGGCGAGGCTGGTCCAGCGCTGCGCCGCATCGAGCTTGGCCAGGAGCGGTGGCAGCGAGAGTCGCGCCAGCTGCACCTCGAACCCTTCGCGCGCGAGGCGGGCGCGGGCCCGAGACAGCAGGCCGAGCGCGGTCTCGACAGGGCCCCACTCGCCCAGGGTCTCGAGATCGACGCCGGCGGTGAGGGCCCGGACCTTGGGAAGCGTCGTGGGCATCAGGCGAGCGAGATCCCGAACAGCCAGCCGACGGCGGCGGTGAATACCATTGCCAGCGCCCCCCAGAAGGTGACGCGCAGGGCGCCGCGGGTGGGGCGGGCCCCGCCGGCACGCGCGGAGACGGCGCCAAGTGCGGCCAGGAAAAGCAAGGAGGCGGCGGCGATGACCAGGATCGTGCCCTGGTCGGGGGCAAACGCCGCCGCGGCGAGCGGCATGGCCGCGCCGACGCCGAACGACCCTGCCGAGGCGAGGGCCGCCTGGACCGGCCGCGCCACGAGGACGTGCGAGAAGCCCAGCTCGTCGCGGGCATGCGCGCCGAGCGCGTCGTGCGCCATCAGCTGCTCGGCGACGTCCTGAGCCAGCGCCGCATCCAGTCCGCGGGCGACGTAGATCTCGGCGAGTTCGTCGCGCTCGAACAGCGGGTCGGCCGCCAGGTGCTCGCGCTCGATGGCCAGGTCGGCAAGCTCGACGTCGACTTGTGAGCTGACCGAGACGTACTCGCCGGCGGCCATCGACATCGCGCCGGCGACCAGCCCGGCGACGCCGGCCACGAGGATCTGGCGCCGGTCGCCCTGCGCGGCGGCGATGCCGATGACCAGGCTCGCCGTCGACACGATGCCGTCGTTGGCGCCGAGCACCGCGGCCCGCAGCCAGCCGATGCGCTCGCCGCGGTGGCGCTCGCGCGCCCCCGGCGCGCTGGCGTCGGGCGTGTTCATGCCGGTGTGATCCCGGTCAGCGGCGTCGGCAGGCCGTCGATGCTGCGGACGTTCTTGTCGCGCTGGTAGGCCTGCAGGCCGTCGGCGCCCTTGGCCACGGCCCACTGGACGAGCTGGTCACGCTCGCCCACGTAGCCGAGGAAGGGCACCGCCTCGCCGCACGAGGTCTGAACCCGGGTCAGTTCGGCCACGATGATCTGACGGACGCCAGGCCGGGTCGGGAATCGGGCGCTCAGTTCGGCCCACTCGCCGTCGGTCGGGAGGACGGCGCGTCCGGTGCCGTAGAGCCGGAGAATCAGCGGCGAGCCTTCGAACGCGCAGAACATCAGCGTGATGCGGCCGTTGTCGAGCAGATGGGCGGCCGTCTCATTGCCGCTGCCGACGTTGTCGAGGTAGGCGACCGTCGTCGGGCCGAGCACCCGGAAGGAATCCATCCCCTTCGGCGACAAGTTGACGTGCCCGCCGGCCAGCGGCGCGGTGGCGACGAAGAACAGGTGCTGGCGTTCGATGAACGCCCGAAGCCCGTCGGTGACCTGCGGCAGCACCTTGCCCATGGAGAGATGTTACCGCCACGCCCCGGCTGGACCGTACGGCAGTCCATCGCCAGACCACAAGATGTAGTTGACCGCTGGCCGGCGCAGCCCATATGTTGGGAGATCCAGTTCCTTTCGGGAGATCGCTCGTGGCCATATTGCGCATCGTCAAACGCACCGGAGACACCGTTCCCTTCGACCGCGGCCGGATTCACGCCGCCGTCGCCAAGGCGATCCGCGCCGTTGGCGCCCCGGTCGAGGCCGGTCGCACCGAAGCCATCGTCGACGGCGTGGTCGCCGAGGCGGGGGCGCGCTTCGGCGAGGCTCCACCGACCGTCGAGCACGTCCAGGACCTGGTCGAGAAGGCACTGGTCCGGGAGGGACTCTACGAGGTCGCGAAGGCCTACATCCTCTATCGCGCCGACCGGCAGCGCGAGCGCAACGCACTGCGCGCCGCGGCGGTGGAGCGGGCGCGTCTCGGCCGGCTCACCGTCCGCACCCGCGATGGCGGCACCGTGCCGTTCGATACGACGCGGCTGGTGGCCGCGGTGACGGCTCGCGTCGGTGACCTCGTGCCCGACGTCTCGGTCGACGCGCTCGTCGACGAGGCGCTGCGGACGATCTTCGACGGCATGGCGACGACGCAGATCGAGCGCGCGCTGGTGCTGGCCGCGGCGGCGTTCATCGAGCGCGACCCGGCCTACAGCGTCGCGGCGGCGCGGCTGCAGCTCGACGCGCTGTTTCGCGAGGTGACCCGTCAGTCGCTCGGCGACGGCGATCGCGAAGCCCGTTATCGCGAGGCCTTCACTGCGGAGATGCGGCGCGGGATCGGCAGTGGCCTCTACGACGCGCGTCTCACCACGTTCGATCACGCGGCCCTCGCCGCCGCGCTGCATCCCGAGCGCGACGCGCTGTTTCAGTACCTGGGCGTGCAGACGCTGGCCGATCGCTACCTGGCGCGCGACGGCGGCCGCATCGTGGAGCTGCCGCAGGCGTTCTGGATGCGAGTCGCGATGGGGCTGGCGGTCGACGAGGACGAGCCGACGGCCCAGGCCATCGCCTTCTACGACCTGATGTCGACGCTGCGCTACGTGCCGTCGACGCCGACGCTGTTCCACGCCGGCACGCCGCGGCCGCAGCTGTCGTCCTGCTACCTGACGACGGTGCAGGACGACCTCGCCCACATCTTCAAGGCGCTCGGCGACAACGCCCAGCTCTCGAAGTGGTCGGGCGGGCTGGGCAACGACTGGACCAGCATCCGCGGCACCGGCGCGCGCATCGCCAGCACCCGCGTCGAGAGCCAGGGCGTCGTGCCGTTCCTGAAGGTCGCCAACGACGTCACCATGGCGATCAACCGCAGCGGCAAGCGCCGCGGCGCCACCTGCGCCTATCTCGAGGCCTGGCACTACGACATCGAGGACTTTCTCGAGTTGCGCCGGAACACCGGCGACGAGCGCCGCCGCACCCATGACATGAACACGGCGGTGTGGATCCCCGACCTGTTCATGGCCCGGGTCGAGGCCGACGGGCCGTGGACGCTGTTCTCGCCCGACGAAGTCCCCGATCTGCACGAAATCTACGGGCGTGCCTTTGCCGATCGCTATCGGGAGGCCGAGGCCCGCGCCGCTCGAGGCGAGTTGCACCTGCATCGCACGGTGCCGGCCTCGGCCCTGTGGCGCAAGATGCTGACGATGCTCTTCGAGACCGGGCATCCGTGGATCACCTTCAAGGATCCATGCAACGTCCGCTCGCCGCAGGATCATGCCGGCGTCGTCCACAGCTCGAACCTGTGCACGGAGATCACGCTCAACACGAGCGTCGAAGAGACCGCGGTGTGCAACCTCGGCTCGGTGAACCTGGCGCGCCACGTCGCCGGCGGGCGGCTCGACGAAGCGGCGCTGGGCGAGACGGTGACGTTGGCCATGCGGATGCTCGACAACGTGGTCGACATCAACTTCTATCCGACGCCGGAAGCGCGGACCTCGAACCTGCGCCATCGCCCGGTCGGCCTCGGCCTCATGGGCTGGCAGGACGCGCTGTTCGACCTCGATCTGCCGTTCGACGCGCCGGACGCCGTCGCGCTCGCTGATCGGACGATGGAGCTGATCTCGTATCACGCCATCCTGGCCTCGTCGCGGCTGGCCGCCGAACGAGCGCCCTACGTGTCCTATGCCGGCTCGAAGTGGGATCGGGGCTTGCTGCCCTTCGACACGCTGGCCCTGCTCGATGCCGAACGGGGCGCGCCCGTCGACGTGAACCGGACACGGCGCCTGGACTGGGCGCCGGTCTATGCCAGCGTCGCTGCGCACGGCATGCGCAACTCGAACACCATGGCCATCGCCCCGACCGCGACCATCGCCAACATCGCCGGCTGCTATCCGTGCATCGAGCCGATCTATCGCAACATCTACGTCAAGTCGAACATCAGCGGCGAGTTCACCATCGTCAACGCCCACCTGGTCCGCGATCTCAAGGCGCTGGGCCTGTGGAGCGCCGACATGCTCGACCACCTGAAGTACTTCGACGGCAACCTGCGGATGATCGCCGGCGTGCCGGATCGGCTGAAGGACAAGTATCGCGAGACGTTTGAAATCGATCCGATCGCCGCGCTGCAGCCGACTGCAGTGCGGGCCAAGTGGATCGATCAGAGCCAGGCCCACACGGTGTTCATGAAGGGGGCGTCGGGCCGCAAGCTGAGCGAGGTCTACCTGGCGGCGTGGCGGCAGGGCCTGAAGACCACCTACTACTTGCGCACGCTGGCCGCGTCGCAGGTCGAGAAGTCGACCCTCGACGCCGGTCGCTTCGGCTTCACCCAGACCCGCCAGTACGAAGCGCCCGTCCCGGCGGCAGGTGCCGCACCATCGGCGGTGCCGGCGCCGGTCATGGACCCGGTGGCGGTCGCCGACCCGGCCCTGTGCCGCATCGACGATCCCGACTGCGAGTCCTGTCAGTAGCCATGATCATCAACAGCGCCAAGACCGATCCCAACAAGATCCTGCCGATCCGCTATCCGTGGGCGCGGCAGTATTACAAGGCGGCGATCGCCAACAACTGGACGCCGGAAGAAGTGTCGATGCAGAAGGACGTCGAGCAGTGGAAGTCGACGCTCGTGCTGAGCGAGGCCGAGCGACGCCTCGTGCTCTACAATCTCGGCTTCTTCTCGACGGCGGAGTCTCTGACCGCGAACAACATCGTGCTCGCCGTCTATCAGCACGTGACCAGCCCGGAGGCGCGCCAGTACCTGTTGCGCCAGGCCTTCGAAGAAGCCATCCACACCGACACCTTCATCTACGGCTGCGACTCGCTCAGCCTCGATCCGGACGAGGTGTACAACATGTACATCCGCATCCCTTCGATCGCGGCCAAGGACGCCTTCGTCGTCGACCTGACGCGCACCGTGTTCGAGCCCGGTTTCGTCACCACCGGCATCGCCAACATCCAGCGCTTCCTTCGTGATCTCGTCGGCTTCTACGTGATCATGGAAGGCATCTTCTTCTACGCAGGCTTCGCGATGATGCTGGCGCTGCGCCGGCAGAACAAGATGGTCGGCCTCGGCGAGCAGTTCGAGTACATCATGCGCGACGAGAGCCTGCACCTGGCCTTTGGCTGCGATCTGATCGCGACCATCGGTCAGGAGAACCCGGGCGTGTGGACGCCAGAGTTCAAGGCGGAAATCCAGGATCTCGTCGAGCGCGCCGTCGTCCTGGAGCAGGCTTACGCGCACGAGGCGTGTCCGGACGGAGTGCTGGGCCTGAACGCGGCCCAGTTCGCCGCCTATGTCGAGTACGTCGCCGACCGCCGGCTCGAGCGGCTCGGCCTGCCCAAGCGCTACCTGCGTGACAACCCGTTCCCGTGGATGTCGCAGGCGACCGACCTTTCGAAGGAGAAGAACTTCTTCGAGACGCGGGTCACCGAGTACCAGACCGGCGCGACGCTGGCCTGGGACTAGCCCCAGCGCTCATGTGCTGTGTCAACGTCCGACGTCCAATTCCCGACTCCCAAGATGGTCCTTGTCCCGCGATGAGCAGGATTCCGTGGGAGTTGGGTCCTGGAGGTTGGCAGTTGACGGTGCCGCCAGGTGTGCGTCGGTGAGCGCGACAGCGCGCGACTGATGCGTAAGGCCATGCCGCCGCGTTCTATCTCGGGATGACCGACGTTGAACCCTCTGGCCAGCTGGGGCCGAACAAGGAGTGGCGATGCGACACAGTCTGAAAACAGGTCTCTGCATGGGCGGCGTGGCGCTGGCGACGGCGACCGTCCTGGCCATCGGCACGATCAAGGAGTTGACCCTCGAGGAGGGCCACGACGAGGTCAACCGGTTGACGGCGCCGGCCGTCGACGGCGCCAATTCCGCCATCGCCATCGGCACGATTGCCAGCACCTTCGACAAGGGCGCCAAGATCGTCCGCCGCGGCGCGACTGGCTTCATGACCCGCGGTCCCGAGTACAACCTCGACGCGTCGCTCGATCTCGGCGCGCTGTTCGCCAGTGCCCTGAAGCAGGAAGCGACGGCGATGGGGTTCGCCACGACGGGAGCGTCGCCGTGGCAGATCGACGGCACGATCAAGGACATCTACGTCGACAGCAAGCAGATCCCGTACGGCGCGACGCTGTTCTGGGGCTACCTGGACATCGACTTCCGCGTCGCCCACGGCGGGCCGCCGCAGACCGTGTCGATGCGTCTGCACAACTACAACGGCGGCTACAACGCCGGCATGGGCCGCAAGGACGAAGCGGCGGTGGCGCTGGCGCACCTGCTGGTCGAAGGCGCCCAGGAGGCGCTGGCGCGGCTCAACCGCCTCCACATCAAGGCGCCACCGCATCCCGGCGTCGCCGCCGTGCTCGACCAGCTGAAGTCCGGGGGCGAGCAGCGATCGGCGGCGGCCGTGCATCGCCTGGGCCTGTCCGGATCGCCTGCGGCGCCGGCCGTTCTGCTGGCGCTGGTGCCGAAGGAGCCTGACGAAAATCGCCGCTCGTCGCTGATCGAAGCGCTGGCGCGTCTCGGCGCCGCCGAGGCGGTGCCGCTCCTCAGCCAGCGCTACCCGACCGAGGACGAGGACTGTCGCTGGGTGTCGCTCAAGGCGATGGATTACATCGGCGGCACCGAGGCCGATAGCCTGGTCAAAGGTGCCGGCCTCACTGACAAGGACGGCGGCCCGCGGCGCCTGGCCGAGAAGATCAGCGGCGCGAAAGGAAAGTAGCGGTGTCCGGCGCTGCGATCAGGGCAGGCGATACGTCGCCTTGGCCAGCCCGTAGCTCAAGTCGACGATGAGCTCCTGCGCCTCGTCGAGCTCGAGCACGTGGCGCGCGACCAGGCCGGCCAGGAAGTTGGCGTCGACGCGCCGGCAGAGGTCGTGGCGGGCCGGGATCGACGGGAACGCGCGCGTGTCGTCGTTGAACCCGGCGGTGTTGTAGAAGCCGGCAGTCTCGGTCACCGCGTGGCGGAAACGCTCCATGCCCTCGAGGCTGTCGTGGAACCACCACGGCGGCCCGAGGCGGAGGGCCGGGTAGTGCCCGGCCAGCGGCGCCAGCTCGCGCGAGTAGGTCGACTCGTCGAGCGTGAACAGCACCAGCCGGAAGCGCGGGTCGTTGCCGTAGGCGTTCAGCAGCGGCTGCAGGTTCCGCGTGTATTCGGTGGCGACGGGGATGTCGCAGCCGCGATCGGGGCCGAAGCGGGTGAACACGGCGGCGTTGTGGTTCCGCAGCGATCCGGGATGGAGCTGCATCACCAGGCCGTCCTCGACGCTCATTCGCGCCATCTCCATCAGCATGTGGCCGGTGAAGGCGGCGAGGTCGTCCGGCGTCGCCTCGCCGGCGCGAGCCCGGGCGAAGATCGCCGAGGCGTCGCGATCGGACAGGCGGGTCGTGTACGGCGTCAGCGCCGCGTGGTCGGTGGCGGTGGCCCCGACGCCGCGGAAGAACGTGCGGCGGGCCTCGAGGGCGGCGATGTAGGAGCGGTAGTCGCCGACGGTGCGCCCGGTCAGCGTCGCCAGCCGATCCATCTCGGCCGACCAGTCGGGGTGCAGGATGTTGATGGCGAGGTCGGGGCGGAACGTTGGCTTGACCACGCCCGTCCAGCCCGAGTCGCGGATCTGCTGATGCCAGGTCAGCGTATCGGTTGCGGAATCGGTGGTGCAGAGCACCTCGATCCGAAAACGCTCGAAGAGTGCGCGCGGCCGGAACGCGTCGGTCCGGAGCTGGGCGTCGATCCGGTCGTAGACGGCATCCGCGCTGCGGGCCGTGAGCGGCTCGTCGATGCCGAAAACGTCGGCCAACTCGTGGCGAAGCCAGCAGCCGCTGGGCGTGCCGCGGAAGAGCGGCATGTGCCCGGCGAAGTGCCGCCAGATGCGGCGCGAGTCGGTCTCGACCGGCGAGCCATCGAGCGAGGGCACGCCCAGTGCCTCGAGCGACACGCCTTGCGAGTAGAGCATCCGCGTGACGTAGTGGTCCGGGATGACGAGCAACGCCGCCGGATCGGGGAACGGCGTGTTCTCGGCCAGGATGCGCGGGTCGACATGGCCGTGCGGACACACGAGCGGCAGGCGCTCGGCCCGACCGTAGAGCTCGCGGGCGATGTCGCGGACACCGGGAGACGGGTCGAAGTACCGGTCGGGGTTGAGCATGAGCCCGCGTATTCTAGCAGCGCGTCGCGGGCGCGCTGCGCGCCTCGAGGTCAGGCCAGGCTGCGCGCGGCCCACCACCCGATGGCGACCGCGGCGAGACCGACGATCACCTGGCCAATCGCGTTGAGCAAGGCCAGGGACCAGCCGCCGTCGCGGGCCAGCGCGAACGAGTCGTGCGCGTAGGACGAGAACGTGGTCAGGCCGCCGAGGACCCCGGTGAGACAGAAGGCGCGCAGCGCCGGCGTCATCACCCCGCTGCGTTCGCCGACGCCGGCGAGCACGCCGAAGATCGCGCACCCGAGCGCGTTGACGATGGCGGTGCCGAACGGGAAGCCGGCCGGCAGCCAGCGGGCGGCGGCCTCGTTGACGCCATAACGGGCCATCGATCCCAGCGCGCCGCCGATCCCGACGAGCAGCCAGGTCATGTCGGGATCCGCACGATGAAGCGCGCGCCTCCGGTGGGGCGGTTCTCGGCGCGGACGTCGCCGCCGTGCAGGCCGACGAGGTGCTTGACGATCGACAGGCCGAGGCCAGTGCCGCCGGTTTCGCGCGAGCGGGCCTTGTCGACGCGGTAGAAACGCTCGAAAATGCGCTGCAAGTCGGCGTCGGGAATGCCCGGGCCTTCGTCCTCGACGACCAGCGTGACGTGATCGGCATCGTGGCGCGCCGCCAGCGAGATGGTCGTCCCCTCGGGCGCGTAGTTGGCGGCGTTCTCGATCAGGTTGCGCAGCACGTCGTGCAGCTTGACAGGATCGCCGACGAGCGCGGCGGCGGCGTCCGGCGCGACCGTAATCGTCACCTGCTGCTGGCGCCGGGCGAGCAGCGGCTCGAGGTCGTGCACGACGCCGTCGAACAGGTGGGCCGGCGCGCAGGACACGCGATCGAGGGGCTCCTGCCCTGCTTCGAGGCGGGTCAGGCGGAGCAGGTCCTTGACCAGGCCCTCCATGCGGCTCGAGTGGCGCGCGATGATGTCCAGGAACCGGCGCGTCTCGGCGTCGGCGGGGACGAGATCGAGCAGGGCTTCGACGTAGCCGCGGATGGCGGTCAGCGGCGTCCGCAGTTCGTGCGACACGTTGGCGACGAAGTCGCGACGGATCCGGTCGGCGCGGCGCAGGCCGGTGATGTCGTGCAGCACGAGCACGACGCCCTGCGAACCCTCGCCGGAGACGCGAGTCGCCTGCGCCATGATCATCTGGGCCGGTTCCTGGGCGATGGTCAGCTCCTGGGCATCGGTCGGCTCGCCGCGCAGCGCCCGGCTGATCTGCGCCTCGATGTCCGGGTGGCGGACCAGTTCGACGTAGCGGCGCCCGACCGGATCGTCGCGCACCCGGAGGGCCCGTCGTGCCGCCTCGTTGGCGAGCTGGACGACGCCCTGCTCGTCCACCACCAGTACGCCCTCGACCATCCCGGAGAGGATCGCCTCCATCCGCGCCCGATCGCGGGTCAGGACACTCAGGCGCGCCGACAGCGACTGGAAGGCGTCGTCGAGCGGCCGCAGGATGTCGCCGAGCTCGTCGGGCCCGCTGCGAAGCCGGCGCGAAAGGTCGCCTCGGCCGTAGGCCTCGGCGGTCTCGCGCAACCACGCCAGCCGGCCCGAGGCGGCCCTGCCGGCCAGGGCACCCACGCCGGCACCAGCGGCGAGGCCGGCCGTCACAGCGGCCGACATCGTGGCGAACGCTCCCAGACCCGACCCTTCGAAGAGGCCAGCGGTCAGGACGGCGGCGGTGAGCGCCGCGGCGGCGGCCGTGGCGCCGGCGATGGTTGATTCGGTGCGGACACGCATGGGCGCACTATCGAAGCAGGATGTGACGCCAGCGTGTCGCGCTAGCTGTCGTCCGAGCCATCCACCTTCAACTTGTAGCCGAACTGCTTGATCGTCTCGATGGCCTGCACCAGCGCCGGGAGCTTCTCGCGCAGCCGGCGCACGTGGACGTCGACGGTCCGCGTCCCGCCGGTGTACTGGTAGCCCCAGACGTCGGTGAGCAGCAGGTCGCGCGACAGCACGCGGCCGCGATGCTCGAGGAAGTAGCGGAGCAGCAGGTACTCCTTGGCCGTCAGCCGCACGTCGCGCTCGCCGTCGGTGACGACGTGGCGCTCGACGTCGACGACGAGCGGCCCGTAGCGGAGCAGGCGCTCGCCCTCGGCCGGCCCCCTTCGGACGCGTCGCAGCAGCGCCGCGATGCGCGCCACCAGCTCCTTGGGGCTGAACGGCTTGGTGACGTAGTCATCGGCGCCGGTCTCGAAGCCGGCGATGCGGTCGATCTCCTCCGCCCGGGCCGTGAGCATCAGGATGGGGACCGCACCCAGCTCGGCGTCGGCGCGCAGGGCGCGGCAGATCTCGAGTCCGTCGAGACCCGGCAGCATGCGGTCGAGGATGACCAGATCCGGCGCCTGCCGACGCGCCGCGGCGAGCGCGTCGCTGCCGTTGGCGATCACCTCGGACTCGTACCCCGCCGGCGTCAGGTAGTGGACGATCAGGCTGGCGATGTCCTGGTCGTCTTCGACGACGAGGATCCGGCTCATGACGCCGGCCGCGCCCCGATCGCGCGGCCCGTCAGCCGGGTCGGCTCGGCGTCGGCCCAGGCGGCGTCGAGGTCGTCCTGGCTCCAGTAGGGACGCAGCGGCAGGGCCCGCGCCGGGGTGTCCAGCTCGACGACGGCCCCCCCGAAGGGGTCTGGTGTCACCACCAGCCGATCGCCCTCCAAGACGGCTTCGTAGCCCTCCATGAGGTGAGGCTCGCGCCAGCCGTTGCAGAACACCAGGGAAAACAGGTCGCACAGTCCGAGGACGGTGTAGTCCTGCAGGAACGTGAAGGGCGCGCCATTGGCTTCGGCGAGGACCTGCCCGCACAGGTCGTCCCGGCGCCGTTCCAGGGCCGGGAAGAAGCTCGACCACGCGGGATCGTGCTGGAACCGCCGATACACGGTCAGGCCGTGCTGGGCGACCAGCGCGGCAATGTAGGGATCGCCCGGGGTGAGGTCCTCGACGCCGCGCAGGAAGGCGCCCTGCCGGACATCGAGCGGCGCGGTGATGAAGCCGTGCGGACCATGAGTGGCCGCGTCGAAGCGCAGGGCCCGGTCCTCGGGAGCCCAACCCATGTCGTGCACGCGGACGGCTTCGATGACCCGTTCCCGGGTCCGGCGGCTGGGGAGTCCATCGGCGGCCCACGCTTCGGCCAGTTGCGCGGCCAGGGCCGCGTGGTCCGGCTGAGACAAGCAAAGGAGGCGGCCCTCGGTGTGACGCACGATCATCGACGGGGGAACCATAGCGAGTTCGCCCGGCAAGGGTCAAACCGGCTCGACCGGGAAGAAGCCGACCGCCGCCCTCCGGGGGCCGTTTTGCCGGCATAAACGACGGCGATTGAAGGACTGTGCAGGTTTGCCGATTCCTCGTATGGGAGGCCCCAGGGTTCCTTTGGTTCACGCATGACGTTCGCTCCTGTCCCGCCGGCCGCCGCCGGTGACCCGTCGCCTCGACGGGTATTCTTCCGCTTCCTCGCGCTCAGCGTGATCGCCGGGCTGCTCGGAGACCGCCTCCTCGACGCCGGTGTCGAGCTGTCCGACGGCAACCCGTTGCGGCTCGACGGGATGTTCTCGATCTTCGTCGGCCTCATTGCCGGTCCGTGGTGGGGCGCTCTGACCGCGCTGGTGGCGACCGCGCGAACGGCGTGGGAAACGCAGTCGCCGCTCGTCAGCCTGCTGGCCGTCTCCGAAGTGCTCACGGTCACGCTGCTGGCGCGCCGGGGCTGGGTCCCCGTCCTCGCCGGCCTCGGCTACTGGATCGTCCTCGGCATCCCGGTGCTGATCGTCGGGGTCGGGCGGATGCTCGGCCACGACGCGACGGAAATCACCCTGGCGGCGGCTGGCCAGTCGCTCTCCGGGCTCCTCAACGTCGTGCTGGCCGAACTCGTGGCCGGCCTGCCGGGACCGCTCCAGCGGCTGCGCACGCAAGGCGGCGTCCGAGATCCGAAGCCCCTTCGTACCCAGTTGTTTCACCAGCTCGTGCCGCTGACGGCGATCCCGCTGGCACTGCTCGGCCTCGGCCTGGGCGGGCTCTTCGCGCGTGCGGCCGAGCGCGGGGCCACCGCCGAGCTGAGCGATCGCGTCCGCCTGGTCGGGCATCGCGTCGGTGACATCGTCGCGGAGCAGCAGGCCGCGCTGCAGGCCGTTGCCGCCCGACTGGCCGACGACGACCGCGGACACCCGCTGGCGGTTCGCGGCGCCTTGGCGCTCGCTCAGGAACAGCGGCTCCGCCCACGTTTCACCAGCCTGCTGCTGACCGATCCGGCGGGTCACGTCCTCGCTGGGGCCGGTGAGGTGGCCCCGGCCCCGCCGGGTCGCGCCGGCCGATCCGGCGCCCAGGGTCTTGCGGTGGAAACCAACGACGACGACCCCAGCGCGGCCGACGCGACGGCCGGCCCACGCGACGCGACCGCTGTGCCGACGATGCCCCCTGCCTTCGTCGCCGCCGCCGTGGCCAGCCGTCAGCCGCAGTTGTCGGGCGTGGTGGTGAACCCGTGGCTGGCGCACGATCCGGTCGTCGCCCTCAGCGTGCCGGTGGTCTCGGCGTCCGGCGAAGTGTCCGGCGTCGTCATCGGCGCCCTCGATCTGTCCGCCGTGGCGGCCGCCGTGGGCGGCGTCGTCAACCGGCCGACCACCACCGCCGTCATCACCGATGCGGCCGGCCGGGTGATGGCCGGCGCCGGCCCACGCCGCCTGGCCGCCTTGACACCGTTCGTGGCCCAGACGTGGGTCGAGCCCGGCGACCTCGGGGCGGCTGGCCCGGCCCGGGCCCTGGTCGCCAGCGCCACGCTCGAACGTCTTGGCTGGCGGATCCTTGCGCACTTGCCGGCCAAGGACGTCCACGAACCGGTAGCCCGGCTCTATGCCCTGACCGCGGGCTGGGGCCTGCTCACACTGATCGTCGCCATCCCGCTGGTGCGCCTGACCGCGGCGCGCGTCACCGGCCCGCTCGAACAGCTCGTCGCCGCCAGCCGCGCCGTGTCGGGCGACGAGCGCGGCCTGACGCTGTCCGCCGACCCGGGTGCGCCGTCCGAAGTGCGGGACCTCGAGCGTGGCTTCGAGTCGATGGTGGCGCGGCTGCACGAGAGCCACGTGGAGGTCCGCTCCGCGCTCGACGATCGCGAGCGCGCCAACGCCGCGCTGACGGCGACACTCGCCGAGCTCGACGAACGCGTCCGCGATCGCACAGCGGCCCTGGCGTCGGCGACGTCGCGGGCCGAGGCCGCCAGCCGGGCCAAGAGCCAGTTCCTCGCCAACATGAGCCACGAGATCCGGACGCCGATGAACGGCGTGATCGGCATGGCGGAGCTGCTCTCCGCGACACCGCTCGATGCCTCGCAGCGCGAGGTCACCGAGACCATCCGCTCCAGCGGCCAGATCCTGCTCGCGATCATCAACGACATCCTCGATCTGTCGACCATCGAATCGGGTCAGCTCGCGCTCGACAAGGCGCCCTTCGCCCTCGGCAGCGTCCTGTCGCAGGCGGTGAAGGTCGTGACCTCGGCCGCCACAGCCAAGGGGCTGGAGCTCGACATCGATGCGGACGCGTCGATCCCGTCGCATCTCATCGGCGATCGGCTCCGGCTCGGCCAGGTGCTGGTCAACCTGCTGAGCAACGCCGTCA
>JBDSLU010000093.1:0-7106 GCA_039916225.1 Vicinamibacteraceae bacterium
CCAACAGTGACAGCCCGACGGACATCCTCACGGTTCGCGATCGCTTCTGGGACACGGGCGCGGAGATTCCACGCGAGCGCTGGCGTTTCATCGCCGGCCCCGACCATCTCCCCAAGCTGCGCCTGGCGACGGGCTTCGAGCCTGGGCGGTACTATCGCGTCACCTACCGCCCGTCCGGCGCGCTCGTCGCGGGCGTGGGACTTGCCGCGATTCGTGATGCCGCGGCCGCGTTCCGCTATCGATCCGACTTGCCCGTCCACGGACAGCACGCCTACGCGATGGGCGTGTCGCAGGCCGGGCGATTCCTTCGACAGTTCCTCTACGAGGGCTTCAACGCCGACGAGCGGGATCGCCGCGTGTTCGACGCCATGTGGATCCACATCGCCGGCGCGTCGCGCAGCGGCTTCAACGAGCGTTTTGCCACACCGGCGCAGGCCGAGTTGTTCACGGCCACGCAGTTTCCGTTTGCGGATCTCGAGCAGGTCGATGCCGACGGCAGGCGCGGCGGCATTCAATCGCGCTATCGGCCGGAGCAGCGCCCGAAGATCTTCTACACGAACACCCCCGTCGAATACTGGGGTGGCGGTCGAGCCGCGGCGCTCACGCACACGACCGCGGACGGCAGACGCGATCTCGAGCTGCCGGAGAACGTCCGGATGTATTTCCTGGCGGGCACGCAGCACATCGTCGCGCCGTTTCCACCCGTTCGGACGCCACCCGTCTCCGGCGGCGCGGCCAACCCGGCGGCGCGAAGCGGTGGGCACCAGTTGAACAATCCAATGCCGCAGAACAACGTCATGCGGGCACTGCTTCGCGCCTGGCACGAGTGGGCCGCGGCCGGCGCTCCACCGCCGCCGAGCCGATACCCGCGCCTGAGCGATCGCACGTTGGTGCCGATTGACGGGGTCGCGTTTCCTGCTCTTGCCGACGTCGCCGATCCGCGACGGATCGCTGGGCCTGCACGCGTGATCAGCGGCACGGTCGTTCCGCTTCCGTATCTCGTCCCGCAGGTCGATCGAGATGGAAACGACCTCGCCGGGATTCGCGACCCCGACGTCGCCGTACCGCTGGCGACGACCACTGGCTGGAACTTCCGCGATCCCTCAGTCGGCAACCCGCACGACGTTTACCAGCTCCTGGGATCGTATATCCCGTTCGCACCGACCAGGTCGGCGCGCCAAGCCAGGGGCGATCCGCGCTTGTCCCTCGAGGAGCGATATCGTGGCGCCGGCGACTACCTGCAACGCATTCGGCATGCGGCGATGGAGTTGATTCGACGCCGCTTCCTGCTGGCCGAGGACCTCGACAGCATCCTCGAGCGTGCCAACAAGCACTGGAGCTTCGTGACTCGTGAAGCGGCGACGCCGCCGGCGCCAACTCCGCGGTCAGTCGCGCAGGACGACGGTCAAGAGCGAGTGGTTGATCTTCAAGGTGCCGTTGTACTCGATGAACCCCAGCCTGCGGAACTTGTTCATGAAGAAGTTCACGCGCGAACGCGTGGTCCCCACCATCTCGGCCAGCGTTTCCTGCGACACCTTCGGCAGCACCCGGTGCGAGGCCTCCGGCTCGCCGTAGCGGGACAGCAGTATGAGGGTGCGCGCCAGTCGCTTCTCGCTGGAGTTGAAGAGCTGATCGACCAGATCTTCTTCGATGCGGATGTTCCTGGTCAGCATGTGGGTCAGGAACCGACTGGCGAAGGCGGGGTGGGCGTGCAGATGTCGCACCATCTCCGGCTTCTCCACCGCGATGATCGAGCAGGCGTCCATCGCCGACGCCGTGGACATGCGCTTCGCCTGGCCGGCCAGACAACCCTCGCCAAAGAAGTGGCCGGCGTCGAGGACCGCGATCACGGCTTCCTTGCCCGTACGTGACAGAACCGTCAACTGGACGTTGCCCTGGTCCAGATACATGACGGCCGCCGCCGGGTCCCCCTGGGCGAAGATCGTGGCCCCGCTGGCATAGGGGAGGCGCTCCGCGCGGACGCCGGCCCAGTTGACGACGCTCGATGGTTCGATTCGTGCCGCGCGAACGGTCTTGGGCATGGTCATCGCCTCGGCAGACGCCGCGGCGACTGCCGATAGTCTGCGCAACGACGAGCTTAGGGGACACTCACAGTGTCACGAAGCGGCAGGCATGGCAAGTGGGCCCCGACGCCCGACGCCGGGGGCTTCAGCGAATGCGAAAGTCCGATGCCTGGCTTGGCCGGAAGCCCCCCCAGTCAGTTGGGCTCGGGCTGGTAGGCGTCCTTCAAGTCACGGAGCACCCGCCGCATCTCCTCGACGGCCTTCATGTTCTCGAGCGATACGTTCAGCGTATCGGCGGTGGCCTGCACCGCGTCGACCACCGCGTGCCGGGCGGCCTCGGCGGCCGCTCGAGCTTCTTCGCCGGCGGCGCGCGTGGTCTCGGCACACACCCGCGCGTGTTCACTGGCCGTCCGCGCGGTCTCGGAGATGTTCCGCAGCATCTCCCGCTCCTGACGGATCGCTTCCAGCGCCTCGCGATGTTGGTCGCGGACCTCCCGCGCCTCCTCGGCCAGTTGTCTGAACTGTTCCGCTTCGTCCCTGGCTGTCTCCGCGGAGATGCGGTCGCCTTCCGCGCGCGAGCGGATGGCGGTCTCGTCTCGGGGTTCGTTCATAAAATCACCTGGAGCGATTGTGACCCGTAGTGCCGCGCGAGGGTGTGCTCAAGGGCACAGGGAACGCGAGTCGGCGGCTCCGGACTGAGCGAGCCGACTGTTCAGCATGGGCAGGCGCTCGAGGAGTTCTCCGTGAACGCCGCGCGCGAAGCTCACTCGGGCTGGCCCGAGACCTCTGGTGACGGACCGGGCGCGTCGCGTTGTCCGGTCGGTCGCGCCGAACCGCCGGCGCGCCAGGCGCGGAGCACCTCGGCGACTCGCCGCGTCAGCGTGTTGGGTGTGAACGGCTTGGCCAGGAACGCCTCGCGCGACTCGAGGATCCCGTGCTGCAGCACGGCGTCGTCGGCGTACCCCGACATGTAGAGAACGGCCATCGCGGGCCGCAGTGGGGCCAGGCGTTCGGCGAGTTGCCGGCCGCTCATCCTCGGCAGCACCACATCAGTCAACAGCAGGTCGATGTTTCCGCCGTGCTGCTCGCAGACGAGCAGCGCTTCGCCGCCGTTGGCGGCGTCGAGCACGACGTAGCCGTTCCGCCGCAGAATGGCCGTGGCGAGGGCTCGCAACTGCTGCTCGTCCTCGACCAGCAGAATCGTCCCGCCCGCCCCGGCAGACCCGGCCGGTGGCAGCAGCGGGCTCGGCAGGTCGGCGGCCGCACGGACGCGCGGCAGGTAGATCTTGAACGTCGTGCCCGCGCCCGGTTCGCTGTAGACGAAGATGTGGCCGCCGCTCTGCTTGACGATGCCGAAGACGGTCGCCAGCCCGAGACCGGTGCCCTTGCCTTCAGCCTTCGTGGTGAAGAACGGCTCGAAGATGCGCGGCAGCGTGTCGCGATCGATACCGATACCGTTGTCGCTCACGGCCATGAGCACGTACGAGCCGGCGGGGACCTCGTGGTGCACGCGGGCATACTCGAGGTCGAGCTCCACGTTGGCTGTCTCGATGGTCAGCAACCCGCCGCGGCGCATGGCATCGCGGGCGTTGACCGCCAGGTTCATGACGATCTGCTCGATCTGCCCCTGATCCCCGACGACGTTGCCGAGCCCGGCCGCCGGCAGCAGCGTGATCTCCACGTCGGCGCCGAGCAGCCGGCGCAACATCCTGTCGAGCCCAGCCAATACCACGTTCAGGTTGAGCACGCGCGTTTCGAGCACCTGTTGGCGGCTGAACGCCAACAACTGACGCGTCAGTTCGGTGGCGCGCAGGGCGGCGTCCCCAATCTCCTTGAGCCCGGCGCCGAGCGGATCGTCGGGCTTGAGATCCTCACCGAGCAGCTCGGCGTGGCTCAGGATCACCGTCAGCAGGTTGTTGAAGTCGTGAGCGACACCGCCGGCCAATCGGCCGATGGCCTCCATCTTCTGGGCCTGTCGATACTGTGCCTCCAGGTTTCTCCGGACGGTCACGTCGGTCTGTACCCCGACGAAGTTGGTGACGGTGCCGTCGTCGTCCTTGACGGGCGAGATGCTCACGTTGTTCCAGAAGGTCGTGCCGTCCTTGCGGTAGTTCAGCAGCTCGACGACGCAGCCCCCCCCTCGGGCGACCGCTTCACGCACCATCCCGATCGCGGCCGGCTCCGAGTCCGGGCCCTGCAGGAACCGGCAGTTGCGGCCCATCGCCTCGTCGGCGCTGTAGCCGGTGATCGCGGTGAATCCTGGGCTCGCGTAGACGATCGGCTGGTCCGGGGCGAGAGCGTCGGTGATCAGAATCCCCTGCGACACGGCGGCGATGGCACGTTCCCGCAGTCGGGCCTCGCGCTCCATGCGCTTGCGCGCGGTGATGTCGCGGACGTTGCACTGGATGACGCGCGTCCCGTGCACGAGATAGACATTGCTGACGAACTCGACGTCGACCATGCGACCATCGGCGGTCTTGAGGGGCAGATCGTCGTAGCGGACGAAGTCCTGGGCCTGGAGCTCGGCGAAAGACGCCTTGGAGGCGGCGATGTCAGCGAAGGGGCCGATGTCCCACAGATATTTCCCGACAAAGTCGCCACGTGCGTAGCCCGTCAGTTCGGACATGAAGGGGTTGGCATCGACGACGTGGCCGGTGCGGGCATCGACAATCAGGATGCCGTCCTTGGCCGCCTCGAACAGTCGTCGATACTTCTCCTCGGAGGACCGGACCTCGTCGTCCGCGGCCTTCCGGGTCGTGATGTCGACGACGTAGGTGATGATGTGCTCCGGCGTGCCGGCGGCGTCGCGCTGCAGGCGCGTCGTGGCGTGCACCCACAGATACCCACTGTTCTTCGTCCGCAGCCGCTTCTCGATCGCCCATGTCTCGCACCCGGCGGCGAGCAGGCGGCGCAGTCCGTCCGTGACCGCTGGCAGGTCGTCGGCGTGCGTCAGGGCCTCGAGCGACGTGCTCTGCAGTTCGTCGACGGTGTATCCGAGCATGCGCGCGAGGGCCGGGTTCACCACTCGCCAGCCGCCGTCGGTCGCGATCGCGGAGCCCCCAATTGGGGCGTTGGCGAAGAAGGCCGGAAGGAGCTGATCGATGTGGTTTGTGTTGTCCAGCGAGCCCATGAGCACCTCCCGGCGAGCCGCGGTCAGGCCGAAGCGCTCGGCGCGTCGAGGACGGCGCGGACGCGCTCGAGCAGGGCGCGCCCGACGAAGGGTTTCTCGATGAGCGCGAGGCCGGGGTGGAGTTCGCCATCCTCGGCCAGCGGCTCGGCATGACCGGTCATGTAGAGCACCCGCAAGTCGGCTCGCTGTGTCTGACAGAGCCGCGCGAATTCGCGTCCGCCCATGTGCGGCATGGTGAGATCGGTGAGCAACAGGTCCAACGGGCCGTGGCCGCTCAGGATCTCCAACCCTTCCTTCGGCCCTGCGGCGGCGGTCACCGCGTATCCCTGCCGGCTCAGAATCTCGTGCACCAGCTCGCGCACGCTTTCATCGTCCTCGACGAGCAGAATGGCCTCTGAGCCGGACCGAGTGGTTGCCGGTTCCGCCGCGCAGACACGGCCGCGAGGTTCCTCCGACGCGGGCAGATAGATGTGGAATGTCGATCCCTGGCCCGGCTCGCTGTCGATGGAGATCGAACCGTGACCCTGTTTGACCGCGGCGTAGACGCTCGACAAACCAAGGCCGGTGCCCTTGCCGCTCGGCTTGGTCGTGAAGAACGGCTCGAACGCGCGCGCCTTGACGGCGTCGTTCATCCCGCTGCCGGTGTCGGAGACGGCAATCATGACGTGAGGGCCCACCACCGCCCCCCGGTGCAGCGCCACGAAGGCGGCGTCCAGATCGACATCGGCGGTCTCGATCAGCAGGCGCCCGCCGGTCGGCATGGCGTCCCGGGCGTTGACGGTCAGGTTGATCAGGATCTGCTCGAGCTCCGGGGCGTCGGCGACGATCTGCCTGAGGTTCGCAGCCAGTTTCATGTCCATCTCGATGCCGTCACCGATGAGGCGGGCCAAGAGCGTGTGGATGCCGGTAATCAATTGGTTGACGTCGACGATGCCCGGCGCGAAGGTTGTGCGCCGGCTGAACGCCAGCAACCGCTGCGTCAGGGATGCCGCCGTCTGGCCGGCCTTGAGGATCTCGCGGGCGTCGGTGACCGCATCGAGCGGCAGCTCCGGTCGATTCGAGAGGAACGCGGCATAGCCGAGGATGACGGTGAGCAGGTTGTTGAAATCGTGGGCGACGCCCCCGGCGAGCTGACCGATGGCCTCCATCTTCTGCGACTGGCGCAGTTGCGTCTCGAGCAGGTTGTGCTCGGTCACGTCGGTCAGCAAAGCCACCCGCAACCGGTCGCGATGCTCGCGCCCGTCGAGGCGCTCCACCGAGAGCAGGACGTCGCGAGGCTCGCCAGTCCGACGGACCAGTCGGGCCTGCCGCGCTCGGACCACGTCCGGACTCGTGAGCATCACGTTCTCGGCGCCGACTGCGGCCCACAAGCCGAGGTCGCTGCAGGAACGCCCGATCGAATCCCGACGAGCGTGCTCGGTCAGCCGCTCGAACTCGGTGTTGGCCTCGACGATGTGGCCGCTGCCACAGTCGTAAATGAACATGGCCGTGGGACTGTTGGCGAAAATGGCCGCGAAGCGGTCCTGCGCCTCGGCTCCGCGGCGTTCCGCAGCCTTGCGTCCGGTGACGTCGCGCAGGACGGACAGGTGCTGCCCCGGGAGGATGTTCGCGGCGCTGAGCTCCACGTCGCGCATCGTCCCGTCGGACCGACACAGCTGAAACGCGTCAGTCGCGCCCCGTGCGACGCCCGCACCTGGAGCCGACGGCTGTCCGGCAAGGGCGGGGGCGAAAGATGCCAGACCATCTCGTGACAGGACGTCCTGCGTGGTCCCCAGCAGCGCCAGCGCCACCGAGTTCGCGGCAACGCTGTGCGTCTGATCGTCGGCGATCACCAGCCCGTCGCGAGCCCCTTCGAACACGGCGCGGAACCGTCGGGCGGCCACCTGAGTGGCCTCCTCGGCGGCCCGCCGACGGCTGACGTCGCGATAGTTGCAGACCACCGCGCGCACGGC
>JBDSLU010000094.1:0-7996 GCA_039916225.1 Vicinamibacteraceae bacterium
GGGCGAGCGGGTCCTTGCGCTTCACTCGGCACTTGCCGGCACGACTGCCGGCACGCGGTGCGCCACGGCGCCTTCGTGCTACAAGGAGGGGCCGGTGGTGGACGGCGAGGACGGTCGGAGGGTATCGGCGCGAATCCAGTCCCCAACCGCTTGAATCAATCGCAGCTCCTCGTATGCGCTGTGCTTAAAACCACAACAGCCCCGTCGCACCCTTCTGTGGCTGAACAGGTGCACCGGCCAAGTCCCCAAGGGCGAGGCTTCAACCGAAATCTCAGCAATCTGCGCTGCTGAGACCGCTTCGCCCCCAAATGGCAGCAGCGTAGTGCCGCACGCGACGAGAAGGACGGCCAGCAAGACTGCGGGGACAACAAGGATGGTCGCGAGCACTACGATTGCGTCAACGGACGCATCATCCCAAGAGGCGCCTTGTCCCGCCACAAAGTGCGCAACACCGAGAAATGCGGATTTGAGGCGCTGGCCAAGCGCGTCGCCCGGCGCAGCGCGTCCCTCAACGAGCTCCATCTTGATGTGAGCCGTCAAGGCGAGCAGGGCGACGAAGCTCACCAGTGAAAGAAGCCCCCGCCCGATCGCAAACCCGACGGAGAGGCCACCCCAGCGGTCGAACCGAAGCCGACGGCCAAGCCGCTCAAAGCCCTGGGAAAGGGCCGTCAGCGGACGCATAGCCCACCGGACCGCACTCCACGCCCATCGAAGGCCCTGTGCGGCCAGTTGCGAGGCGCTGAGTAGCGCCGAGGCCTCGTCGCCGCTTGCACGAACTATCAGCAGAGTCACGCCTTCTGGAACGTTGGAGTCCAGCAGGTCAAAGGACCGTTTTGCGTACGCCGAATCTGAGCGAGCAAAGATCGTGGCACCTCGCTGCGAGACGAAGACAGCGGCGACGGAGAAGGCCACCAACAGATGAAGGCTGTAGTCGGTCTCTGGCGACTCCCGCAGGTGATGAATCAATGCATTTAGGAAAGGAAGCACCAATAGGCCGGGCAAGAGGAGCAGGTAGAATTGGCGCAGCGTGGCCGCGACATCAGCGCGTGAACTCTTGAGCGGACGGATGACGATGAAGGGGGTGGCAATCGTCGCGATGCCCCGAATCTTAGCCCTCGTAGCGGTCGAGCACTTGTTGACCGCCAGCATCGCGATGGCGCCGCCGTGGCTGTGGCCGACGACGTAGTGAAGGGCCGCCGGCCATCTACCGACGATCTGCTCGAGCTCTGAAGCGATCTTCTGGGCCGCACTACGTCTGGACACCGCATTATTCCAACCCGACCATTGCGGCGACTCGATGTGCACGGGCACTCTCGGGAGACGCCGCATCAAGCGCCTAGCGAACTTGCCATCCGCACGCGTCCACTCTGCGCCTCTGGCGAAGGTGCCGTGCACAAGGGTAACAACCAGCTCCGGAGCGTCAACGGTAGTCATGGATAGGGCCGCCATACTAGCGGCCCATGCCAGGCCGAGCAACTCCGTCGGACGACAGCCGTCAGAGGTCGGCCTAGCCGAGCATCTCTCGGCGGACCAGCACCTCACGTTCGGACGCGGCGTCCTGTGCTTGGCGGGCAGACCTCCGAGGTCGGTACGCCTTCACGATCTTGATGGGCGGCAGTAGCGATTCGGTTCCATAGGGCCCGACTAGCCCCGTGGGCGACGCCTGGATCGCCTTGACCACGTCCATGCCTCGGACGACGCGCCCGAAGGCGGCGAACCCCTGGCCGTCCGGGTTGCGACGGCCGCCGAAGTCCATCGCGGGCTGATCGCCGATGACGATCGAGAACGACCCGGTCGCGGTGTCGGGCCCGTTGCGCGCCATCGATATCGTGCCGTTGACGTGCTTCACGCCCGTGACGCTCGTTCGCTCCAGCGGGATCGACGGAAACGCCTCCCGCTCCCGTGCGGCGTCGATCTGGAACTGGATGACCTGAATCTCGACGTCGTGCCGCACCGTGTTGTCGGGGCGGACCGAGCGGTTGACGGTGCCGCCATCGAAGAATCCGGCATCGACGTACTTGAGGAAATTGGCGGCGGTGACTGGCGCGCGAACGCCATCGACCTCGAACTCAATCGTGCCCTTGTCCGTTTCGAAGACGACGACCGGGTTCGGCTGGCGCTGGGGCGCCTGCGATGCGCCCAGCGCAATGACAGTGGCAGCTACGAGCGCACGGATCATCGATACCCTCCATGGCTTCCGCCGAGGCGCGGCGAGCCGCCTGCTGGAGACCCAATCCTATCGGACCAGGACTTCCATTACACTCGGCGGAGTCGGTGTGCCCGCTGGCTGGCCTCGACCGGACTAGTGAAGATGAATGCTGTAGAACGCAACAACGTCCGCGTGTCGGGCCTCGGCACCCGCCCGATGGTCTTCGCCCACGGCTTCGGCTGCGACCAGAACATGTGGCGGTTCATGCTACCTGCGTTCGAAGCCACGCACCGCGTCATCCTCTTCGACCACGTCGGCGCCGGCAGCTCGGATGCCTCAGCCTACGACCGCACGAAATACGGCACCTTGGACGGTTACGCTACCGACGTTCTCGAGCTGTGCCAGACGCTGAACCTCGAGGACGTGATCTTCGTCGGGCATTCGGTCAGCTCGATGATTGGCGTCCTTGCCGCCCGTCGCGAGCCCGCGCGGTTCGGCGCGCTCGTGTTGGTCGGCCCCTCGCCCCGCTACATCAACGACAACGACTACGAGGGCGGGTTCTCCGAACAGGACGTCGAAGAGCTGCTCGACGCGCTGGACAGCAACTACCTCGGCTGGTCGAGTGCGACCGCGCCGGCGATCATGGGCAACGCCGATCGCCCCGAGCTCGGGAGCGAGCTGGCCAACAGCTTCTGCCGGATGGACCCGGCCATCGCCAGCCAGTTCGCCCGGGTGACGTTCACATCCGACAACCGCCAGGACCTGTCCGGCGTGGGCGTGCCGACACTGATCCTGCAGTGTTCGGACGACATCATCGCGCCGCTCTCGGTCGGCGACTTCATCCACGAGAGGATCGCCGGCAGCCAACTCGTGCGATTGAACGCCACCGGACATTGCCCGAATCTCAGCGCTCCGGAAGAGACGGCGGAGGCGATCTCCTCGTTCCTGCGGCGACTGTAGTGGACGAGAAGACGAGCGACCCGATCGAGGCCGACGCGTCGGACCTGTACGAGAACGCACCCTGCGCGTTTCTGTCGACGCTGCCAGACGGGACCATCGTTCGCGTCAATCAGACGTTCCTCGCGTGGAGCGGCCGTCCGGCGGAGGCCCTGATCGGACGGGTACGCTTCCAGACGCTCCTCACGGTCGGCGGGCGGATGTACTACGAGACCCACTACGCGCCGCTGCTGCAGATGCAGGGGTTCGTCAACGAGATCGCCCTGGACATGCGCCGGGCCGACGGAAGCGTGTGTCCGGTCGTCGCCAGTGCCAGGCAACTGCGTGGCCCCGATGGCACCGTGACCGTCAATCGGATCGCGCTGTTCGATTCGAGTGACCGCAGGCGCTACGAGCGCGAGCTGCTCGTCGCCCGAAAGCGGGCCGAGGAATCGGCTCGGAGCCTCGCCGAGGCGGACCGCCGGCGTAACGAATTCCTCGCCGTCCTGGGCCACGAGCTGCGAAATCCGCTGGCGCCGATTCGCAGCGGGCTGGAGATCCTCAGGCGGGTCCCACTGGACGAACGGATCAAGAGCACCGTCACCGGCATGATGCAACGCCAGGTGGCGCAGATGACACGGCTGGTCGAAGACCTGCTGGACGTCAGCCGGATCGGACAGGATCAGTTCGCGCTGCGGAGGGTCCCTGTCGATCTCTCGTCGGTCGTCCACAACGCCATCGAAGGCAGCGAAACACTCCTCGACGGCGCCGGTCTCACCTTCACCGCCACGCTGCCGACGATCCCGATCTATGCCGACGCCGACGCGTCGCGGCTGGCCCAGGCGATCGGCAACATCCTCAACAATGCGGCGAAGTTCACCCCTCGCGGCGGCGCCGTCGCGCTGACCCTCGAGCGCAGTGACGACGACGCGTTGATCCGTGTCCGCGACAGCGGCATCGGCTTGGACGAGCAGCAGCTGCCGCTCGTCTTCGAGCTGTTCATGCAGGCGAAGTCATCGTCGTCACGGCGCGACGGCCTGGGCATCGGCCTGACCCTGGCCAGGAACCTCGTCGAGCGGCACGACGGCCGAATCACCGTCCACAGTGACGGCCTGGGCAAAGGGACCGAGTTCACGATCCGCCTTCCCGCCAGGACCGGCGCGTTGCAGAGCGCCTCGCACGCCTTCTCGCGAACGCCTGCCGCGGCCGCGCCGTCGACCCCGCGTCGCATCCTGATCGTGGACGACGACCACGACTCGACGGAGTTGATGCGACTCTCGCTGGAGCTCTACGGCCACGAGATCCAGATCGCGCACGATGGGCATGAGGCGGTCGACACGTCGGCGACGTTTCAGCCGCACCTCGTCCTCCTCGACATCGGCCTGCCGACGATCGATGGCTATGAGGCGGCGCGGCGGATTCGAGCACGGCCGGGCGCCCAGCCGGTGCTGGTGGCGTTGACGGGTTGGGGACAGGACGAGGATCGGCGCAAGTCGGCTGCCGCCGGCTTCGACCTGCACCTCGTCAAGCCGGTCGACCACGACGCGCTGATGGCACTCATTGCCGAGTTGCCGGCGCCTCTCGCGTAGAGCCCGGGCTCTCGCCAGCTACTCGCCGCGGACCGACAAGGCGTGCCGGAACACGTTCCGTGGATCCCACTGCGCCTTGATCCGCTGCAGGCGCGGATAGTTGCCCTGGTAGTAGAGCGTCGACCACGGCACGCCGGAGGTGTTCCACGCGGCATCCGCGAGATCGGTATCGGGATGGTTGATCAACGCGCCGTCGTAGGCGTCGCCCGGGACGGGAACGCCGCCGGTGTCGGCGAACAGGTCGCGATAGAAGGCGCGCACCCAGGCGAGGTTCTTCGCCTCGTCGCGTGGGTCCAGCCACCCCGTCGTGCAGGCGGCGTCGAAGATGGAGCCGCGCTGCGGAGCCGCGATCGCGTCACGGGCGACCGTGTTGACGCGCCCGCCATAGCTGGCCAGGCCCAGCATTCCGCCTATGACGTCGTGGTCGGCGCTGGTCAGATGGTCGTAGGCCACACCGGCCTGACGTTTGGTCAACGGCTGCTTGAGCAGCGCGTCCTTGATCTTCGCGCTGACGCCGCCCGGCGGCCCGCCAAACAGATCGGGGAACGGGTTCAGGGCGAACTCGAGCCACGACAGGCGGACCAGCTCGCGTCCGCCGTGTGGCGGGAGACCGTCGCTGCAGGCCGTCACGCATTCATCGATCAGGCGCTCGGCAGCGTCCCCGGCGCTGCTCACGCCACGGAAGACGATCTTGCCGAACTGCTGCCGATGGACCTCGAGCAAGGTGCAGAGCGAGGCGTAGGGCGACTCGGCGCCGCTGTGACGTTGGTGCCACACGCCGTGATTGGCGAGCAACCGCAGGAACGCCGGGCGATCGAGGCGGCTCCACTCCCATTCCACCTTGAAGGTCGTCATCGACTCCGGCGCGCGAGGCAGCAGCGCCGACGGCCCGTCGCCCGACGCGCCGGGTGATCGGAACCAGTAGCGCGTGACGACGCCAAAGTTCCCGCCGCCGGCGCCGGTGTGGGCCCACCAGAGATCGTGGTTCGGGTCACTGGCCTCGCGGGTCGCCACGACGACTCGCGCGTGACCGGTTGCATCCACCGTCACGACCTCGACGCCGAACAGGTAGTCGGCGGCCAGGCCCAGTTGTCGGCAGAGGAACCCGAAGGCGCCGCCCACAACATGCCCGCCCATCCCGATGCCTGGATACTCGCCCAGCGGGATCACGGTGCCCCAGGTCTCGAACAGGGCCCGAAACGCCTCGCCCACCGTGACGCCGGCGTCGATGGCGATCGCGCCCATCTCGGCGTCGAAGGAGATGCGCTTCATCGGCGAGACGTCGACAATCACGCGCACGTCCGGGTCGGCAACGAACCCTTCGAGGCAATGCCCGCCGCTCGTCACGACGACCCGCCGCCCCTCGCCGACCGCCTCTTCGACCGCCGCCCGCACCTCCTCGGTCGATTCGACCAGGCGGACGTAGTCGGGGCTGGCGCTGAACCGCTTGTTGAACCGCTTGTCGACCACCGCGGCATACCGCGGATCCCCGCGCTCGATCTTCGTGGATGGCATCAGGCTGTCCGTCTCCTCGCCGATTCTAGCCGCGCTACACTGCGGCATGCGCAGCGCACGCGGTCGGGTGGCGAGATGGTTCGTGACAGGCGGCATGGTCATGGCCACCGCTGGCCCGCTCGTCGCCGCCCAGGTTCCCCCGCCGCCACAACGGCTCGTCGATGTGCTGCGCGCCAAGTCCGACTGGCGGCTGCTCGATCCGACGACCGACCTCGTCGGCGACTACACCATCGCCCAGCTCGAGGCGCTCGATCGCTGGCCGCCCTGGGTCGAGCTGGATTTCGATCGCGACGGCACCAACGACCTCGCGGCGGTGGTGGTGCGCCGCGGTGCCGCCGGCGAGACGGAGTTCACCGTCGCCGTGGTCCACGGCGCCAAACCGGGCCGGGCCGAACTGGTGGTTCCGTTCAGTCCGCAGCGGATCTTCGGCGTCTCCGAGGGCATCAAGGACGACACGGTGATGCCGCTGCGCTGCGCCGACTGCGACGCCAACATCTGGTATCGCTGGGGCGGGCATAGCTACGAGCCCCTGCTGCACGCGATCGGCGAGACGATTCGGATTGGTGGCGAGCCCGGACGGCCGTCGCCGCTGTTCGGCGGCCCGCGCGCCGATGCGGCCCGGAGCGCCGACGTCCCCTACTGCGTCAAGGCGGAAGTCCAGGAAGTGACCGGCAAGGAAGGCGAGCGGTGGTACCGCGTGGAAGCGGTCGCGCCGTCGTTCCCTCGGGGCTGGGTCCCGCAACAGCTCGTGATGGGCGCCGGCGACTGCGACCGCTAGCGCCGACCCCATTTTGTTGTGGGCGCGACGCGTGGACGTCGCCGGCGAATTCCATTATGTTTGGCACCGCTACTGCCCTGAAAGTTTGAACCACCCCGTGCCTGCGGCACGGAAACGGGAGGATGCCCCCTTGCTCCGAGCCCTGTTGTCTGCCCTCTCTCTCGCCTTCGGCCTCGCCCTCTGTCCTGCCCTCGCCACGCCTGCCGAGGCCCAGCTCGCCTCGCAGACCGGCCTCGTCGGCATCGTCACCGATTCGGGTGGTGGCGTGCTGCCCGGCGCGACAGTGACCGCCGTCAACCTCGGGACGAAGGCGACCCTCACCGGCGTCACCAACGACGCCGGCGTCTACCAGTTCAACGCGGTGCCGCTCGGTCGCTACGAGCTCACCATCAGCATCCAGGGTTTCCAGACCTTCAAGGCGACCAACATCGACGTCGGCGGCAACCAGGTGGTGCGCCAGGACGCGTCGCTGAAAGTCGGTGAACTGACGGAAACGGTGATCGTCGAGGCCGCCAACACCACGCTCCAGACCGACCGGGCCACGGTGTCGCAGACCGTCGAGTCGCGCGCCGTCGTCGACCTGCCGTCGAGCGGCCGCAACGTCTGGCAGCTAGCGGCGACCACACCCGGCGTGCTGCGAGGCACCACCACCGACATCGGCCTGTCCTTCCGCGGCGCCGGCCAGCGCGAGATCCAGAACAGCCTGACGATGGACGGCATCAACGCGTCGTCCAACCTGCTGGCGATGACCAGCATGCGTCCGATGGCCGACGCGGTCACCGAGGTCCAGGTGCAGACCGGCAGCACGTCGGCCGAATACGGCTCCTACCTCGGGGTCCACGTCAACGTCGTCACCAAGGCCGGCACCAACGCCTTCCACGGCTCGCTCTTCGAGTACCTGCAGGACGACGCGCTCGAGAGCCGCGGCTTCTTCGACAACTTGAGCCTGGCGGAGCCGCCCAAGCGGAGCAACCAGTTCGGCGTCGAGTTCGATGGCCCGGTGACCATCCCCAACGTCTACGACGGACG
>JBDSLU010000095.1:0-13505 GCA_039916225.1 Vicinamibacteraceae bacterium
CAAGCTCGGGAAGAAGCGGCTGGAGATCGTCGGCGACGTGTTCAACCTGACCAACCGCACCAACTTCGCCAACCCGACCAACAACCAGTCGTCGGCGCAGTTCCTGCTGCTCTCCGCCTACAGCACCAGCTACGCACCACGCAAGGTCCAGCTCGGCGCCCGCTTCGTCTTCTGATCTTGGCGGCCCGCCTCTCACGGCGGGCCGCGGGCCGCGCCTTGAACGGGCGGCCTGCCATGCGCGACGCTGGGCGCGTCGCGGCGTCCGCCCGTGCGCGGCAGCCGACGTGCTCAGCGCGTCGCCGGCTTGTAGTCCTTCCACACCCACTCGAGCGCCTGCGGCAGCGTCTGCAGCCGGACCGGGCGGTCGCAGTGCGCGGCGTCCTTGGTGAACAGGAACTGGTAGGTGTAGCCCTTGTCGGCGAGCACCTTGGCCATCTGCTGATTGGCGAGCACCCAGTCGTGCATGCCGTCGCTGTCGTTGAAGTTGTCGCGATCGCTGATCTGCAGCCACAGGCGGATCGGCTTGGCCGGGCTGTTCGGGATCAGCGTCTTGTGGAAGTCCCAGGCGCCGCCCGGCGTCTCGGGATTCCACGGCCACTGCTGGTTGACGTAGGTGCCGGAGTAGGTGAGGACGCGCTGGTAGAGGTCGGTGTGGTACCAGGCCATCGCCAGCGCCGCCGAGCCGCCCGAACTGCAGCCCATGGTGGCTCGCGCCGCCGGATCCCTGGTCAGCTTGACGTTGAACTGCTTCTCGACGAGCGGCAGCACCTCGGTCTCGACGAACTCGGCGTAGCGGCCGGACATCGTGTCGTACTCCAGCCCGCGCTGGCTGCCTTGGGCGTCGCCGCTGCCGTTGGCGATCGAAATGGCGATCATCGGCGGCACGCGCTTCTGCGCGATCAGGTTGTCGAGCGCGGTGAAGAGCAGCGGGTCGGGGCCATCGGCGCCGACGATGAACGGCGCCACGGTACCGGGCACGTACTGCTTGGGAATGTAGACCGCGACCCGGCGGGCATACTTGGCGGGCGCGCTCTGGACGATGCGCTTGGCCGGGTTGGACGGGTCGAGCTCGGGGCGCGTACCTGGCGTGCGCGCGATGCCCGGATACAGCTTGCTGGCGCTCGAATCCATCACGAACGTGTGCACGATGCCGTGCGGCACGCCATCCTGATCGGTCATTTCCGGGGCCGGCGGGTGGGCCGGCCCGAGGATGAAGTTGCCCTTCGCATCGACCGGCGGCACCGCCCCGTCGGCCAGCTCGGTGGCGTTGTTCGCGGTGACGTAGCCAGGCGTCTTCGGGTCGCGGGTCGGCGCTCCGGGCCGGGCTCCGGCGCCGGGCTGAGGCCCGGGTTGGGCCGCGGGCGGGGCGGTCGGCGGCGCATTTTGGGCGAGCGCTGAACCGGCGTCCAGGCCGCCGCAGAGGAGAGCGAGCAGGCACGCTCGAGCGATGGTCATCATGGTGAGAGGATACGACGCGCTCCATCCGCGCGGCGACATGAGGCAGACTTAGCGCATGCCGCAGCCTGCTCGAGCCCCTGCCTCGGCGCCGTCGATCGAGCTCGGCGATTTCCAGCTCATGGTCCATCGCCGCCAGTTCCCGGATGCTCTCGATCGGTGGGACGGCAACTGGCTCCACGTGACGGCGCAGTGCGCCCAGGAAGGCGCCATCGTCGCTGCCGGCGGGCCGATCCTCGACGCCGTCGATCTCCAGCGGTTCCGTGACGAGCTGTCGACGGTGCAACGGACCGGCTCCGGCCAGGCCGAGCTCTTCGGCGCCGAGCCGCACATCAGGGTGCACGTCGTTGCCGCCGAGGGCCTCGGCGTGTTGCAGGTGCGTATCGAGCTGACCCCCGATCCGCAGACGCAGGGCCACTGGTTCGCCTGCACCCTCGACCCGAGCTACCTGACCGGGACGATCCGCCAGCTCGATGCCGTGCTGGTCGCGTTCCCGGTGCGCGGCCAGGCCCCCAGTCTCGCCGACCTCGACTGACACCGGCGTGGATCCGCTCTTCGAGTCCTGCATCGATGGCCACGACGCGGCGCTGGCCTCCGCTGGCGGTGGGGCCGGGCGCGTCGAGCTGTGCGCGCGGCTCGACGTCGGCGGCACCACGCCGGACCGCGCGCTCATCGAACGCTGCGTGGCGTCGCTCGCCATTCCGGTCTTCGTGATGATCCGCCGGCGCGGCGGCGACTTCGTCTATGGCGCCGACGAGGTCGAGGCGATGGTGGCGGACATTGGCACCGTGATCGCCGCCGGCGCACACGGCGTGGTGTTCGGCGCGCTTCGGCCCGACGCCACGATCGACACCGGAACGATGCGTCGCCTGATCGATCGGGCCCGGCCGCTGCCGGTGACGTGCCACAAGGCGATCGACGCGGCGCGCGACCCGATCGAGGCCCTCGACGCGCTGCTGGCGCTGGGCGTGGATCGCGTGCTGACGTCGGGCGGCGCCGACACCGCCACCGCCGGAGCCGCGACGATTGCGCGCATGGTGGCGCGGGCGGGAGATGGGCTGGTCGTGATGGCGGGCGGCGTCGTGCGCGCCGGCAACGTCGCCGCCCTCGTCCGGCAGACCGGCGTCCGTGAAGTGCACGCGCGGATACTGCCGGTGGGGGAAGCCACGCCGGCCGATGCCCACACGCTGAGCGCGTGGGCCCGGGAAATCAGTGCGGTCGTCGACGCGGCGCGTCGCACAGCCGGAGACTGATCGGGGCCGTTCGCGCGGCTCACATCGCGCGCCGGAACGTCATCAGCAGCTTTTGCGCCCGGCTCGGATTGGCGGCGAACGCGGCGGCGGTGAGCGGGGTGTTGAAAAACTCGTTGTAACCGGCCACGACCTCCTCGTCGCTGGCGGTCAGGTCGCGGAACGCCATCGACCAGTCCTCGAACTGCCGCGCCTCGCAGCTGCCTTCCATCAGCAGCAGGACGCCCTTGTGCCGCGGATCGGTGGCAATCCGCGCATACAGCCCGCGCACGGTGTCCCGCTCGCCTTCAAGGACCTGCATCAGGTTGCCGTCCTTGTAGAGCAGCATGCCGGAGACGCCAAGCCGGTGGTTGTTCTCGCGGCTCGACGCCAGCAGTGCGAGCAGCTCCTCTTTCGAGAACAGTACCGTCGCCGAACTCACGTAGACGAGGAAGTGCAGCATTGGGATCCACCGCCGTTCGCAGCCTGAGGAGGCTTCCAGTCTACTTTAACGGGATGGCGCGTCAGCGCGGTGGGGGACGGCGCCCGTCGTGCAGGCCGAGGCTGAGCGGGGCCGTTCGTGATTCGAGCGGTCGACGACGGTGGGACACGATCCAGCTGCCGCCGACGATCAGCCCTGCCGCCGCCCCGCCGAGGACGGGAAAGCGCAGCGCCGGTAGTGCCTCGAGCATGCTGGCCACGACGAGCGCCATGAGCAGGCCCGTGCCGATGCCGCCCCGGAGCGAGATGCGATCGATCTGGTACAGGTTCGGCCATTCGGCCATGTCCCAGTGTGGCAGCTCCACAGCGAATTGGTGTGCACGTCGGCGAACGCCGCCGCCGGCCCGGCGAACGCCACTGCCGCCCAGCGAGGGCGCGGTATCATCGTCGACCACAGTGGCGGGGCAGGGGACAGAGGGATCGCGGGGCGGTTTTCGCGCCTTTTATCAATGGCTGACCGGGTCGGCTCCGGTCGCCGTGTCCTCGAGCGGGCCGAACGACCCGACCGGTGAGGTCGTCGCCGAGCCGCCGGCTGCCGGCGGGCCGCTGCCGTCGCGCATCGGCCACTACTCGATCGAGCGGAAGATCGGCGAAGGCGGGATGGGTGTGGTCTACGCCGCCCGCGACGAGCGGCTGGCCCGGACCATCGCCCTCAAGACCCTGTCGGCTCCGGCGCCCGACGACACGGCGCGGCAGCGGCTGTGGCGGGAGGCCCGCGCCGCCGCCAGCGTCAACCATCCCAACGTCTGCCAGATCTACGAGATTGGCGAGGACGCCGGCCGGGTGTTCATCGCCATGGAGCTGCTCGAGGGCGAAGCGCTGGTCGCCCGCCTCGATCGCGGCGCCTTGACCGCAGCCGAAGCGATGCCGATCTGCCTCGGCATCCTGGCGGCGCTGGCCGCGCTGCATTCCCGCGGCATCGTCCATCGCGACCTGAAGCCCTCGAACGTCTTCCTGACGGCGCATGGCGTCAAGCTGCTCGACTTCGGCCTCGCCCAGCCTGAACTGGTCGGTGGCGACGGCCTTGGCGCCGGCCTGACCCGGACCGGCGTCGTCATGGGCACGCCGCGTTACATGTCGCCCGAGCAGGTGGCCGGCGAGCCGATCGATCTGCGGAGCGATCTGTTCGCGGCCGGCACGATCCTGTTCGAGATGCTGGCCGGCCGGCCCGCCTTCGCCGGCAAGTCGATCGTCGAGGTGCTGCATGCGACCCGCTACGAGCAGCCGCCGGCGCTCACCGGCTCGCCGTCGGTGGCGGCCCTCGACCGGATCATCCGCCGGGCGATGTCCAAGCGGGCGAGCGACCGGCCGGTGTCGGCGGACGCGATGGCCGACGAGCTCCGCGCCATCCGCGGTATCGAGAGCGGATCGTCGCCGGCGATGGCCCGGGCCCTGACGCGCCTGGTGGTGCTGCCGTTCCGCGTCCTGCGCCCGGACGCCGAGACCGATTTCCTCGCCTTCAGCCTGCCCGACGCCATCGCCACGTCGCTGTCGGCCAACACGTCGCTGGTGGTGCGCTCGAGCGCGGTGGCGGCGCGCTTCGCGTCCGGGACGCCCGACCTGAAAGCGCTCGCCGCCGAGGCCGACGTCGATCGCGTGGTGATGGGGACGCTGCTCCGCGCTGGCGATCAACTTCGCGCGACCGCCCAGCTCGTCGACGCGCCGGGCGGCACGCTCCTCACGTCGCATACCGTGCAGGCGTCCCTCGGCGATCTGTTCGGCCTGCAGGACGACATCGCCCGGCGTGTCGCCGACGCGCTGTCGCTGCCGCTGGCCGGGGCGCCGCCCCAGGCGCTCGACCGGCCCGCCGATCCGCACGCCTACGAGATGTATCTGCGCGCCAACGACCTGGCCCGCACCTACGATGGCGTGCTGGCGGCGCGCGACCTGTATCAGCAGTGCCTCGAGCGCGATCCGCGCTTCGCCCCGGCGTGGGCCCGGGTCGGCCGCTGCCATCGCATCATCGGCAAGTACATCGATCCCGATCCGGGCAGCGACTCGCGTGCCGAGGACGCCTTCCGCCGCGCCCTGGCGCTCAACCCGCGCCTGTCGCTGGCCCACAAGTTCTACGCCAATCTCGAGGCGGACATCGGTCAGGCCTCGGGGGCCCTCCGGCGTCTGCTCGGCGAGGCGACACTGCACGGCAACGATCCCGAGCTGTTCGCCGGCCTGGTCCACGCCTGCCGCTATTGCGGGCTCTACGAGCAGTCGATCGCGGCGCATGCCGAAGCGCGGCGACTCGATCCGAACGTGACGACGAGCGTCGAGCAGACCCTGCTGATGGCCGGTGACATCGACGCGATGCTGGCGATGCAGGCGCCCAAGCTGATTGCCGGCGCCGACGACGGCATCCGGGTCATCGCCCTCGGGCTGGCCGGGCGTCGCGACGAAGCCCGCGTCCGGCTGGCGGCGATGCGCGAGTCGTCGCGCATCCCGCTCTTCGTCGGCTGGATGGACTACATCGCCGCCTGGCTCGACGGCAGCGCGCGCAACGTGACGGAGGAGATCGAGCGCGCCGGCCTCGGCGTCCTCAAGATCCAGGACGATCCCGAGGCCATCTTCCAGGAAGGCTGGATGTCCTGCGACGTCGGCCAGCATGCGCGCGGCCTGGCCGATCTCGAGCGGGCGGTGGCCAAGGGGTATTTCGTCGCGCCGACCCTGACCCGCTGGCCGCAGTTCGCCGCGCTGCGCGGCGAGCCGCGCTTCCAGGCCCTCCTGGCCTCGGCAGAGGCCGGTCGGGCGCGGGCCCTCGGCGCGTTCCGCGAAGCGGGTGGAGAGAAGCTCCTCGGCGTCGCGGCGGCGTCTCAGGCCCGGCGATGAAGACGTTCGCGCGCGACGAGTGCCGGACCGAGCTGATCCGCCGCCTGCGGCAGGTGCGTCCCGACAGCGCACGCCGCTGGGGCACGATGACCGCCCACCAGATGATCTGCCACTGCGCCGATGCCTGCCGGATGGCGTCCGGCGCGGCGAGGCCTGTCGACGTCAGCACCGGGGTCACCCGCCATCTCATCAAGTGGATCGCGCTGTATGCGCCGCTGCCGTGGCCGAAAGGGATCCCGACGATACCGGAGTTCGATCAGCGGACCGCCGGCACGCCACCGTCGGAATACGCCGCGGACGTCGCCTCGCTCGAGGCCCTGCTGGTCGCCTTGCGGGCCCGCACCGACGGTGCCGCCTGGCCGCGCCATCCGATCTTCGGCCGCATGTCGCAGCGGGCCTGGCTCCGGTGGGCGTTCCTTCACATGGATCACCACCTGCGGCAGTTCGGCGCCTGACGCGCGATCAGCCGGGAGCGCGAACGGGCAGCCGGCCGGACCGGCTGCGGCAGGTTCGGATGAGGTATCGTCGGACGTTTCTTCCGGCGAGGCCGTCAGTGCACAAGATCATCGATCTCATCCCGGTCCTGGACGCCGCCGAAGTGGCCCGTGTCCATGCCGACGTCCAAGCCGCCAAGGCGCGCTGGACACGGCGCGATCCCGTCCACCCGTTCTTCACCCTTGGGGCGGCCAGCTACCTGGATGCCCGCAAGGGCCAGTTCGCCCACTACCAGGAGCTGGCGCGGGCAGGGAACCCCGAGCTCGACGCGACCTTCGGCTGGGTTCACGAGAAGCTGCGTCGGGCGGTTTCCGCCGTCGTCGGCTCCGAGGCGCGCTACGACGATCGGCTGGCCCTGCCCGGCTTCCATGTGCACCTGCGCGACCCGGAGCAGGTGATCCCGCCGGCCAGCATCCATTTCGATCTGCAGTTCGAGTTGATCGACTGGCCGCAGATTGGCGTCGCCGACGGCCGCGAGCAGCTGTCGCTGACGCTGGCCATCGCCCTGCCGGCCGAAGGCGGCGGCCTGATGGTGTGGAACATCAACCGGATGCACATCGAGGCGATGACGGACGAGGCGCGCCGCGCCCACATGTCCGCCAACCGTCACGCGAGCCGCCACCCTTACACGCCCGGTCATCTCGCCGTCCACTCGGGCCACCAGCTCCACCAGATGGCTCCCGCGCACGATCCGCAGCCCACCGACGAACGCATCACCATGCAGGCGCACGCGCTGCCGGTCGACGGGCAGTGGGTCATCTACTGGTAAAGCCCTCCGCCTCAGCCACGTCACCGCGACCGCGATTTTCAGCGAAACGCACCGCCGCTTCCACACCCGGCGGAGACGACGTTTCGGTAACGCACATTTTTCTTCGGCGTGACGACGGCACGCGTCGTGCTCCGTGTGCGAATGAGCACATGCGAGCCGGTGGACGCTGCACGTACGGCGGGACGGATGCACGATAGTCAAGTCGCCGCGGGTGCGCCGACGGCGCCAATCCCCGCCTCGGCGGACGGCACGGCGGTGCGGTTCCTGGCGCAGGTCCGCCGTTCGGCGCGGCTCGGCTCCGACACGCTGGCCGTGTTCGATGTCTTCGTCGTCCTCGGCCTGATGGGCGTCTATCTCAAGCTGGCCCTGCTGGCGCCGCAGTGGGGCGCGGTGGCGCGGTTCCTCGGTAAACGACCGGGCGAGCCGCTCGGGCTGCTGGACCGCGTCGGCTTCTTCGCCAACGACCTCACGCTGAACCTGCTGATTATCCCGCTGGTCGGCACGATCGTCGTCAGCGTCATCTTCCGCGCCTGGCGGGTGGCTGCAGCGTGCGCAGTCGGTATCGGACTCAGCCTCGCGTATTTCGTCGAGCTGCGCGCCAGCAGCGAGGTGGGGCAGTACATCTCCGGCCGGATGCTGCGCGATTTCATCGGCTGGTCGTCGACCCATCCCGCTTCGGCGTCCGACTACCTGACGCCAGCGAGCATCCTGAAGCTCGCCATCCTTCTCGTGGTGCTGGGGACCCTGCTGCTGGCGGCGCGTGGCGCCCGGCGGCTGGCATCCCGCACGGCCCGCATGACGCTGAAGCTGCTGCTGGCGGCCCCCGCCGTCGTCGCCGTGACGGCTGCGGTCGTGCTCGCGCCGATCGCCTACGCTGTCCGGCTGCCGCAATCACCGCTCAACACGAGCGCTGTGGCGCTTGCCGCCACTACCTTGCTGGCTCCCGCGGATGACGCCACTGCCGGCTCGCCGTGGCTGAGCCTGGACGACGCCCTCGGCTCGCTGCGGCAGCTCACGCACACGGCGGCGTTCGATCGGCACCATGCGCTGGTCGGCCGCGAAGCCGGTTCAGACCTGCTCATCATGATGATGGAGACCGGACCGGCGCAGGCGTTCGAGCTGGGGGAACGCGGCGCCAGCGCCAGCGCTGTCAGCCGCCTGCGCGCGCACGCGTTGGTCTCGCCGCAGCACTACACCGCCCATCCCTATAGCAGCGATGCGCTGTTCTCAGTCCTGTCGGGGACGTATCCGCATGGGCGCCGGCTGTTGTTGGAAAGCCTCCCTGACGGTCAGATCAACGGCCTGTTCTCGGGGCTGCCCGCCGACGTCGGCCTGCGCGGGATCTATCTGCCGAGCCTCTACCAGATCGAGCTGGACGAGCGGATGTATCGCGCCTTCGGTGCGCGGCCGCTCTACGTCGCCGACCGGCATCTCGACGATCCGTTGCGGTCGAAAGCCGTGGCGCGCGCCGAGAGCCTGCTGCGCGAGCTTGGCGCCGACCGGATGGAGCCGGGGGTGCGCGACCGCCTGCGCGGCCTCCTGATCGGTGACCTGCAGGCCCTCGAGCGCGTCAAGGCCGATGTCCGGCAGGCGATTGCCGGCGGCGGCCGCTATGCCGTGATGTTCTTCCCCGAGATCGGGCACGGCCCCTGGCCGGCGCTGCGGCCGGGTGACGGCGACATCCTGTCGCGCGGGCGCTCGCTGATGGACATCCAGGATGCCTGGTTGAACGAACTGCTCGAGGTCGTCGCCACCGGCCGCCGGCTCGACCGCACCGTGGTCGCCGTGACCGCCGACCACGGGCTGCGCACCCGGGCCGAGTATCCGCCGCTCCGCGTGGGGTTCCTGAACGACGTGATGTTCCGGGTCCCGATGCTGATCCATGCCCCGAACGCGATCGCCACGACGACCGTGCTCGAGGCCCCGACCTCCCACATCGATCTGGCGCCGACCCTGCTGGCGCTGATGGGAGCTCCCGAAGCTGCCGCCAGGATGCACGGCATTCCGATGTGGCAGCGCACCCGGCAGGATCGCCTGTACGTCCTGGCGTCGGCCTACGGCGGCGCCGATGGGTTCCTCGAGAACGGCCGGTTTTACATGCACCAGGCGCTCTCCGGCGCGGTCTACGCCAACGACCGGTTTGCCTTCGAGGATGCCAATCAGGTCCGGCCGGGCGATCCGGTCGGGCCCTTCGTCGTCGACGGTCTGGGCAAGGCGAGCGACGGCCAGCACGCCCTCGCCTCCCGTCTCCGCGGCCGCTAGGCCCTGCGAGTCCAAACGTCCGCGCCGCCGTCAGGGTGACGCGCGCCACAACCGTGGCACGCGGCTGCCCTGCTTGGGGTCGGCCCAACCCACAGCCCGGGTAGATTCACCACGTGAACCCCGGCATTACATGTGCATTGGACGAATGCAACCCGAAGTGACCGGAGATTGGGCAATGCCCGACCGGCGTGCAGGGGCAGTGGCCCAACGTCTTCCAAACTCTCTACCTCTACCGAGCCAACGATGAGCTGGACACCCGACAGTACGATTGCGCAGACCGGTGGGTTCACGATGCCTCGGATGGGCGAGCTGGCCCCGACCCCGCTGCGAGTGCTGGTGCTGGACGACGATGTCGACAGCAGCGCCTGGGTCGCCGTCCTGCTGACCAGCCGTGGCCATACCGTGCGTCAGGTCGCCACCGGCGCCGCCTACCGCGACGCACTGGCCAGCTGGCCGGCCGACGTCGTGCTCCTCGACATGATCCTGCCCGATGCCGACGGCGTGGAGCTGCTGCACTACACCCGCAGCCACCATCCCGACGTCGAGTCGATCATGATCACCGGCCACGGCAGCGTCAGCACCGCCGTGCGCGCGATGGCCAGCGGCGCCTTCAGCTTCCTCGAAAAGCCGGTCGACGCCGGCCACCTCTCGGCCCTGCTCGACAAAGTGGGCGAGCGCGTCGCCCTCGTCCAGGAGAACCGCCGCCTGCAGGCCGCCCTCGAGGGCACGCCGACCTTCCCCAAGCTCGTCGCGCAGAGCGACGTGATGAAGCAACTGTTCCGCCTGATGAGCGTGGTCGCGCCCACCGACGCGAACGTCCTGATCGTCGGCGAGAACGGCACCGGCAAGGAGCTGATCGCCGAGGCCATCCACCAGAACAGCAAGCGGGCGGGGAAGCCGTTCATCCGATTGAACTGCGCCGCCATTCCCGCCGACCTCCTCGAGAGCGAGCTGTTCGGCCACCGCAAGGGATCGTTCACCGGCGCGATCGCCGACAAGGTCGGTCTGGTCGAGCTCGCCCACGGCGGCTCGCTGCTCCTCGACGAGATCGGCGAGATGGCCCCGGCCCTCCAGGCCAAGCTGCTCCGCGTGCTCCAGGAGCGCGAGTTCCGGCCGATCGGCGGCACGCGGGCGGTCACCCCCGACTTCCGGCTGATGTGCGCGACCAACGTCGATCTCGACTTGGCGCTGTCGAACGGCACGCTGCGCCGCGACCTTTACTTCCGCATCAACACCATCACGCTCACCGTGCCGCCGCTCCGCGAGCGTCCCGATGACATCCCGCTGCTCGCCGAGCACTTCCGCGTCTCCTGCGCCGACAAGCACGACCGCGAGATCCGGGCCTTCGAGCCCGAGGCGCGCCGGCTGCTGGTGCGGCACCCCTGGCCGGGCAACGTGCGCGAGCTGGAGCACGTCGTCGAGCGCGCCGTCATCGTCGGTGAGGGCGACCTGATCCGCGTCATCGACCTGCCGGAAGGCATTCGCATCGGGTCGCCGACGCCGCACACGACGTTCAACATCCCGCCCGATCACACCCTCGCCGAGCTCGAGCGGATGGCGATCGTGCAGACGCTGGAGCGAACGCGCTGGAACAAGCGGGCCGCGGCGCACTCACTCGGGATGTATCGGCCGACGCTGTACAGCAAGCTCAAGAAATACAAGATCTGCGAACCGCGTCCGCGAGCGCCCCGCAAGGGCGATCCGCCGCTGCCCAATGGGGGCTGACCCGCGGCACTGGGCGATCAGCGGACGGACCGGGACTCAGAAAGAGGCGTGATGCACGCGGCGAACCATGCGATAGCGGTGTGTCACAGCCTGGCTCTGGCCATCGGCGGCACCCGGACGGTGGACGAGATTTACCAGACCGCCCTGGACGCATTGACGACGGGGCTGGGGGTATCCCGCGCCTCGATTCTGCTGTTCGACTCGACCGGGGATATGCGTTTCACGGCCTGGCGCGGGCTCTCCGAGACCTACCGCCAGGCGGTCGAAGGTCATTCGCCGTGGAGCGCCGACGCCGTCGGCCCGCAGCCGATCGTCGTCCCCGACGTCACCAAGGACGCGTCACTGGCGCGGTTCCTGCCGATCATCCAGGCGGAGGGCATCGCCGGGATGGCCTTCATCCCACTCGTCAGCCTGGGCCGCGTCATCGGCAAGTTCATGGTCTACCTGGACGAGCCGCGCGAGCTGAGCGACGACGACCTGCAGCTGGCGGCGGTGATCGCCGCGCACGTGGCGTTCGCCGTCGAGCGCACCCGCGCCGAGGGGCAGGCGCGCCGGAGTGAAGCGAGCCTGCGTTACGTGCTCGATGCCGCCGCGCTCGGTACCTGGGATTGGGATCTGACCCGGCAGACCGTGCAATGGTCGGAGAACATCGAGCGGCTGCACGGCGTGCCGGCCGGCACCTTCGACAGCACCTTTGCCAGCTACGAACGCCGCATCCATCCCGACGACCGCGACCGGGTGATGGCTTCGCTGCGTCACGCCATCACCGAAGGCACGCCGCACGACGTCGAGTACCGGATGGTGGCGCCCGACGGCACCGAGCGCTGGGTGGAAGGCAAAGGGCACGTCGACATGGAGGCCGGCCGGGCCGTTCGCATGAGTGGTGTCTGCATGATCGTGACACCGCGCAAGGAGGCCGAGCACGCCCGCCTGGCGTCAGCTGAAGAGGCGAGCCGGCTGAAGGACGACTTCCTGGCCACGCTGTCGCACGAACTGCGCACGCCCCTCAACGCCATCCTCGGCTGGGTGCAGATGCTCCTCGCCGGCACGCTGCCGGCCGACCGCGCCCGGCAGGCGATCGACATCATCGGCCGCAACGCCAAGGCCCAGGCCCAGCTGATCGAGGACATCCTCGACATCTCGCGCATCATCACCGGCAAGCTGGAGATCGAGACGCAGATCGTCTCGGTGCCGCACCTGATGGACGCCGTGGTCGGCGCGGCGCTGCCCGCGGCGCGGGCCAAGCAGATCACGATCAGCAAGCACGTGCCCGACGGGATGCCGCCGATCGACGGCGATCCCAAGCGCCTGCACCAGGTGCTCGCCAGCGTCATCGCCAACGCCATCCAGTTCACGCCGGAGAAGGGCACCGTCGACATCCGCGCCGTCGCCGATAGCGACGCCATCGAGATCACGGTCCGCGACTCCGGGGCCGGTATCCCCGTCGAGTTCCTGCCGCATGTCTTCGACCGGTTCCGGCAGGCCGACAGCCGCGCCACGCGGCGGCACGGCGGGCTTGGCCTCGGCCTGGCTATCGCCCAGCACGTGCTCGAGCAGCACCGCGGGCAGATCCGCGCCGACAGCGACGGCCCCGGGCTGGGGACCACCATCACGATGCGCCTGCCCTCGCGCGCGATGCCGCAGGGACAGACCGTGATCCCGATGGCGGCCACGCACGGCGGACTGGCCTTGCGCCTCGACGGCGCCAAAGTGGTGGTGGTCGACGACCAGCGCGATTCCTGCGAGCTGCTGGCGGCGCTGTTCGAGCAGTGCGGCGCGCACGTGGTGCAGTGCGCCAACGCGCCCGCGGCGCTCTCGACGCTGCTGTCGTCGTCGGTGCAGCTGCTCGTCGCCGACATCGCGATGCCCGACGTCGATGGCTACGACCTCATTCGCCAGGTGCGCCAGATCGACGCGCGCATCCCGGCAGTGGCCGTCACCGCCTACGCCTATCCGCAGGATCGGCTGAAGGCGCTCGCCGCCGGGTTTACCGCCTACTGCTCCAAGCCCATCGACGCGACGCACTTCCTCCGCATCGTCCGCAACGTGATGCTCTCGTCGGAGCTCTCGGCCCCGACGCCGGTCGACCGCGCCCCCGCGTCAGTGGTCGAAAAGCTCCGCCAGCCCAACCGCGCCCGCTGATCGGCTGCTCGCACCGATCAGTCGGTGCGCTCCTCTTGAGCGCGCCGTCCCCCATCAGCCGAGGTCCCGGCCGCCGCGTTGCTCGCCAGCGACCTCGTCGGCGGTTG
>JBDSLU010000096.1:0-15017 GCA_039916225.1 Vicinamibacteraceae bacterium
GCCAAGGGCTTCCTGCGCTATCGCTGGAGCGGCTACGACGAGGCACTGCTGCTGTATGTCATGGGACTCGGGTCGCCAACCTTCACCCTGCCTGAGGACAGCTACTCAGCCTGGGTGTCTACCTACAAGTGGAAGAAGGTGTACGGCTACGAGTACCTGTACGCCGGCCCCCTGTTCATTCACCAACTGTCCCACCTCTGGATCGACTTCCGTGGCATCCAGGACGACTACGTGCGCGATCGATCGCTCGACTACTTCGAGAACAGCCGCCGCGCCACCTGCATCCAGCGTGAGTACGCGATCCGGAATCCGCGCGGGTTCTCCGGCTACAACCGGAACTGCTGGGGTATCACGGCGAGCGACGGACCGGGGCCAGCGACGGTGATCGTCGACGGCGTCACGCGGCGCTTCTTCGACTACAAGGCGCGCGGCGCTCCCTACGGGCCGGACGACGGCACGATCGCGCCGTGGGCGGTGGTCGCCTCGTTGCCATTCGCGCCAGACATCGTGATGCCAGCGATTCGCCACTTCGTGGACGAGGTGCATCTTGATGAGCCGGGACCCTGTGGGTTCAAGGCCAGCTTCAATGCCAGCTATCCGGTACCGGTGACGAGCGACGTCGGGTGGGTCTCGCCGTGGCACTTCGGACTGAATCAAGGGCCCATCGTACTGATGATCGAGAACCACCGCACCGGCCTCGTCTGGAAGTTGATGCGCCGGTGTCCGTATCTCGTGACCGGACTGCGCCGGGCGGGATTTCAGGGCGGCTGGCTGTGACGCGTTGCGCGCGGGGCGGGCACGGCCGTGGCGTAGACGGACGACGCGGCACCCTGCCGGTCACGAGCTGTGCACAAGAGCACAGACGGTGCGGGAGGCGCGTTTTACGATGGGCCATGGCTCAGATGATTCCGGCTCAACGCAGTCCATTGCGCAACGTCGCGGATCTCCGTGGCTACGCGATTCATGCCACCGATGGTCTCATCGGCACCGTGGACGACCTTTACTTCGATGACGAAACGTGGACCATCCGCTACTTCGTCGTCGATACGGGGGGCTGGCTGTCGGGACGCAAGGTGCTGGTCTCGCCGTTGGCCATCGGTCATCCGGATTGGCTGCGACAGCAGTTGCCGGCGGCGCTCACGAAGAGCCAGCTGGAGCACGCGCCCAGTATCGACACGATGAAACCCGTGTCTCGCCAGCAGGAAACCGCGTACCTCGAGCACTTCGTCTACCCGAGTTACTGGGGTGGCATGGGTCTGGCCGGCATGACCGGCTATCCGATGGGCCCGAGCGCCGCCAGCCCGCTCGCCGCCGAGACCACTCCTCACGAGACTCACAAGGACACCGCCTCATCCGAGTGCCATCTGCGGAGCTGCCGTGCCGTCGTGGGATACGGGGTCCACGCGACCGACGGCGCCCTTGGCCACGTGGCGGACTTTCTCGTGGACGAGGACACCTGGGCGATTCGCTATGTGATCGTCGAAACCGGGCATTGGTGGGCTGGCCACCAGGTGCTGGTCACTCCGGCGTGGCTGACGGCCGTCAACTGGGACGCGCGGAGTGTCTCGGCCTACGTGACCCTCCAGGCCCTCAAGGATGCACCGCCGTACGACGCCGCGAAACAGCTCGACCGTCTCCAGGAGCAGAGCATCTACGAGCATCACGGCCGTCCCGACTATTGGACGACGGAAGCCCACGGGAGGCTGACGCACCATCGGTGACGCGCGGAGCGTCATGAACGCGAACGAGCTACCTCCCCTGACGATGCGGTGATGGCGCTCCAGGGTTGGAGGGACGAGCTGCAAGTCGATCGCGATGCCGTCGGCCAATCGCCCTCTGACCTCTCGTGTCCATCCCATGCCGGCGTCGTGCCTATGTCCGTCATCAAGGCGGGCGTGGCGTTCGACGGATGGAGGCTGACGATGGCGTCGGACCGCTGGTGAGTCGAGACACAGTGCATCCCCGTACGCTCGCGCCGGACCTGCTCCAGAAGATGGACGCGTACTGGCGTGCCGCCAACTATCTGTCAGTTGGCCAGATCTATCTGTTCGACAACCCGCTGCTGAAGCGGCCGCTGGCCCTGTCGGACGTGAAGCGGATGCTGTTAGGGCACTGGGGCACGACGCCGGGCCAGAACTTCATCTACGTGCATCTGAATCGGGTGATCACGAAGTACGACCTCGACATGATCTACGTCGCCGGCCCGGGACACGGCGGCCCGGCCGTGGTGGCCAACACCTATCTCGAGGGCACGTACAGCGAGGTGTATCCCCACATCAGCCAGGACGAGGGCGGACTGCAGAAGCTCTTCCTCCAGTTCTCGTTTCCTGGAGGGATCCCCAGCCACGCCTCACCGGAGTGCCCGGGGTCAATCCACGAAGGCGGCGAACTGGGCTACTCGCTCAGCCACGCGTTCGGGGCGGTGTTCGACACCCCGAATCTTGTCGTGGCCTGCGTCGTCGGCGACGGCGAGGCGGAGACCGGACCACTGGCGACGGCGTGGCACTCGAACAAGTTCCTGAATCCCGCGACCGACGGCGCGGTGCTGCCGATCCTGCATCTCAACGGCTACAAGATTGCGAACCCCACGATCCTTGCGCGCATCGAGCCGGACGAGCTGGACCAACTGCTGCGCGGTTACGGGTGGAAGCCGATTGTCGTCGAAGGGCACGACCCCGCGCTGATGCACGAGGCGATGGCCGCCGCGCTTGACGCAGCCGTGGAGCAGATCCGCCAAATCCAGCAGGACGCGCGCGGTCGCCGCAACCCCGACCGCGACCTGACGCGCCCTCGCTGGCCGATGATCGTGCTGAAGTCACCCAAGGGCTGGACGGGACCGAAGGTGGTCGACGGCCTGCAAGTGGAGGGCACGTTCCGGTCACACCAGGTGCCGCTCCACCCGGCCACCCATCCCGGACATCTCGCCTTGCTCGACGCGTGGCTGCGAAGCTACCGCCCCGAGGAACTCTTCGACGCGCAGGGGCGGCTGAGGCCCGCACTGGCCGACCTGGCGCCCAAGGGCCAACGGCGCATGGGCGCGAATCCTCACGCCAACGGCGGATCGCTCCTTCGCGACCTGCGCCTGCCGGACTTCCGCAGCTACGCCGTCGATGTGCCCAGGCCAGGAGCGCCTGGAATCGGCGACACGCGCGTGCTCGGCCCGTTCCTGCGCGACGTGGCCAGGATGAATGACGCAGCGCGGAACTTTCGTGTCTTCGGCCCGGACGAGACGATCTCCAACGGGTTGGGGGCCCTCTTCGAGGCCACGAACCGCCAGTGGGACGCCGTCACCGAGACCACCGACGAGTTCCTGGCTCCCGCCGGCCGCGTGCTCGACTCGATGCTGAGCGAGCACCAGTGCCAAGGCTGGCTCGAGGGCTATCTGCTGACCGGACGGCACGGCCTCTTCAACTGCTACGAGGCCTTCGTCCACATCATCGATTCGATGTTCAACCAGCACGCCAAGTGGCTGAAGGTCACCCGGCATCTGCCGTGGCGGCGTCCAATCGCGTCCCTCAACTACCTGCTGAGCTCACACGTCTGGCGGCAGGATCACAACGGGTTCACCCATCAGGATCCGGGGTTCCTCGACGTGGTCGTGAACAAGAAGGCCGAGGTCGTCCGGGTCTACCTGCCGCCGGATGCCAATTGTCTGCTCTCGGTGATGGACCACTGCCTGCGCAGCCGCAACTACATCAACGTCGTGGTGGCCGGCAAACACCCGGCTCCCCAGTGGCTGTCGATGGAGGCCGCCCGCGCACACTGTACTGCCGGCATCGGGGTCTGGCCGTGGGCGAGCAGCGACCATGACGCCGCACCCGACGTCGTCATGGCGTGCTGTGGCGACGTGCCGACGCTGGAAACGCTCGCCGCCGTGTCGATCATGCGCGAGCACCTACCCGGCCTGAGGGTCCGCGTCATCAACATCGTCGACCTGATGAAGCTGCAGCCGCAGAGCGAGCACCCGCACGGTTTGAGCGACGCGGCCTTCGATGCGCTGTTCACCACCGACACGCCGGTAATCTTCGCCTTCCACGCCTACCCGTGGTTGGTTCACCGTCTGACCTACCGTCGAACCAATCACCACAACATTCACGTCCGCGGCTATAAGGAGGAGGGCACGATCACCACGCCGTTCGACATGACGGTAGTGAACGATCTGGACCGTTTCCACCTGGTGATGGATGCCATCGACCGTCTGCCGCAGACGGGCGCGCCGGGCGTGCGTCTGAAGCAACAGCTCGGGGACACTCTGGTCGAGCACCGCCGGTACATCGGCACGTACGGTCAGGACATGCCCGAAGTGCGGGACTGGGTGTGGCCGGGATGAACCTTTACCTGAGTCGTCGCGGCAAAACGGCCTGGACGGTCTCTGGCCAGCACCGCAGCCCACGGCCCTTACAGACAGAAACCGGAGTTGCACATGCCCATCCAGCTCAATGAAGAGAACGGCGGGAAGATGCTCGTCGTTCACGTCAGCGGAACACTCGAAGCAGCCGACTACCAGACCTTCGTGCCCGCGTTCGAGCGCCTCGTCCGGGAGCACGGGCGATTGCGGGTGCTGTTCGACATGACCGGTTTCCACGGCTGGACGGCCGGCGCGTTGTGGCAAGACACGAAGTTTGCGATGCATCACTTCCACGACATCGATCGCCTGGCGGTGGTTGGCGAGAAAGCATGGCAGGAAGGGATGGCGACATTCTGCAAGCCGTTCACGACTGCGACGATCCGGTACTTCGACCACGACGACGCGTCTGAGGCGCGGCGATGGTTGGACGACGCGTAGCGTCGGTCGGACCGGCTCGCATGATCACTCCCGACGGCGGTCATCGACCAGTGCCGCCAAACCGCGCCGGTGGGCCGGCGAACCGGGGCACGGTCGTCTCGGTGCGCGGCAGCGTCGTGGACGTCAGGTTCGACCAGCGAGTGCCGCCGATCCATTCGCTGCTGCGCACCGGCGCGGACCACCAGGTCGTCATCGAGGTGCTGGCCCAGCGTGACGCGCATCACGTGCGCGGGATTGCCTTGACGCCCACGCAAGGGCTCGCCCGCGGCATGGCCGTGGAGGACACTGGCGGGCCCCTTAAAGCGCCAGTGGGCAAGGGCATCCTGTCGCGCATGTTCGACGTGTTCGGTCAGGCCATCGACCGTGAGGCGCCGGTGGCTGACGTGCACTGGCGCTCCGTGCACCACGACCCACCACCGCTGGAGCGGCGTGCCACCACGTCAGAGATCTTCGAGACCGGACTCAAGGCTATCGACGTGCTGGTCCCGCTCGAGCGCGGTGGCAAAGCCGGCCTGTTCGGCGGCGCAGGCGTCGGCAAGACGGTTCTGCTCACCGAGATGATCCACAACATGATCGGGCATCAGGCGGGCGTCAGCATCTTCTGCGGCATCGGCGAACGCTGCCGTGAGGGCGAGGAGCTGTATCGCGAGATGAAGGCCGCCGGCGTGCTTCCCAACATGGTGATGGTCTTCGGCCAGATGAACGAACCGGCCGGCAGCCGGTTCCGCGTCGGCCACGCCGCGCTCACCATGGCCGAATACTTCCGGGACGACGAGCATCGCGATGTCCTGCTGCTGGTCGACAATATTTTCCGGTTCATCCAGGCCGGCATGGAAGTGTCGGGGCTGATGGGGCAGATGCCGTCGCGTCTGGGTTACCAGCCGACGATGGGCACCGAGTTGTCGCGACTGGAAGAGCGCATCGCCAACACTGATACCGGAGCCATCACCGCGATCCAGGCAGTGTACGTGCCGGCCGACGACTTCACCGATCCGGCCGCCGTGCATACGTTCTCGCATCTGTCGGCCTCCATCGTGCTCTCGCGGAAGCGGGCGAGTGAAGGTCTGTATCCGGCGATCGACCCGCTGCAGTCCAGTTCGAAGATGGCCACGCCGGGCATCGCGGGAGAACGGCATTACCGTCTGGCGCAGGAGATCCGCCGGACCCTCGCGCAGTACGCGGAGCTCAAGGACATCGTGGCCATGCTCGGCCTCGAGCAGTTGTCCCCCGACGACCGCAAGGTGGTGGCCCGCGCGCGCCGGCTCGAACGGTTCCTCACGCAGCCCTTCTTCACGACGGAGCAGTTCACCGGCCTCAAAGGCCAGCTCGTCAGTCTCGAGGACGCGCTCGACGGCTGTGAACGCATCCTGCGCGATGAATTCAAGGATTACCCGGAGCGCGCGCTCTACATGATCGGGAAGATCTCCGAGGCAAAGAGGCCGACGAAATGACCCTGAAGGTGCTCTTGCCCTTCGCGGTATTCGCCGAGCGAGCCGAGGTGTCGCGGATCGTCGTCGAGACGGGGCAGGGCTCGTGCGGGATCCTGCCGCACCGGCTCGACTGCGTGGCCGCGCTGACGCCCGGCATCCTGGTCTACGAAACCAGGGACGAGGGTGAGATCTACGTCGCGGTCGATGAAGGCGTGCTGGTCAAGACCGGCCCTGACGTGCTCGTGTCCGTGCGGCGTGCGGTGGCGGGAACGGATCTGTCCCACTTGCGTGATCTGGTGGAGCAGGAGTTCCTGGCGCTGGACGACGGGGAGCGGAACGTGCGCTCGGTCATGACGAGACTGGAAACCGGACTCGTGCGGCGCCTGGCGGCGTTCCAGCATGAGTGACAACCCGCGGAACAGGCCTTCTGCGGAACGGACGCTGGCCGGGCGGGTCGGCGCCACAGCGGCGCGCAAGCTCAGGGCGCGGCGTCACGGTACGCCGGGCGTCTGGTTCGGCGTGGGCATGATGGGGCTCATCGGGTGGTCGGTGGTCGTGCCGACGCTGCTCGGCGCGGCCCTGGGTCTCTGGTTGGACAGCCGCCATCGAGGCGCGCACGCCTGGACGCTGGCGCTGCTGGTGGCGGGGCTGACGCTCGGCTGTTGGAATGCCTGGCAATGGATGGCAAAGGAAGATCGGGCCATCCGAGAGGAACAGCGGGACGACGATGCATGACGTGCTGGCGCTCGGCGCGGCCGCGGTGGGCGGTACCATGCTCGGAGCGATCTTCTTCGGCGGCCTGTGGTGGACCGTCCACCGAGGTGTGTCGTCCCGGCGGCCGGCGCTGTGGTTCATCGTCAGCCTGCTGGCGCGGACCAGCATGATCCTGGCGGGGATCTACACCATCGCAGGCGGTCAGTGGCAGCGGCTCGTCTCGTGCCTGCTCGGCTTCGCCGTCGCGCGCCTCGGCGTGACGTGGCTCATGCGGCGGGCAGGCCTGGGCCAGCCCAGTCCGCCACACGAGGCCGTTCATGCACCTTAGTCCCGACCAGGTGATTTTCTGGAAGTACGGCTTCATCACGCTCAACGCCACCATCGTTTACACGTGGGGGCTGATGCTGATCCTGGCGGTCGGCTCACATCTCATCACCCGCGCGTTGTCCACCGAGCTGACCCGGTCCCGCTGGCAGAACCTGCTGGAGATGGTCATTACCGTGATCGAAAGCCAGATCGAAGACGTCGGCCTGGTCCATCCCGAGAAGTATCTCGGCTTCCTCGGCACACTCTTCCTGTTCGTGGCCACGGCCAGCCTGTGCACCGTGATTCCCGGCTACGAACCGCCCACCGCCTCGCTCTCGACCACGTTTGCACTCGCGCTCTGCGTCTTCGTGGCCGTGCCGCTGTTTGGCATCCTCGACCAGGGCGTGGCCGGCTACCTGGGGTCGTACGTGAAGCCGACGTTCATCATGCTGCCCTTCAACATCATCAGCGAAGTGTCGCGCACGCTGGCGCTGGCGGTCCGACTGTTCGGCAACATGATGAGCGGCGCGATGATCATCGGCATTCTGCTCACCATCACGCCCTTCATCTTCCCCATCGTCATGACGGCGCTGGGCCTGCTGACCGGCATGGTCCAGGCCTACATCTTCAGCATTCTGGCCGCGGTGTATATCGCCGCCGCCACGCGCGGTCGCACCACCGCGCGCGAACCGGCGCCCACCGCGTGACATCACCAGAGGACCTCCCATGGACAGCACCGCCCTCGTCGCCGTTGTCTCGATCGTCTGCGCAGGCCTCACGACCGCGATCGGATGCATGATCCCGGCGCTCAGCGAAGGACGGGCGGTGGCCACCGCGCTGACCGCACTGGCCCAGCAACCAGATGCCTCGGCCACCATTACCCGGACGCTGTTCGTCGGTCTGGCGATGATCGAGTCCACGGCCATCTACTGCTTCGTGGTCTCGATGATTCTCGTGTTCGCCAATCCCTTCTGGAACTACATCATCGCCAACGCTGCGGGAAAGTAAGCCGGTGCTAATCGACTGGTTCACTGTCGGTGCGCAGACGCTCAACTTCGTCGTTCTGGTGTGGTTGCTGAAGCGCTTCCTCTACAGGCCCATTCTCCGTGCGATCGACGCACGCGAACAGCGGATCGCCGCCGAACTCGCGGACGCGGCCGCGAAGCAGGCGGAGGCGAAGAAGGAACGCGACGAGTTCCAGCGCAAGAACGAAGAGTTCGACCAGCAGCGGGCGACACGCGTGAGCACAGTCGTGGCGGAGGTGGGCGCCGAACGTCAGCGGCTCCTCGATGAAGCGCGGCACGCCGCCGATGCGTTGAGCGCCAAGCGGCAGGAAGCACTGACCGCGGACACGCGGCACCTCGAGAAGGCCGTGATCCTTCGGACCCAGCAGGAGGTCTTCGCCATTGCACGGAAGGTCCTGACTGATCTCGCCACGACAAGCCTGGAAGAGCGGATGGGCGAAGTCTTCACCCGCCGGCTGCGCGAGATGGACGGCGGCGCGAAGGAGGACCTTGGCCGGGCGCTGAAGACAACGTCTGCTCCCGGGGTCGTGCGCAGCGCATTCGACATGCCGGCACCCCAGCGCGCCGGGGTGCAGAACGCGCTCAACGAGGCCTTCTCGGCCGACGTTCGGCTGCGGTTCGAGACCGCGCCGGAGCTCGTCAGCGGCATCGAGCTCACCGCCAACGGGCACAAGGTCGGCTGGAGCATCGCAGACTACCTGGCATCGCTCGAACGAGGCTTGGCTGAACTTCTGAGCACGCCGTCGGCGCCCGAGCCCTCCCACGAGAGGACGCCCGGGCCACCCGCCGACACGAAGGGTCGCGAATACCGTGGCTGAAGGACTGCAGGATGTCTTCGATCGTGCCTTCGACGGCATCCGCCGAACGCGCGAGTCCTTCGTGCCGACGCTGGCGGCGCGCGAGGTGGGCACGGTCACCGCGGTATCCACCGGCATTGCCACGGTCTCTGGCCTTCCCAACGTGGGGTTCGACGAGCTGGTGACGTTTGCCGGCGGCGTCTCCGGTATCGCATTCAACGTGGACGAAGACGAGATTGGCGTGGTGCTGCTCGGCAACTACCGGGACCTGCACGCGGGCGATGAAGTGTCGCGCACCGGCCGCGTTATGGACGTGGCGGTGGGCGATGGGCTGCTGGGACGGGTCATCGATGCTGTTGGCCGGCCGCTCGATGGCCGCGGACCGGTGGCGTCGGATGCGCGCCTGCCGAGCGAGCGCCCCGCCCCCGCGATCATGGACCGCGCGCCGGTCACCGTGCCGCTCCAGACCGGCCTGAAGGTCGTCGACGCGCTCATTCCGATCGGGCGCGGCCAGCGCGAGTTGATCCTCGGCGACCGACAGACGGGCAAGAGCGCCATCGCGGTGGACGCCATCCTCAACCAGCGCGGCCAGAACGTCCTGTGTGTGTACTGCGCCATCGGCCAGCGGGCGGCGGCCGTGGCGAAGGTCGTGGCGACACTGCGAGAGAAGGGCGCGCTCGACTACACCGTGGTCGTCGTGACCGAGGGCAACGACGCGCCCGGGCTGGCCTACGTGGCACCGTATGCCGCCACCAGCATCGCGGAGCATTTCATGGAAGCAGGCCGCGACGTGCTGATCGTCTTCGACGATCTGACGCATCACGCCCGGGCCTATCGGGAGCTCTCGCTCTTGCTCCGTCGGCCGCCGGGTCGCGAGGCGTTTCCTGGCGACATCTTCTACATTCACTCGCGTCTGCTCGAGCGCGCGACCCACTTGAGCCAGGAACGGGGCGGCGGATCGCTGACCGCCCTGCCCATCATCGAGACCGAGGCGCAGGACATCTCGGCCTACATTCCCACCAACCTGATTTCGATCACCGACGGCCAGATCTACCTGTCGCCTTCGCTGTTCGAATTGGGTGTGTTGCCCGCGGTTGACGTCGGGAAGTCCGTGTCGCGCGTGGGCGGGCAGGCGCAGCGCGCGGCCTACCGCGCCGTGGCGGGCGACCTGAAACTGGCCTACGCCCAGTTCGAGGAACTCGAGACCTTTGCCCGGTTCGGTGCGCGCCTGGACGACGACACCCGCCAGACCATCGAACATGGTCGACGCATTCGCGCCTGCCTCAAACAATCACAGTCCACGCCGGTATCCGTGCCCGCGCAGATTGCTGTGCTGCTCGCGCTAACCGCGAATCTCTTCGACAACGTGCCCATCGACCGTATGACGGACGCGGAGCACGCGGTTGGCGAGGCCGCGACGAGCATTCCGGCCGAGGTGCGTGGGCGATTCGACACGGCGGACACGCTGGGTGATGAGGACCGGACGGCGATCATCGCCATCGCCCGTCATGCCTTGGCGCCCTTCCAACCCGATCCGGCCACACCCAGCGCCACATCCGATCCGACGACCGTCCCCACGGAGACGCCGTGAGCGACACCACGGTCACCCTGCGGCGAAAGATCGACAGCGCCAGCGATCTGCAGTCCGTCGTCCGCACGATGAAGACGCTGGCGGCCTCGAGCATCGGTCAGTACGAGTCGTCGGTGCGGGCCTTGGCAGAGTACTCCTTCACTGTGGAGCTCGGATTGGGTGCGTGCCTCCGCGCGTGCGCGTCAGCCGATGCCATGCAGACTGAAGAGGCACTCCCGCAGGGCGGCGCGCGTCGTGCTGTCGTGTTCGGTTCCGACCAAGGATTGGTCGGACAGTTCAACGAGCGAGTGGCCGACCATGCGATCGCGGCGCTCGCCGCGCTGCCCGGAGATACGCACATCTGGGCGGTCGGGGAGCGGGTGCAGGCACGCCTGGCAGACGCGCACGTGCCACTGGCAGGTGTCTTTCCTATCCCGAGTTCCGTCCAGGCAATCACACCCCTGGTCGGGCAGATCCTGGTCGAGACCGAAGCGCGCGAGGGCTTCGACGAAGACTCCGAGCTTCATCTTCTCTACAACCGGCCCGGGGCCGGCGCGGTGTATGCGCCGGTCGGTCAACGACTGCTGCCGCTGGACGCGCAGTGGCGGCAGGACCTGGCTGCGCGGCCCTGGCCGACCAGACGCGTGCCTGATGTCATGGGCAGCGGTACGACCATGCTGCGGGCGCTCGTTCGCGAGTATCTGTTCGTCTCGATCTTTCGGGCGTGTGCCGAGTCACTCGCGAGCGAGAATGCGAGCCGGCTGGCGGCGATGCAGCGCGCCGACAAGAACATCGACGAGCTGCTTGGGAAGCTCAACACGGCGTTCCAGCGCGGGCGCCAGAACGGCATCGACGAGGAGTTGTTCGACGTGGTGGCCGGCTTTGAAGCGCTGGCGGAGGAGGGCATGGCCAATGAGAATCAAGACCGCTGACTACCGCGTGTCGCCCGGCCACGCTTACGACGACGAGGTCGATAGTCCGGCCAAGAACTGGAAGATCGGCATCGCCGGTATTCCTGCCAACCGCGGCGGCCGTCTCAGGACAGCGGGCTGAACTCGCCGGTGGCGATGTCGAGGCCGAGGACGCGGCCTTCCTCGATGACGTAGTACCAGCCGTGCAGGCAGAGCTCGCCGCGCTCGACCCGCTCGCGCACCATCGGGAACGTCATCAGCCGCTCGACCTGCAGGGCGACCGAGCGCATCTCGGTCTGGCGCAGCGCGTCGTCGGTCAACTCGGTCGAGGTCATCGCCGGCCGGGCCAGTTCCAGCCACTTCGAGATGTTCGGCGCGTCGTCGCGCATCGGCTTGAACAGCGCGCGGATTGCCCCGCAGTGGCTGTGGCCGCAGATGACGATGTCCTTGACCTCGAGGACGGTCGTCGCGAACTCGATCCCGGCGGAGACGCCATGGAAGCCTTCGGTGGTCTCGAACGGCGGCACGAAGTTGCCGACGTTGCGGACCACGAACAGGTCGCCGGGCAAGGTGCTGGTCAGCAGGTCGGGGACGACGCGCGAGTCGGCGCAGCCGATGAACAGCGTGTTCGGGTTCTGGCCCTCGGAGACGAGGCGCTGGTAGTGCTCACGGAACTTGGGGAAATATTCCCGGCGAAAACGCTGGAGACCCTCGACCAACTGGTGCGACATGAACGTGTTCGACCTCAGGCGACGGAGGCATGGTAGCGCAGCCGGCCCGACACGAGTAGCATCGCGCCATGTCAGCAGCCTCGCCTCGCGTCGTCGTGTCCGCCGCCCTGGCCCTCCTGGCCCTGCTCGGACCCGTGCCCGGGGCCGCCCAGTCCAGCGTCAAGGCCAAGCCTGTCCGCCCCGTGGTCGCGCTGCCGAAGATGGACGGCGCCAACCTGAAGGTGCACACCATCGAGGTCACCTATCCGCCCGGCGCCACGTCGACCGCGCACCGGCATCCGTGCCCGGTCATCGGCTACGTGATCAGCGGCACGATGCGGATGAAGGTCAGCGAACAGCCGATCGCCGAGTACAAGGCCGGCGACACGTTCGTCGAGATGCCGACCGACGTCCATCGCATCTCGACCAACCCGAGCACGGACACGCCGGCGGTGTTCCTGGTCACGTTCGTCTGCGACAAGGAGACGCCGCTCTCGATCCCGGAACCGGCGCCAGCGAAGTGATCGCCGGCAGGCACGCCGCCGGCCCGTCGCCACCACGGGCTGCTAGGGCAGTTCCTTGACCGCGATCGTCCGCCAGCGCCAGAAGCCGCCCGGCACCCAGCGCGGCGTCGTGGCGTTGCTGTAGTGCATCTGAATCGCCAGCATTCCGTCGGTGGCGCCGTCCTTGGCGTGGTTGGCGGTGTCGGTGAAGTCGGTCACCTGCTCGCCGTTGATCCACACCTGGATGTGCGGCACGTCGCCCTCGATGCGGGCCCGCACCGTGTTCCACTCCTCGCGCTTCCAGGCCTTCTGCCAGCCTTCGTTGCGGGTGCGGAACTCCTCGGCGCGCGCGGCACGCTGCTCGGGCGTCATGTTCGGCGGTGGCGGCGGGGCGCCGACGCCGGTCAGGCGCTCGCCGTAGATGCCGCCCATGCCTCCGTCGGGCAGGTAGTCGAGGGTGACCTGATACGCCTCGCCGGCCTCCGACGAGCGCAGGAACAGGCCGCCGTCGCAGCCCCAGTCCGGTTTGATCTCGAGGAAGACCTCGACGTTCTTGTACTTCTTGTCGGTCAGCAGGATGCCACCCTTGCCGGGCGGATCCTGGGTGCCCATCAGGATGCCGTCGAGGACCCGGAACGACGGCATCGTGCCGTGGTGGTTGGTCCGGCTGACGTGCCAGCCGGTCGTGTCCGTGCCGTTGAAGATCTCGGTGAACCCGTCGGGGATCGGGGCCTTGGGGGCGTTCGGCACCGGACCCGTGGGCTGCGCGGCAGGTTGGGGTGCGGATGCCGTGGTCGGCACCGGCGGCGTGCGGCCCTGGCCGGCGACCAGCACGGATCCGGCAGCCGCCAGCGACATTACGCTGACGAGAGCGAGCGTCGAACCTCGGGTCATGGCGGAAACTATAATGCAGCCCATCGTGACTGCCCCCGTGAGCACGCGCCTCCGGCTCGATGCCATCGATCTCGTCCGCGGGGTCGTGATGGTCCTGATGGTGCTGGATCACACCCGCGACTTCGTCCATCGAGGCGGGCAGTTCAACAACCCGCTCGACCCGGCCTCGACCACCGTCCTCCTCTACATCACCCGCTGGGTGACTCACCTGTGCGCGCCGACGTTCGTCCTGCTGGCCGGTCTCGGCGTCGGGCTGCGGCGGATCCGTGGCGCCGGCAGCGGCGACGTGGCGTGGTTCCTCTTCACCCGCGGCGCCTGGCTGGTCCTGCTGGAACTGACGCTGTTCCGCCTGATCATCTGGTGGAACGTCGACGTGACGTCGTTCGCGGCCTTCCTGCAGGTGATCTGGGCGACCGGCGTGGCGATGGTGGCGCTGAGCGCGCTGGTGCGGCTGCCGCTCGCGGCCATCGGCACGATCGCCGCGGTGATCCTGCTCGGCCACAACCTGCTCGACGGCATCCGCGTGCCGTTTTGGTTCCCGGGCACCCCGGCGCCGCTACCGACGCCCGGCGGCATCCTGTGGATGCTCGTGCACCAGGGCGGCTTCTTCCCGCTCGGTGGGGCGGACGGCCCGGTGGTCTTCGATCGCTATCCGGTGCTGCCGTGGTTCGGCCTGATGGCGGCTGGCTACGTCATGGCCGAGATCTATCGCTGGGAGCCGGCCCGCCGTCGGCGGTTCCTGCTGGGCGCCGCGGCGGCGATGCTGGCCGCGTTCGTCGTCCTGCGGGGCTTCAACGTCTACGGCGATCCGCGCCACTGGGCGCCGCAGCCGACCCTCATCCAGTCGGCGATGGACGTCATGAACGTCGAGAAGTACCCGCCGTCGCTGGCCTACGTGCTGGTCACGCTGTTGCCCGCGCTCACGACCCTGGCCGCGCTCGACGGGCGCGCCATCGCCGGCGGGCTCTGGGGCGCGGTGGTGACGTTCGGCCGGGTGCCGTTCTTCTTCTACCTGCTGCAGTGGGTCACGGCGCACGTGTCCGGCATGGTCGTGACGGCGCTCCTCGGCAAGAGCCTCAGCCCGTTCTTCCTGAACGTGCTCGACTACGCCACGATGCAGCCGCCGCCCGATTTCGGCGGCCCGCTGTGGGCGGTCTACGTGTGCTGGCTGGTCAGCCTGCTCGCGATGTATCCGCTGTGCCGCTGGTTCGCCGGCGTCAAGGCACGCCGCCGCGGCGTGGACGGGAGTTCTCGGGATCGACTGTGCAAGCTTCGTGCAGCTCAGTCGCTGGGGCGCCCGAAGATCCGCCACGGCTGCCGCTTCATGATCTTGCCGAGCTCCTTCGCGTCCTCGGGGAACTCGGGGTCGCG
>JBDSLU010000097.1:0-19682 GCA_039916225.1 Vicinamibacteraceae bacterium
TCTGGCCGTCGCGGATGCCGCACCCGTTTGATCCGGACGTCTGCGTCTTCGATCTCGACCCAGCCCACGACGACGCCGAGGCGCTGCGCGCCGCGGCCCTGGGCCTCCGCGACCTGCTGGCCGAGCGGAAGGTGCGCAGTGTGGTCAAGACGTCTGGCTCGAAGGGCTTTCATATCGTCGTGCCGCTGAAGCGGACCGCCGCGCGCGTCGTGAACCGCTTCGCCGGCGACATCGCCGCCGAGCTGATCGTACGGTTGCCGAATCTCGTGACGCAGGAGTTCAGCAAGGCCGACCGCGGCGGCCGCATCCTGGTCGACATCGGCCGCAACCGACCCGGCGCCACGATGGCGGCGGCCTACACGGTGCGGGCCAGGCCGGGCGCACCGGTCTCGGCGCCATGTACCTGGGACGAGATCGAAGGGAGAACAGTCGGGCCGCGGTCGTTCACCCTCCGCACGATGCCCGAGCGGCTCGACGCGGTCGGCGACCTGTGGAAGGACCTGGCGCGCCGCGGTCAGCGCCTGCCGGGGGCGGCGACCGACAAGCGCGCCGACGCTGACTCGGGGCACTAGCCGCGAGTGCCGTGGCTCCTGGTCGCGCGCGGCCTCGGCGCGGCCAGCAGCCGGGTCAGTGCGCCGAGGATGTCGGCGGGGAGCGCCGGCTTGGTCAGGTAGTCGTCGAAGCCGGCGGCGAGCGCGGCGCGTTTGTCCTCCTCCCGCGCGAAGGCCGACAGCGCGACACTCGGGACGTCGCCGCCCTGCTGCGGTGACCGCCGGCGGATCGCCCGCATCAGCGACAGGCCGTCCTGGCCGGGCATGCCGACGTCGGCGATGACGATCGCCGGCAGGTTGGTGTCCAGCCACTCGAGCGCCACCGCCGCTGAATCGGCGGTCGCGACCCGCGCGCCGCGATCGCTCAACAGCGTCGCCAGCAGCTCGCAGGTGATGGGATCGTCGTCGACGACCAGGACACGGCATCCGTCGAACTCGGGCGCGGCCTCGGCCTCCCGGTCCGCCGGTGGGACCACGTCGGCTTCGGGCTCTGCCACGCCCAGCGCCTGGGCGCCGCCGACCGGCAGCTGGACGCGGAAGGTCGCGCCGAGGCCGGCGCCGTCGCTCGACACCGACACTTCGCCGCCGTGTGTCTCGACCAGGTGCTTGACGATCGCCAGGCCGAGGCCGAGGCCGCCGTGCGAGCGGGTGAAGCTCTGATCGGCCTGGCGGAAGCGCTCGAACGCGTGGGGCAGGAATTCGCCGGCGATGCCCATGCCGCTGTCGGCGATGGTGACGCGGACCTGCGAGTCGACGCGATCGATCGTGGCGTCGACACGGCCGCCCGCCGGCGTGAACTTGACGGCGTTCGACAGCAGGTTCCAGAACACCTGGCGCAGCCGCTCGGCGTCGCCGTTCATCCGCGGCGCCTCGCCGTCGACGGTGAGGTCGAGGGTGATGCCCTTGGCATCGGCGGCCGGGCGCACCGTATCCATGGCGTCGCGGACCAGGCGGGACACCACCACCGGCTGCAGCCGCAACCGCAGCCGGCCGGTGATCACGCGCGAGACGTCGAGCACGTCGGAGATCAGCTGCGCCTGCGACTGGGCATTGCGCGCCACGATCTCCAGCACGCGCGGGATGCGCGCCGCCTCGACCCGGTTGTCGCGCATCAGCGACACCCAGCCGAGGATGGCGTTGAGCGGCGTCCGCAGCTCGTGCGAGAGCGTCGCCAGGAACTCGTCCTTCAGACGATTGGCCTGCTGCGACTCGTCGCGCGACCGCTCGGCGTCGCCGCGCGAGGCCTCGAGCGCCAGCAGCACGTCGCGCAGCTGGTATTGGCGCTGGCGGCCGCGGAGCGCGGCGCACACCGTGCTGGTCACCGCGGTGACGCGGATCGGGCGATCGAGCAGCGTGACGTTGCGCAGGACCTCGAGCGTTCGCAGCGTCCGCAGCGTCGCCTGGCTCCGATCGTCGCCGGCGAAGAGCAGCAGCGAGATGTCGGACCAGGCCGGCTGGTTGTGGAGTGTGTCGGACAGCTCGTCGATGCGTGGATCGGCGAGCGCCTCCTCGGTCAACACTACCGCGCCGGCGCCGCGGCGGATCTCCGCGCACAGCTCCTGCGCCGAGCCGCAGACGTGGCAGGGGACGTCCGCCTTGCCGAGCAGCTGCGACGTCAGGAGGCCGTCGCGCCCGATCGGCGCCAGGATGAGGACGCGGCTGTCGAGGGCGTCGTCACTGGCCATGCAGCAGGCCCTGGTCCGCGCCGACATAGCGCGGGACGCCGCTGAGCACGCCGTGGAACTCGGTCAGCGCGTGCCCGACGTGGATGCGTCCAGGCCCCAGCTTCAGTTCGCGAATGGTCGACTCGTGGATGCGCGTGCGCATCTTGACGACCGAGATGGCGCGGCGGACATGGCCCTGGGCCTCGAAGAACCGCAGCACCAGCACCGCATCCGCCAGGTAACTGACGTCGAGCGGGGTGGTCATGGCGGTGCCGATGATGCCGTGCTGCGCCAGCACCAGCAGCGTCGCGACACCGCGCTCGTTCAGGAACGACAGCAGCTCGTGCATCCGCGCCAGCGGCGCATCGCTCTGCGGAATCGCGTGCATGTAGCCGTTGATGCTGTCGATCAGCACCATCCGGGTGCCGCGGCGCTCGACGTCCTGGCACACCCGGTGGCTGAACTCGCCGGGCGACAGCTCGCCCGGCTCGATCTGGTGCACGATCAAGCGTCCGCTGCGGATCTGCTCGGAGACGCGCATCCCCAGCGCGTCGCAGCGCTCCACGTAGGTCCGCATCCGCTCCTCGAACAGGTAGACCGTACCCGGGCCGGTGTCGTTGGCGACGTACTGCGTCGCCAGCGTCGACTTGCCCGATCCGGACGGGCCGATGACCAGCGTGGTCGTGCCCCAGGCCAGACCGCCGCCGAGCAACGTGTCGAGCCCGGGGATGCCGCTCTCGACGGGCTCGTGCGAGATCGTTCCGGAGGGCGGCGGTGTGATCTGCGGAAACACTTCCACGCCGCCGTGGCGGATGCGGAAGTCGTGGAAGCCTTCGGTGGCCGGCACGCCGCGGAACTTGACGATCCGGATGCGCCGTCGAGCCCGGCCGTACTCGATCGGCAGCTGTTCGAGCAGGATCACGCCGTGTGACAGGCTCTGGAGCTGCGAATCGTCGCCGCCCACCATGTCGTCGAGCAGCAGCACCGTGACGTCGAGCCTGGAGAAGTACGACTTGAGCGCCAGGACCTGGCGGCGATAGCGCAACGTATCGCGGGCCAGGAGCTTCAGCTCGCTGAGCGAATCGAGGACGATGCGCGACGGCTTGACCCGATCGACGACGTCGAGGAGCGCCTGGATCGTCTCGCCCAGCTCGACCTCGGCCGGATGATAGAGCGTGTACTGGTCCTGGGCCGCCGCCGATTGCGCCGCCGGGAGCTCGAACAGCTCGAGGCCCTCGAGCGACCAGCCATGCGAGACCGCGACCGCGCGGAGCTCGCTGATCGTCTCGGACAGGGCGACGTACAGGCACCGTTCGCCGCGCGCGTTCCCCTCGAGGAGGAACTGCACCGCCATCGTCGTCTTGCCAGTGCCCGGGCGCCCTTCGACGACGTACATCCGGTTGGGTGTCAGGCCGCCCAGGAGAAGGTGATCGAGTCCTTTGATACCGGTCGAAACCGGCGGGGCATCGGCGGGGGCTAGGAATGGTGTAGTCGCCATGGGTCCGATTAGTGGTCGACGAGGTCACTCTGCTCGGGCGCAGCCCGCGCCGACCTCCTATGCAACCCGAACGCCAGAGGCGGCGACCCGCAGCCCATCCGATCTGCGCCGGCCGCGGGTCTACGCCGCCGCCCGGTGAGCACCGGGCTGCTCACAGTGTGGCGACCCGGGGTTTTCCCTAACTCGACCGTTTGCCGGGTTCCTCGACTACACTGCCCGGCGGACCAACCTATGTTGCCGACCGAACCCATAGGTAGCATGCCGCGCCCACCCGCCCTGCTCGATGCCATCGCGGAGTGGGGGAGCGAGGACCCGCGTCTCGACCCCATCTACGACGCGGCGATCGCCGACACGATCGTCCAGTTCCAGGCCACCGCATCGCCTGTCGTGACCGACGGCGAGCAACGCAAGTACCACAACTTCTGGACCTACCCGGTGCACGGGCTGCCGAACACCGCGCCCGACGGCTTCCGGATTCCGTTCGCCGCGGGCCACACCCGACGGATGCCGCGCCTGACCGCCGGGCCCTTCCGCTACCACCGCTATGCCGACGAGTACGTCCGGGCCGCTCGCCGTCACACCACGGCCGCGATCAAGCAGGCGATCATCTCGCCGTCGGCCCTGAGCCTGATGTACCCGGCGGAAGGCATCCGCGGCTACTCCCGCGACGAGTTCATCGAGGACCTGCTGGCCGAGCACGTCACCGAGATCCGCCGCTGCTTCGTCGCCGGCGCCACTACCGTTCAAATCGACTTCACCGAGGCGCGCCTGGCGGTGAAGCTCGATCCGGGCGGCGGTCTCCTGCACCGTTTCATCGACCTCAACAACCTGGCCTTGGCCCGGTTGACGCCAGCCGAGCGGGCCCGCGTCGGGGTCCACACCTGCCCGGGCGGCGATCGCGATTCGACGCACAGTGCCGACGTCGACTACGCCGATCTGCTGCCGAGCCTGCTGCAACTGCGGGCCGGCGCCTTCTACGTGGCGCTGGCCGGCGAGCCGGATCGTCCGCGCGTCCTCGACATCCTGCGGCGCTACTTGCAGCCTCACCAGCGCGTCTTCGTCGGCGTCGTCGCGCCGATCGATCCGCGAATCGAGAGTGCCGAGGAGGTCCGCGACCGCGTGCTGGAGGCCGCCGCGCACATTCCCGTGGCCCAGCTCGGCACGACCGACGACTGCGGGTTCTCGCCGTTCAGCGACGATCGCTCGACCTCGCGCGAGACGGCGTTCGCCAAGATTCGGGCGCGCGTCGAGGGCACGCGCCTCGCATCGGCGGTCCTGCGGGTGGCGTAGATCCAGCGGATGCCGAGACCCGACGACGAAGAGGCCCTGCTGCGATCGGTGGTGCTCCAGAACGCGCAGAGCATCCTGCAGGCGCGCGAGCGGGCCGAAGCCGAACTGCTGGAGACGCGCGAGGCGTTGCGGGAGAGCCAGGAGCGGCTCACCGCCGCCCTCGCCGCCGCCTCGACCGGGACGTTCCGCTGGCTGTTCGCCAGCGGCACCGCGGAATGGGACGAGACGATCGGCCCGCTGTTCGGCGTGCCGGCGGCCCAGGGGACCCACCGTTTTGGCGAGCTCGTCCACACCCTGCACCCGGACGATCGTCCCGTGGTCCAGTCGCGGATGCAGCAGTGTCGTGTCGACGGATCGCCATTCGACATGGAGTTCCGGGTCGTCCACCCCGGCGGCGCGGTGCACTGGCTGGCGATGAAGGCGACAGTCGTCGCCGACGCCGACCGCATGCCGAGCTACATGACCGGCGCCTGCCGCGACGTGACCCGTCTCAAGGCGGCCGAGGAGGCCCTGCGGGAAGAGACGCGGATGCTGGAGGTCCTCAACGCCACCGGCACGCTGCTCGCCGGCCAGTTGGAGCTCGAGCGCGTGCTGCAGGCCGTCACCGACGCCGGCACCGCCGTGAGCGGGGCGCGCTTCGGCGCGTTCTTCTACAACGCCACCGATGAGGACGGCGAGGTCTACCAGCTCTACGCATTGTCGGGGGCGCCACGCGAGGCGTTCGAGCGCTTCGGCCAGCTGCGCGCCACGGCGCTGTTCGGAGCGACCTTCCGTGGCGATCCGCCGATCCGCATCGACGACGTGCTCGCCGACGCCCGCTACGGTTCGATGGGTCCGCATCACGGCATGCCGCCCGGGCACCTGTCCGTGCGCAGCTACCTGGCCGTCCCGGTGCGATCGCGATCGGGCGAGGTCCTGGGCGGACTCTTCTTCGGGCATCCCGACCCCGGCGTGTTCACCGAGCGTGCCGAGCGTCTCGTGCTCGGCGTGGCTGGCCAGGCCGGCGTCGCCGTCGACAACGCCCGGCTCTACGAACAGGCGCAGCACGCCGCCGCCGAGCGCACGTCGTTGCTCGACAGCGAGCGCGCCGCTCGCGCCGAAGCCGAGCGCTTGAGCGATGCCAAGGACGACTTCCTCGCCATGCTCTCGCACGAACTGCGGACGCCGCCCAACGCGATCCTCGGCTGGGCCCAGGTGCTGCGCGGCACCGCCCGCAACGCCGACGAGATGCGGGCCGGCCTGGAGACCATCGAGCGAAACGCCCGGATGCAGACGCAGCTCATCGACGATCTCCTCGACATGAGCCGCATCACCTCGGGCAAGCTGCGGCTCGACGTGCAGCCGCTCGACCCGCTGTCGTTCGTCGAAGCGGCCATCGAGACGGTCGCCCCGGCCGCGCTCGCCAAGGGCATCCGTCTCGATCGCGTCCTCGATCCGGCCGCTGGACCGATCGCCGGCGATTCGGGCCGCCTGCAGCAGGTCGTCTGGAACCTGCTGTCGAACGCGATCAAGTTCACCCCGCACGGCGGCACGGTGCAGGTCGTGCTCGCCAACGTCGACGCGCTTGTCGAGCTGGCCGTGACCGACACCGGCATCGGCATCCAGCGCGAGCTGCTGCCGCATCTGTTCGAGCGGTTCCGCCAGGGCGACGCCTCGACGACGCGCAAGTACGGCGGGCTCGGCCTGGGCCTGTCGTTGGTCAAGAGCCTCGTCGAACTGCACGGTGGTACGGTCGGTGTCGAGAGTCCGGGCGAGGGCCAGGGGACCAAGGTCAGGGTGCAATTCCCGCTGGCGCTGCTGCCCCGACCCGGGGACGCGCGCGACCGCACCGCCGCCCGCGTCTACGAGCTGCGCCCGCCGGCTATCCATGCCAACGAGCTCGCCGGTCTCAAGGTGCTGATCGTCGACGATCGGACCGATGCCCGTGACGTGATCGCCCGCGTGCTGGAGGACGCCGCGGCCGTCGTCCTGTCGGCGGCGTCGGCGGACGACGCGATCACGCTCGTCGAGGCGGAGCGGCCCGACGTGATCGTCAGCGACATCGGCATGCCCGACGTCGATGGCTACGAGCTGCTGCGGCGCATCCGCAGGCTCGGTCCCGATCGCGGCGGCCGGGCGCCGGCGATCGCGCTGACCGCGTTCGCCCGGGCCGAGGATCGAACGCGGGCCCTGCGCGCCGGCTTCGTCGTCCACGTGTCGAAGCCGGTCGACGCCTCGGAGCTGGTCGCTACGGTGGCCAGCGTCGCCGGCCGCGTTGCCGAGTGAGGGGCGCCCTGCCCATTCAGGGGAGCGGGAGACCGAGGATCCGGCCGCCCGGCCTGGCACCGATCCTGTAACAGGGGCGGCATGGCCAATACTCCTCGCATCTTCCCGCCCACGCCCATGACCTCCCGCGAGGCCCTCGACGACACCATCGAGGACAGCTTCCCGGCGAGCGACCCGCCGTCGTCCATTCCCGATCCGTCCTATTCGTCGTATGCGTCCGAGGCGAGCGTCGACCGAGGGCCGGCCTGGTACGCCGAAGGTCGCCTGGCGCGCGCCATCGAGGAGCAGACGGCGAAACTGCCGTCGGACACGTTCCTGTGGGCCGCAGTCGGTTCGATGGGCGTCTCGGCCGCGCTGCAGCTGGCCGGCAAGCGCCACGCCAGCCTCTTCGTCGGCCAGTGGGCACCGGCTTTCCTGCTGCTCGGCGTCTACAACAAGCTGGTCAAGGAACTCGGCTCCGACCGCTACGATCGCATCTGAGCCGTCAGCTCGCCTTGGCCTGGCCCTGGCGCGGGGGGCTGGCCGGAACGAGTCGCCCCATCAGGCCGACTCGACGGCCGTTGTCCGCCGGACCGGCAGCTCGCACGCGGCCAGCTTGGCGACGAGACGCGACAGTTCGGCGACGCTCCAGGCCTGGGCGCAGCAGCCGCGCGGCGTGAAGGGCGCTTCGGCGTCGAAGATCTCGCTGACCGAGCCGACGCAGCCGCCGTTGACCAGGTGATCGAGCAGCGGCTCGACCCAGCGGCGCGCGCCGGCTGCGTCCTCCGGGTGCACCGCCAGCCACGCGTCGACGAACGGGCCCATCAGCCACGGCCAGACGGTGCCCTGGTGGTAGGCGGCGTCGCGCGATCGCAGGTCGCCGAAGTAGACGCGCTTGTAGTCGGTGTGGTCCGGCGACAGCGTGCGCAGGCCGGCCGGCGTCACCAGCTCGCGGGCGACGGTGTCCAGCACCGGGGCCCAGTACTGGCGATCGAGCGGCGAGTGCGGTACGGCGATGGCCAGGATCTGGTTCGGGCGGCAGGCGTCGTCGTCGCCGTTCTCGCCGTCGACGATGTCGTTGAGCCGCTTCTTGACCGGGTTCCAGAAGCGCGCGTTGAAGGCCACCCGGCAGCGGGCGGCTTCGGCTCGCATCTCGTCGCGCTCGACGGTGTGGCCGGCCCGACCGAGCCACGACGCCAGCAGCACCAGAGCGTTGTGCCACAGGGCGTTGATTTCCACCGGCTTGCCGCGCCGCGGCGTCACGACCCAGCCGTCGACCAGCGCGTCCATCCACGTGAGCTGGACGCCGGGCGCCCCCTGGGCGAGCAACCCGTCGGCGTCGACGCGGATGTTGAACACCGTGCCGACGCGATGGCAGTGCACGATGTCGCGCAGGACCGGCAACAGCTCCTCGACGAGCGCGTGCTCGCCGGTGATCGTGTCGTAGCGGTGCAGCGCGTGGAAGAACCAGAGGGTCGCGTCGGCCGTGTGGTAGAGACCCTCCCGCTGGCCTTCGGGAAACAAGTTGGGGATCAGGCCGTGCCGGACGTGCAGCGCGAAGGTCCGCAGGATGTCATGCGCCTCGGAATGCCGGCCGGTGACGAGGGTCAGCCCTTCCAGGCTGATCATCGTGTCGCGGCCCCAGTCGGTGAACCACGGGTAGCCGGCGATCACCGTGCGCGGTTCGGCGCCAACGGCGTACGCCTGGGCGTCGTCGACGACACGGGTGGCCGGGCGGATGATGAACTGGTCCGCCGCCAGCGGCAGCAGGAAGGTGTCCGGCTGCTGCAGGCTCTCGTCACTCGAGGCGACGATCCGCTGCCGCCGCGTCAGCTCGTGCTCCCATGCCTGATCGGGGGACACGCCGTCGAGCTGTGCCCACGGCTCGGTCGTGGCAGTGAGCCAGGCGTCTTCACCCGGGTTGAGCATCAGCGTGAACACGCCCGGCCCGTGCGCCGAGCCGACGTGGTCGTAGCCGCGCTCCTGCTCGATCGACAGCGGGATCTGCGTCCACGTCTCGGGGTCGGCCTCGAACGAGCCGTGCTCGCCGCTCACCTGCATGCGAAGCAGCAACGGTGACTCGGCGCGGCTGAATTCGCAGCGCGCCGACGCGACCCGGGTGGTGCTGAACGCATGATGCTGCTCGGGATCGACCGCGCCTTCGTGCGGTCGGAAATCGAGCCACGGCCGCAGGCGCAGGTGGGCCGGCCCCGCCGACCCCGTCAGGCGATAGCGGACGTGCACGGTGTTCTGGCCGTGGGCCACCAGCACGATCCGCTCGAGGTGGACGCCATCGGCGAGGCGGAAGGTCCACTGCGGCAGGCCGGCCTTCAAGCAGAAATCGGTGTGCCCGACGGCCGGCGGATCGCCGTCGCGGCCGCGCTGCAGCGCCTGCGGCGCCGTGCCCTCGAGCTCGACGACCTCGTGCAGGGCGTGCAGGAGCAGGGCGCGGCCGAGCGGCGCCGGCAGGGCCGCGATCAGCAAGCCGTGGAAGCGGCGCATCGGCGGTCCGTCGACGCTGCCGGACGCGTAGCCGCCGAGGCCGTTGGCGACGATCCATTCGAGCGGCGCCGCGGTGGGCGCCGAGGGTCTCGGCTGGGGAGTGAGCTGTAGCAGCGAGCGAGTGGTCATGAGGGTACCAAAGTCGGTCTGAACACCGTGGTGGCTCGGCCGGTGGCAACGAGCCTCATGGGTTGGTAGTTGCCCGCAATTCCCACGCCACCGTAGGCGCGATCCTCAGACGACCAGAGAACGCTCCACTCGAACAGCTCGGGCGGCGCGATGAGCGGATCGGGCGCGCAGGCGAGGTCGAGATCCGCGCCGAGGTTCACGATCAACAGCCGATCCTCGTGCGGCACGCGGCCGATGAAGCGCAGCACAAGCGTCTGATCGTCCAGCGTCGAGCCAGCCAGGCGCGCGCTGTGTTGCCCCAGCGAGGCGTCGTCGCGGCGCAAGGTAGTCAAGTCCCGATACATCCGCCAGACAGGATCGCTCAGCCGATCGAAGCCGTGGTCGAGCCGGCAGGCCTCGAACGCCGGCCGGCCGATGGCCTCGACCGACGCGCCTTCGTAGGCCTCGCGGAGCCGGGTGAACTGGCTGAGGAACGACTGGCGCCCCTGGAACACCAGAGCCTGCAGCTCGGGCTCATGGTCGGAGAAATAGCTGAACGGCGTGTGCGCGCCCCATTCCTGCCCCTGGAAGAGCAGCGGGGTCCATGGGCCCAGCAGGAGCAGCGCCGACATCGCGCGCCACGCCGGCGGGCTGGCGATGTCCACCAGCCGCTTGCCGACGGCGGCGTTGGCCACCTGGTCGTGGTTCTCGATGAAGGCGATGAACTGGTACGGCGGACAGTCGAGGGCCGGCGCGCCACGCGTCTTCGACTGCCACGGATAGAACTGCCCCTGGAACAGGAAGCCGTGCTGCGCCGCGGACAGCCATTCGCGCGAGGTGCCGCGGTAGTCCGAGGTGTAGGCCTCGTGGGCGCCGGTCAACGCCACTCGCGTCGAGTGGTGGAAGTCCTCGTTGAAGACGCCGTCCATGCCGTAGCCGTCGGCGGCGGGCGGCCGCATCAGCCGGGCATGCTGCGGCTCGTGCTCGGCGACGACGATCACCGATCGCGGCGTTGCCGTCTCGCGCGCGACGCGGGTCAACGCCGCCAGGAGGTGTTCGGCCGAGACGTCGTAGATCTGCTGGGCGGCGTCGATGCGGAAGCCGTCGACGTGGAACTCCCGCACCCAGTACGCGATGTTCGACAGCACCAGCTCGCGCATGCCTTCGCAGTGCGCGTCATCGAAGTTGAGCGCGTCGCCCCATTCGTTGGCGTAGCGATGGCTGCCGTACCAGCGCGAGAACTTCGGCAGGTAGTTGCCGGACGGGCCGAGGTGGTTGTAGACCACGTCGAGGGTCACGGCCAGGCCGAGCGTGTGCGCGGTGTCGACGAAGTACTGCAGATCGGCCGGCGTCCCGTAGCAGTGGTAGGGCGCGAACCACTGGACGCCGTCGTAGCCCCAGCCGAAGTCACCGGCGAACTCGGCCACCGGCATCATCTGCATGACGGTGATGCCGGCGTCGCGCAGCCGCGGCAGCTGCTCGGCCGCGGCGCGCCACGTGCCGGCCGCGGTGAAGGTGCCGACGTGGAACTCGTAGAGCACCTGGCCGGGCAGCGAGACGCCCGGCCACGCGGCGTCCTGCCACTCGTAGGCCGACAGATCGACGATGGCGGAGAGACCGTGCGGGCCGTCCGGCTGCGATCGCGACGCCGGGTCGGGGTAGACCTTCTCGTCCCCGTCGAAGCGAAACCCGTAGCGCGAGCCCGGCTTGGCCACCACCTGGCAGCCGTGATACCCGCCGGCTTCGCTGTCGAGCGCGACGGTCCGGCCATCGATGACCAGCGTGACCGTCGGATGATCGGGCGCCCACACGCGGACGTGCGCCTCGCTCCGCGACACCATCTCGGCGCCGACAGGATAGGTGCGCGTGGCCATCAGTGCACCCGCTCCGGCGCGTACATCAGGACGACGACCGAAGCCGAGGCGACCTTGTAGGTGCCGCCCACCTTGGCCATCCGCGTCGGCTCGTCGCGGGCGGTGTCGGCGGCACGCCGCCAGTAGCCCTTCTCGAGGGGCGGCAGCTGGTACTCGTGCTGGTCCGGCGTGGCGTTGAGAATCAGCAGCGCCTTGGCATCGCCGCGCCAGCCGTACATCGCGACGTGCCCGCGCGGCCGGTCCCAGTCCTCGCCGGTCAGCTCCTGGCCATCGGGCCGCAGCCAGCGGATGTCGAGGCCGAACCCGGCCCACTGGTCCTTCTGGATCCACGGCAGGTTGGGCCGCACCCTGATCAGGTGACGGACCAGCGCCTGCAGCTCCGGTTCGACCTTCGTCCAGTCGAGCCACGAGACTCCGTTGTCCTGGTTGTAGGCGTTGTCGTTGCCCTGCTGCGAGCGGCCCCACTCGTCGCCGGCGAGCAGCATCGGCGTGCCCATCGACAGCAGCACCGTGGCCAGCAGGTTGCGCTTCTGGCGCAGATCGCCGCCGGCCAGGTCGTGCAGGGTGTGGCCGTCGTGGCTGGCGATGTAGTTGATGCTGGCACTCGGCCGCCGCCCGCTGCCCTTGAACAGGTCGATGCTGCCGGTGAGGCGGGCCGCCACTTCGGGCAGGCGGCCCGGCTCGTTGCGCCAGAAGGCCCGCACGCTCTCGCGGTAGCGATCGTTCCACTCCGACCAGTGATAGGGGAAGTTGCCGACCTGATAGCCGTTGGTGCCGGTGTCCCACGGCTCGGCAATCAGCTTGACGCCCTGCAGCACCGGATCCTGGTGGATGGTGGTGAAGAACCCGGACCACGTATCCAGGGTGTGCGCGCCGCGCGCCAGCGTCGCCGCGAGGTCGAAGCGGAAGCCGTCGACGTGCATCTCCTCGACCCAGTAGCGCAGCGAGTCCATGACCAGCTGCAGCACGTACGGGTGGCGCAGGTTCACGCTGTTGCCGGTCCCCGTGTAGTCCATGTAGTAGCGGGGTTCCTCGGCGACCAGGTGGTAGTAGGCCGGATTGTCGAAGCCCTTGAAGTTGAGGTGCGGCCCGAGGTGATTGCCCTCGGAGGTGTGGTTGTAGACGACGTCGAGGATCACCTCGATGCCGGCGGCGTGGAACGCCTTGACCATCTCCTTGAACTCGCGCACCTGGCCGCCGCGATCGTCGGCCGCGCTGTACTCGGCATGCGGGGCGAAGAAGCCGTAGGTGTGGTAGCCCCAGTAGTTGCGCAGCCCTTCGTCGAGCAGGCCGGGCTCGTGCATGAACTGGTGCACCGGCATCAGCTCGACGGTCGTGACCCCCAGCTTGCGGATCGAGTCGAGCACCGCCGGCGAGGCCAGCCCGGCGTAGGTGCCGCGCAGATGCTCGGGCACCGCCGGGTGCTGCTTGGTGAAGCCCTTGACGTGCACTTCGTAGATCACGGTCTGCTCGGGCCAATGGCCCGGCCGCCGATCGCGGCCCCAGTCGAACGACGTGTCGACGACGTAGGAGCGCGGCGCGTTCGGCGCGCTGTCGGTCGACTCCATCTCGAGCTCGTCGCCGCCGAGCGGATACGAGAACATCGCGTGGCCCCACTGGATGTCCCGCGACAGGGCCTTGGCGTAGGGATCGGTCAGCAGCTTGGCCGGGTTGCAGCGCCGGCCCTGGGCCGGATCGTAGGGACCGTGGACGCGGTAGCCGTAGGCCTGGCCGGCGCCGATACGGGGCAGGAAGAGATGCCAGATGAAACCGGGCTCGAGCACGAGGTCGTATCGCGATTCTTCGCCGGCCTCGTCGAACAGGCACAGCTCGATCCGGTCCGCGAGGCTCGAGAACACGCGGAAATGCACGCCCTGCTTGGTCAACGTGGCCCCGAGCGGGCCATCGATCGTGGTCATCCGGATCTCCGCTCGAGGAGGGCGACAGGGAAGGCGCCGAAGAGTGCCTCGAGGTCGACCGCTCCGCCATCAATCGTCGTGTCCGCCAGCACGTGGTGCCAGCGGCCTTCGGGCAGGCGCACCTGCGTGTCGGTCCAGTGTGGTTGCCAGGCGCGGATCGGCACCACCACCGCGACGTCACCGCCGCGCAGGAAGCCGACCGCGCGGGCGGCGGCCGGGCCGCGGATCTCGAGCGGCGCATACCCCGACTCGGGATCCGAGAGGGCGGCGTGCCGCGCTTTCAGCCGCAGCGCGCGGCTGGTCGTCCACAGTTTGGGCAGGCCTTCGTCCATCAGCGCCAGCACCGCCGGCGCATCCATCCGATCGCAGGCCTCGAGGCGCGTCTGCCGGCAGGCGTAGTCGACCAGGCGGCGATTGTCCGGATCGACGAGGGCGCGGTGCCACAGCTCGGAGCCCTGGTAGAGATCGGGCACGCCCGGCATCGTCAGCTTGAGCAGCTGCTGCGACAGCCCCTTGATCCAGTCGGCGGGATGGAGCGCGTCGACGAAGGCGGCGACCTCGGCGACGAAGCCGGTGTCGTGGAACAGATCGTCGACGAAGTGGTGCAGCGCGCGCTCGTACTCGGCCGACGGGTTGAGCCAGTCGGTGAACACCTTGGCTTCGCGGGCCGCTTTCTCGACGTGGACGTGGGCCCGCTCGCGGCTGAGCGGCCAGGCGCCGACCAGCGTCTGGTAGATGTAGTACTCCATGTTGCGATCGGGCTGGCCGTCGACACGCCAGGCGTCGGAGCGCCGGCCCCACCGCTCGATCGTCTCCGCCCACAAGTCGGGGATCTCGGAGAGCACGGTCAGCCGGGCGCGGACGTCCTCGCCGCGCTTCGAGTCGTGCGTGCTGGTGCCGTGCATCGTCGACGGCCGCTCGCGCCGCCAGCGCGCCACGGTGTCGTGGAACTCGGCCGGCGACACGCTGAAGTGCCGCGGATCGCAGCCCACTTCGTTGAGCGCGATGTAGCGGACGTCGCGGTAGGCGGCGGTGTCCTCGACCGCCTTGGCCGCCGTCGCCGTCGACAGCTGCTGGAAGCGGCGGACGAACTCGAGGCCATTCGGGCCCTCGCCGCCGGTCGCGAAGAGGCGCGCGACCAGATCGATGAGCGGCTCGGGCAGGTCGGGCCGCCGCGTCCGCGCCCGCTCACAGAGCGCGGCGAGACGAGCCACGTCGGCATCGGTCGCGCCCTCGGTCGAGACGTAGGTGCGGTAGACGCGCAAGCCGGCGACCAGCTCGCGGACCAGGATCGACGCGTCGCGCAGCGAGTAGTCGCGCAGGTCGAGGTCGTCCTGGCACATGCGGTGGAGGGCCAGCGCGACACGCTTGGCGTCGCCGGCCAGCCAGTGCTCCAGGATCTCGTGGCGCGCGTCTTCCTCGACTTCGTCGAAGTCGTCGAGCGCTCCGGCGAACCGATGGTAGAGCGCCGTCAACGGGCCCTCGCCCTCGGCGGCGGTCAACAGGCGCGCGAGCAGCGCACCGCTTTCGTAGCCAGTCATGCCGTCGACCGGCCACGGCGGCAGCGTTTCCTGCTCGCCGAGGATCTTCTCGATCCCGATCCACTGCGTCGGGGCGAGCGTGCGCAGCCGGCGCAGGTAGGCCCCGGGATCGGCGAGCCCGTCGATGTGATCGACGCGCAGGCCATCGACGCTGCCGTCGGCGACCCATTCGGCGACCAGCCGGTGCATCGCGTCGAACACCGTGTCGTCCTCGACGCGGACACCGATGAGGCCGTTGACGTCGAAGAAGCGGCGATACGGGCTCTCGTCCCGGGCCAGCCGCCACCACGTCAGGCGATAGTGCTGCACCTCGAGCAGGGCGTGCAGCCGCGTGGCGTCGGCGTTCAGCGCCGCCACGATGGCGTCGAGACGTTCGGCCTCGTCCTGGGCGCCTTGCGCCTCGGGTTCATCGTCGAGCGTGGCTCGCGACGTGATCGACAGCGGGAACCGGTTTGCGGCGTAGGCCACGACGGGCTTGCCACGCTCGACGACCAGCCGCAGTCGTCCGGCGGTGAGCTCACGGCCGTACGGCTCGCCGAGGATCGGGATGAGGAGCTTGGCCGGCCCAGGACCGGCGTACGGATCGGCGCTCAGGTCGACGTCGAACACCGGGAAACTGGCGCTGGCCGTGCCGTGCGTCAGCACGTCGATCCACCACGCGTTGCCCTCGAGCGCGACGTGGTTGGGCACGATGTCGGCGATCAGGCCGAGACCGTATTCGCGCGCCGTGGCGACGAAGCGGGCCCGGCCTTCGGCGCCGCCCAGCTCGCCCCGGACCCGAGTCGGATCGACGACGTCGTAGCCGTGGCGGCTACCCGGCACCGACTCGAACACCGGGGAGCAGTAGACGTGCGAGACCCCGAGCGCCGCCAGGTACGGAACCACGGCGGCGGCCTTGTCGAAGTCGAAATCGGGCTCGAGCTGGAGACGGTAGGTGGCGCGGATGGGTTTCAACGGAAGAGACAGGAGTGCATACCCCGTTCCAGCGGAAGACGGATCAGGTGGACGGCAACGAACGGGACGGGCGCGGTTAGCCGGGGGTTCGGTCCCTGGTATCGACGTCGTCCAGTTGAGCAGCGGCCTGCTGAGGAGTGGAACCGCTCTGCCGCGGCCCTGAAGACTGTCCGAGAAGACGCTGCTCAGCCTCGTACCAGTCGTCCTCATGGCGACCGTCCTGGCTGCCGTTGGCGACATAGATGAGGTAGGCCTCGCGGGCGATCTGCTCGGGCGAAGGACGTCCCTCAAGTGGCGCCGTTGGCACGACTTGCGACTCTTTGGCGCCGAGGCTGGCGTCGGGATCTTGGCGGTTCGTCTGCGGTTCGAGGCTGCGAGCGGCGGTCGGCATGGCGGGCTCCCTTGGCTCAGACAAGCTGAGGTGCCACGGAACTTGCAACCTGAAGGCCAGAAAGGATTACATGGCCGACCACGTCAGGAGAAAGCCCAGCAGCCGAGCTTCCGAGTCCGTCCCGACGCACATGGACCGCAACGTGCGGGCGATCGCCCAGCTCGAGGAGAACGCCATGGCGGAGCGCAGCTCGGCCGACAAGCTGAGCGACGCGATCACCTGGGTGGCCGGCAGCGCCGGCTTCGTCATCGCTCACGCCACCGGCTTCACGGTGTGGATCCTGATGAACGTGGGGATGCTCCCCGGCCTGGCGCCATTCGATCCCTATCCGTTCAGCTTCCTGACCCTCGTGGTGTCGCTCGAGGCGATCTTCCTGGCCATCTTCGTCTTGATGTCGCAGAACCGCGCCGCCCGGCTCGCCGATCGCCGCGCCCATCTCGATCTGCAAGTCGACCTGCTGGCCGAGCGCGAACTGACGGCGATGCTGCACATGCTCCGCGCCCTCTGCGAGAAAGAGAACGTGAAGCTCGACGACGTCGGCACCGACCTCACCGATCTCCTCGAAGAGACCGACGTGAAGAAGCTCGCCACGAACCTGGACGAGAAGCTGCCGGCCTAGCTTCGGCTCGGGGTGATCCCTATGTAACGGCGCCACCAGTGGCTCGCTCTATTCGACGGAGGCGCGCGGCTCACCAACGAGCCGGCGACGCCTCGCGGTTCCGGGAACCGCCTCCAGAAAGGAGCGAGCCATGCGTCTCCTGCCGTTGCTCATCGCAGCGCCACTGGCACTGCTGGGGCTGGCCGGTTCGGCCGCCCTGCCGTCGCCGGCCCTGCACGCCGCGCCTGGCGAATCGCCCGATGCGATCGTGCCGTCCGGTCAGCACCCAATCTTCGCGCGCGTCGGTCGGGCCATCTTCCGCTACGACACCTTCGGCGACGAACAGCTGTGGACCGGCGTGCTGCGGATGCACGAGCCGATCGCCACACTGTCGCCGCAGAAGGCGCTGGCCGTCGGCCTCAAGGTCGATCTCGATGCGCTGCCAGCCGCCACCGTGGCGGCGCTGAAGAGCGGGCAGGTCGACCTGACCGATCCCGCGGTCACGCGGTCGCTGCTCCGCGCCAACGCGGTGGTCGGCGTCAAAGGCCGCGTCGACGACGCCGGCGCGCTGACCAGCATCGGAATCACCTGCGCCCTGTGTCACTCGACAGTGGACGACGCCCTCGCGCCCGGCATCGGGCACCGCCTCGACGGCTGGGCCAGCACCACGCTCGACGTCGGCGCGATTCTCGCGCTCTCGCCGGCGCTCGACGCGTCGACCAAGGCCGAGTTCGCGGCGTGGGGACCGGGCATGTACGATCCCCGGCACCACTACTTCGACGGCACCGCCCTGGTGCCGCTCAACACGCCGTCGTTGCCGATCGTCATCCCGCCGATCTACGGCCTGCAGCGCGTTGGCTTCGAGACGGTCAGCGCCGACGGCCCCATCTCCTACTGGAACAGCTACGTCGGCGTCGGGCAGATGGGCGGGCACGGCTCGTTCCGCGATCAGCGCCTCGGCATCCACATCAGCCAGCGCCCGGACCTCGTCACGCCGAAGCTGCTGCCGCTGCTGATCTATCAGCTGACGTTGCAGACGCCCCGGCCCCCGGCCGGCAGCGTCGATGGCGCCGCCGCTGCCCGAGGCCGCGCCGTGTTCAGCGGTGCGGGCGGCTGTGCCCGCTGTCATCAAGGGCCGGCGTTCACCGACGTCCTGTCCGGTCCGCCGCGGCAATGGCCAGTGCTCCACGATCCGGCCGAGGTCGGCACCGAGGCCGAGTACGCGTCGCGCACGGCGACGCAGCGGTATCGGACCACACCGCTGCGCGCGCTCTTCCAGCACGCCCCGTACTTCCACGACGGGAGCGCGGCCACGCTCGAGGCGGTCGTCGAGCATTACGACCACCAGTTCGGGTTGAACCTGAGCGCCTCACAGAAGGCCGACCTCGTGCACTACCTCGCGTCGATCTGACGTCCGCGGCACCTCGCTTGCAATGCCGGGGGACATGGCATCCACGACCATGTCCCCCGCGTCGGCTCGGCCGTTGACCGGCGACGACGCGATTGCGAGGTTCCGCGAGCTGCTGCCGGCCTTCCGCAGCGCGATGCTCGTCACGCACACGCTCGACGGCGCCGATCCGCACGCGCGCCCGATGGGACTGGTCGGCGACCCCGCGACGTTCGAAGGAACGTTGTGGTTCTTCTCCGACGAACGCAGCCCCAAGATCGCAGAAATTGCGCGGCAGCCGCGGGCGTCTCTGATCCTGCAGAGCGATAGCGATCATGCCTATCTGCACGTCCTCGGCTGGGCGTGGGTCGTCGACGACCGCGCCAGGATGCGCGAGCTCTACTCGCCGATCCTGCGGACGTGGTTCCCCGACGGCCTCGACGATCCGCATCTCACGTTGATCGGGTTCGACGTCGAGCGAGCGGAGTACTGGAACAGTCCCGGCGGCATGCTCCAGATGCTCGGCGCCTTCACTAAAGCCATCATCACCGGCCGGCCCGGGCAGGGCGGCGAGCAGGGCACGCTCGAGCTCTGACGCCGCAGGCCGGGTCTTTCACACCAGTAGGCAACGCAAGAACGAGAGTGAGTATGCACACGACAGCCTATTCATCCGATGTCGAGTCGTCCTTCGATCCCTCCGTCGATAGCCTCGAACGCTGGGGCGCGCTCGCCGCCGGTGCTGCGATCATCGGCTACGGCCTGAGCCGCCGATCCATCCCCGGCCTGCTGATGGCCGTCGGCGGTGCGCCGCTGGCCTATCGCGGCGTCACCGGACGCTGGCCGGCCGGTCTCGAATCGCTGATCGGGTCGAACGCCGACACGCGGGAGGCGCTGTCGGGTGATGGCGGCATCAACCTGCGTGAGTCGATCCGCCTCGAGTGTCCGGTCGACGAGGTCTATCGCTTCTGGTCCCGACTCGAAAACCTGCCGACGTTCATGGACAACCTGATCAGCGTCGACGATCTCGGCGGCGGCCGGTCCCATTGGGTGGCCACGGGGCCGGGCGGCCTCCGCGTCGAGTGGGACGCCGAGATCATCAACGAGATCCCGAACAAGGTGCTGGCGTGGAAGTCACTGCCCGGCGGCGACGTCGTCAGCGCC
>JBDSLU010000098.1:0-3849 GCA_039916225.1 Vicinamibacteraceae bacterium
CCGGCCCGCGACGTGCGCTGAGGGCGCGCGTCGCCAACGAACGAGACAATCATGCGAGATTCCGACCGCACCGTGCCGCACTTCCAGGAGCAACTGGCGACCCTCAAGGAGCGCCTGCTCGTCATGGGCGGCCTCGCCGAAGAGCGCGTCCGCGCCATCATGGAGGCAGTCGTCGAGCGCGACCTGTCGCTGGTCGAGCGCGTCCAATCGGGTGACGAACCGCTCAACCAGCTTCACATCGAGGTCGACGACCGCTGCTTCAAGCTGCTGGCGCTGCATCAGCCGATGGCCGCCGACCTCCGCGCCATCGTGTCGGCGGTCAAGATCAATACCGACCTGGAGCGGGTCGGCGACCTCGCGGTGAATATCGCCGAGGCGGTGCGCCGTTACCTGCAGCACCCGCCGGTCAAGAAGCTCATCGACATTCCCCGGATGGCCGAGATCGCCCAGAAGATGCTGCGCGAGTCGCTCGACGCGTTCGTCCGCCGCGACGTCGAGCTGGCCCAGGGCGTGCTGAACCAGGACGACCTGCTCGACGAACTGAAGACCCAGGTCTTCCGTGAGCTGCTCACCTACATGCTGCAGGACCAGACGAAGATCGAGCCGGCGCTCGACCTCATTCTGATCTCGCGGCACCTGGAGCGCATCGGCGACCACGCCACCAACGTCGCCGAGGACGTCATCTTCATGGTCTCGGCGCGTGACGTCCGGCACCATCCGCCGGCGCCGCCCCAGCCGATCTGACACGTGTCTCCGGCGCGCCGGAGAGCGCGCCGCCAACCACGCACTGAGGTAACATTTTCGTCGTGCCCCATCCGACGGCGCCGCTGCCAGTCTGTGTATACTGTCGTCGACATCCAGTCGAGGCGCCGTACCGGCCTTTCTGCAGCAAACGCTGCAAGCTGCTGGACCTCGCGCACTGGGTCGACGGTGACTATGCCGTCGCTGGCGAACCGATGACTGACGACGTCACCATCGAGGACGCCGAGCCTGGCGCCGACGAAGCGCCCGAGCCTGCTGACCGATCGGGCTCGTCGAAGAGGCCCGCCCGCTAGTCCGGACCGCCGCGCGTCACCATCCCCCATGCCAGATACGCTCTCGATCGTCGACAACCGCACCGGCAAGCGCTACGACGTGCCCGTCAAGGACGGCACCATCCGGGCGATGGACCTGCGGCAGATCAAGGTGGCCGATGACGACTTCGGCCTGATGACGTACGACCCGGCGTTCACCAACACGGCGTCGTGTCGGAGCGCGATCACCTACATCGACGGCGACCAGGGGATCCTGGAGTACCGCGGCTACCCGATCGAGCAGCTGGCCGAGAAGAGCACCTATCTCGAGGTCGCCTACCTGCTGCTGTTCGGCGAGTTGCCGACCACCGCCCAGGCCACGTCGTGGGAGCAGAGCATCATCACGCACACGATGCTCCACGAGAACATCAAGCACCTGATGCGAGGCTTCCGCTACGACGCGCATCCGATGGGCGTGTTCCTTTCGACCGTCGGCGCGCTGTCGACGTTCTACCCCGACGCCAAGAAGGTCGGCGACGCCGAGCAGCGCCTGCTGCAGTGCGAGCGGCTGATCGCCAAGACGCCGACCGTCGCCGCCTACGCCTACCGGCATTCGACCGGCCGCTTCTACGTCTACCCCGACAACGAGCTCTCCTTCGCCGGCAACTTCCTGAACATGCTGTTCAAGATGACCGAGGCGAAGTACCGGGTGAACCCGGTGCTCGAGCGCGCCCTCGAGGTGCTCTTCATCCTGCACGCCGATCACGAGCAGAACTGCGGCACCAACGCCATGCGGGCGATCGGCAGCTCGCAGGCCGATCCCTACTCGTCGATGGCCGGCGCGGCCGCGGCGCTCTACGGCCCGCTGCACGGCGGCGCCAACGAAGCCGTCGTCAAGATGCTCGAGCAGATCGGCTCTGTCGCCAACGTCCCGGCCTTCATCAAGAAGGTCAAGAACGGCGAAGGCCGGCTGATGGGCTTCGGGCACCGCGTCTACAAGTCGTACGATCCGCGCGCCCGTATTGTGAAGAAGACCGCCTACGAGGTCTTCGAAGTGATGGGACGCAACCCGCTGCTCGAGATCGCCCTCGAGCTCGAACGGATCGCGCTCGAGGACGAATACTTCGTCGCCCGCAAGCTCTACCCCAACGTCGATTTCTACTCGGGGCTGATCTATCAGGCGATGGGCTTCGCGCCGGAGATGTTCACGGTGCTGTTCGCCATCCCGCGCGCCGCCGGCTGGGTGGCGCAGTGGGACGAGATGGCCCGCGACCCCGATCAGAAGATTGCCCGGCCGCGCCAGGTCTACGTCGGCGCGCGGCAGCGCGACTACACGCCGATCTCGAACCGCGGTTAGAGGGGCTCGGCGCCAACTTCCAACGCCCAACTACCAACGACCAATTCCCAGGCCTGGGCTATTGGGAGTTGGAGGTTGGAAGTTGGGAGTCGGCCGGGCGCGCACCGCGCGCGCGGCCGGCGCGGTAGCCGAGCCAGGCCGCCAGGGCGATGGCGCCGACGACCAGCGCGGTCCACCACGTCGCCACCCACGCGCCTTCGCGGATCGCGACCGCCATCGACCCGTCCAGCGTGACGTCGCGCGCCTCACCGAGGGCGTGCGCCGCCTTCTTCCACAGGTACTGCCGCTCGGCCTGGCCGAGCCACAGGTCGAAGACCAGGTTCCAGACGAAGACCGCCGCGACCAGCGCGACGACCGCCGGCCCGCGGACGGCGCGCCACCCGGTCATGCGCTCGCCGGTTGATGGTAGGCGACGACCAGCGCGGTGATGTCGTCACCCTGCGGCGCCGCGCCGGTGAACGAGCGGACCTCGGCGATCAGCGCGTCGACGAGGGCCTCCGGCGACGGATCCTTGAGCTCGGAGGCGACGGCGATGATGCGCGCGTCGCTGAACTCTTCTTCGGCGATGTTGCAGGCCTCCGACACGCCGTCGCTGAACACGATGACGCGATCGCCCGGCAGGAGCTGGACCTCGCCCGAGTCGTAGGGGATACCGTCGAAGAGGCCGACCGGCGGTCCGCCGATGTCGAGCCGGCGCACGCCACCGGGGCCGATGACGATCGGCGGGTTGTGTCCGGCGTTGCCGTAGACCAGCCGGCCATCGGCGTGCAGCTCGGCGTAGAACATCGTGGCGTAGCGCGCCGCCACGGCACGGCGGATCATTGCCTTGTTGACCCGCGCCAGCGTCGCCGACGGACCATCGGACGACTCCGCCTGCGCGGCGATGATGCCCTGCAGGAGCGCGCTGAGCAGCGCCGCGGGCGGCCCCTTCCCCGCCACGTCGCCCAGCGCGAAGCCGAGCACGTCGCCGGTCAGGTCCATCACGTCGTAGAAGTCGCCGCCGATGGAGCGGCACGGAATGGTCGTCGCCGCCGTCTCGAAGAAGGCGCCGCCGTGGCGCGGCTTGGGGAGCAGCGCCTGCTGGATCTCGGCGGCGATGCGGATGTCCTGTTCGAGCTTGGCCCTCTCGATCGCGGATCGGTAGAGGCGGGCGTTCTCGATCGCCAGCGAGGCCTCGGCCGCCAGCGTCTCGAGGGCGCCGCGCGTCGACGCCGCCAGCAGTGCGCCGCGCTCGCGCGAATCGAGATACAGCACGCCGATACGCCGGGCCGCGATCGGGCCGACGGCCGTCGCGTCGTCGACGTAACGGACCACGTCGAGCGGTACGCACAACACGTGGCGGATGCCGAGCGCCACCGTGCCCATGTGGACGTTGGCCAGCTCGCCGTCGAGGAGGTCGGCGATGAGCCGGGCGTTGCCCGTCTCGAAGACCTCCTCGGGAATCTTCCGGCTGGTCTGGAACGTGCTGCCTTCCAGCTG
>JBDSLU010000099.1:0-6016 GCA_039916225.1 Vicinamibacteraceae bacterium
TGGTCAGCGGCTCGGGCGTCGCGGCCGTCTTGACGAGGATGCTCATCACCGGCCACGCCGCCTGATGATACGGGCGGTAGATCGAGGGCTGCTGGTCGACGTCGAGACCGCTGTGATGGAAGTTCTCGACGACGCCCACCACCGTCATCCATGGGTTATCGCTGTTCAGGAAGCCGATCTTGAAGCGCTTGCCGACCGCCGGCTCGTTGGGCCAGTGCTCGCGCGCGAAGCGTCGGTTGACCAGCACCACCGCCGGGGCGTTCAGCGCATCCCGCGGCGTGAACTCGCGGCCCTCGACGAGCGGGATGCCGAGCGTCGCGAACGTGCCCGGGCAGGCGACGCTGTAGGCGCCGCTGGGCATGTTCTCGGATCCCGGATCTGGCCGGCCTTCGATGCTGACGGCGCGGCCCGCCCGCGCGCCCGTCAGCGGCAGGTGACCGACGGCGCCCACCGACACGACGCCCGGGATGGCCCCCACCTCGCGGGTCAGCCCGTCGCAGAACTGCGCGTTGTCCGGCGGCCCGTAATAGAGCTCCTTCTGCGGCGGCGAGATCCCCATCACCAGCACGTTGCGGGGATCGAGCCCGGGATCGACACCGAGCAGTCGGGACACGCTGACCAGCATGACGCCGGCGCCGGCCAGCACGATCAGCGTCAGCGCCACCTCGAGGGCCACCAGCCCGTAGCGCAGGCGGCTCTTGCCGTCGCCGGTCGCGCCGCGCGTGTTCTGGCGCAGCGGGTTGGCCAGATTGCTCCGGAACGCCGCGAACGCCGGCGCCAGGCCGAACAGGATGCCGCTGCCGATCGCGATCGCCGAGGTGAAGGCGAGGACCCTGAAGTCGATGGCCACGGTATCGACGGGGCGGAAATCGGAGGCGGCGATGCTCGTCGGCAACACCGGCAGGATGGCCCGCGCCCCCCAGTAGGCGAGCAGCAGCCCGCCGATGCCGCCGGCGCAGGCGAGGACGACGCTCTCGGTCAGCAGCTGACGGACGATGCGCCCTCGACCGGCGCCGAGCGCAGCGCGAACGGCCAGCTCGCGCGAGCGTGAGGCGGCCCGCGCCAGCATCAGGTTGGCGACGTTGGCGCAGGCGATCAGCAGCACGAACCCCACCACCGCCAGCATCGGCGCCAGCTGCGATCGCTTCCGCGTCTGGCCGAAATCGCTCATCGCCTCGACGTTCACCGTCTGCTTCGGGTTCTGGACCGGGTATTCCGCCGCGAGGGCCCGGCCGATGGTGTCCATCTCGCTGCCCGCCTGCTCGAGCGTGACGCCCGGCTTCAGGCGCGCGATGGCGACGAACGAGTTCGAGGTGCGGTCGCCATCGCCTTCCGTCCAGCCGACCGGCACCCAGAGCTCACGCCGCCCGCCGTATTCGTGGACGAAGGAGGCGGGCATCACGCCGACGACGAGGAAGGCCTTGCCGTCGACCAGGATCGTCTTGCCGACGATGGCCGCGTCGGCAGCGTAGCGTCGCGTCCACAAACCGTGGCTGAGAACGACGACTCTGTCCCGGCCCGCGGCCTCCTCCTCTTTCAAGAACGTCCGGCCGAGCATCGGCGGGATGCCCAGCACCTGGAAGAAGCTCGCCGTGACGCGAAGCCCGGGCACGCGCTCGCCGTCGCCCTGGCCCGTCACGCTGTAGCCGCGCCCGGCCGAGTCCTGCAGCCCGATGTTCGAGAAGGATCGGGATCGCTCCAGCCAGTCGCGGTAGTTCGGCATCGAGACGATGCTGAAGTTGGAGCGATCCTGGCTCGACGCCTGCCACAGCATCACGAGGCGGTCCGGCTCCGGAAACGGCAGCCGCTGCAGCAGCGTGGCGTTGATGATGCCGAACATCGTGGTGTTCGCGCCGATGCCCAGGGCGAGCGTCAGGACCGCCGCGACGGTGAAGCCGGGCGCGCGGCGCAGGGTGCGGACCGCGTATTTGACGTTCTGGCGGAGCTCGTCGAGCCAGCGGATCGAGCGCGCGTCCCGCTGGAGGTCCTTGGCCTGCTCGATGCCGCCGAAGGCGCGACGCGCGGCGAGGCGGGCCTCCTCGGGCGAGACGCCCTGACGGACGAAGTCGTCCTCGATCTGGCGCAGGTGGGCGTCCAGCTCGCGGGCCAGCTCGCGCTCGGCGCGGCCGGCGCGCAGGAACGACAGCAGCCGCATGAAGACACGTCGCGGTTCCGACATGACGGTGACCTATGAGGTGGCGCCGACGATCAGCTTGTTGACGAGGCCGGACAGCTTGCGCCAGCGCTCGACCTGCTCGTCGAGCGCGCGCAACCCAGGCTTGGTGATGGCGTAGTACTTGGCCTCGCGGTTGCTCTCGGTCCGCTGCCACGCGCCCTTGATCCACCCTTTCTGTTCGAGCCGGGTGAGGGCGGCGTACATGGTCCCCTGATTCAGCGGGAACGGATCGTCGGCGACCTGTTCCAACCGGGCGGCAAGCCCGTAGGCATGCTGCGGCCCCATCGTCGACAGGGCCCGCAGCACGATCAGATCGAGGGTCCCCTGGAGCAGCTCGACGCGTTCACTGGCCATCGCAGTGAAGCCTACGCGCGCTCCACTGGCGTGTCAAGTGGAGGACGTCGCCGGTCGACCGCAATGCCTAGAAGCGGACCTCGACGCGCTTCCCGTCGTAGCGGATGTCCCTGGTCGTCCCGGAAGGCAGCAAGAGCACGCGGAACGTTCGCGTGCTGTGCAGATTCGTCGCCCCCTTGGGCGCACCGGGCTCGAGAACGAGGCGCCGGGCCCGGTCATTCCACATCATGCGGATCCAGGTGCCGCGTGCGGCGAGGTAGTCCTGGCTGATCCCGTCGTCCGCATACAACGTGAACTCGCCGTCGGCGCCGGCGTAGACCCGCAGCGTCGTCGGCTCGGTCACCGGTTGCGAGGTGTATTGGCGCACCGGATCGAACGGCACGATGGCCCCGGCCCGGACGTAGAGCGGCATCGTGCCGAGGTCCACCGCGCGGGTCACCATGGTTCCGCCGGTCGCCTTGGCGTTCGTCCACCAGTCGTACCAGTCCCCTCCCGGCAGGTAGACCTCACGCGACGTGGCGCCCTTCGTGAAGATCGGCGCGACGAGCAGGTCGCGGCCCCACAAGAACTCTGTTCCGAGCCCGCGGACGATCGGGTCGTCCGGGTAGTGCAGCCACAACGCGCGCATCAGGGGCAGCCCCTGGTCGCGCGCCTGCCACGCCAGGGTGTAGGTGTACGGCAGCAGCTGGTAGCGCAGCTCGGCGTACTTGCGGGCGACAGGCTCGATGGCCGGATTGTTCATCTCCGACAGCAGGATGTTGCGCCGGTCGTCGGCCGCAATGGGCGCGTTGGTGTTGTTGTGCTCGCGCGGTCCCATGTCGTCCAGCCCCCACCCCCAGGGCAGCCGCGTCCACCAGGTGCGTCCGTGCGAGCGGAACGATCCGCAGAACGCGGCGAACTGGAACCAGCGGGCGTAGAGCTCACCCGTCAGCTCGTTGTTGGCGTAGAAGCCGCCGATGTCCGATCCCCAATAGGGACCGATGCTCAGCGAGTAGTTGATGCCGACGGCGATCTGCGCCTGCAGCGTCTTCCACGAGCTCTCCGTGTCGCCCGACCAGACCCACCCGCCCCACTGCGCGATGCCCGGATAGCCATTGCGCTGCAGGCTCCACGGCCGGACATTGGGCGTCGAGTGCAGATGCCCCTGGTAATACAGCTGGTGGCGCCTGATGCGCTCGTGCAGGTTGAACCAGTCGCCCTCGTCCGGCCAGAAGGCGTCGATTCCCGCCCGTACCAGCGGGACGTGCTGCTGCCAGTAGCTCGCGAGATGCGCGTCGTCGACCGTCTCGCCCGGCTGCGGCGGAATCGTCCCGTGCAAAGTGGGCAGCCGGTCGCGATCCCACGGCACCATGTGGACCGCGACCTTGACGTGCTGCGCGTGGAGATCGGCGATGACAGCGGCCGGAGCGCGCGTGAAGACCTCGGGATTGAACTGGAAGGACGGCTGCTTCGTGTTCCAGCCCCGCGGCGTGAAGCCGGTGCCGAGGTAGATCAAGGCATCGAGCGGGATGTGCTTCTGCCGGAACGTCTCGGCGATGCCGAGCATCTGCACGTCGGTCTCGAGCGTCCGATGCGACTGCATGTAGCCCAGCGCCCACAGCGGCGGCATGGCCGCCGGCCCGGTGATCGCCGCGAAGTCCTTCATCGCCGTGGTTGGATCGGCGGCATCGAGGACAAAGACATCGTAGAGGCCTGGAATGACGACATCCGGCGGCGGCAGACCCTTGGCCAGTGCCTGCTGCTGATTGCGCTCGTTCTGCGGCACGCGCTCGGCGTCGCTCGGCCGCCAGGGAATGAAGACGCCACGGTCGGCGGCGCGGAGATCGACCTGCCCCCAGGGCGCCGCCACGAACAGTCCCCAGCCGCTCGTGCCCAACAACATGGCGACCGGATTGCGCGACCCGTACATGTCGGCCTGCCAGCGCGGCTGCATCGTGTCGAGTCGGCCGCGGCGATCGAATTGCACCGGCTGCTCGCGCCAGGGCGTGGCTTTGTCCGGCAACGGCCCACCTTCGCCCAGGCCGAGCACAGGCTGCTCGTCGAGCCGGAACGACAGGCTCCCGTCCTGCTCGAACACGATCTGCTGCACGAGCGCGCCGGCGCGGTTGGTGATCCGCAGCGTCAACGGGTTCGGCCGGACCTCGACCGCGAGCGCCCCGATGACCCGCCGCACCGGCTTCGTGAGCTTGCGCAGGGACAGCGCCGGCGGCACGCGCCGGCCATCGACGATCGCCGGATTGACGGGAAAGTCGTCCTTGAAACTGACCGGCTTGAGGGTGATGCGAAGACTTCGCTCGCCAGCGGCTCGCACGTCGAGCTGGGCCGGAGCACCAGCCGTCGTGATTGGCTGCGCCCCGGCACGGACAGCGCTGAGCGCAACGATGAGCAGGATGGGAACGTGGCCGAGCACACGCCCGGCTCGTGGTCGCATGGGTATCACCTGGCCTCCTCGCGGTCGTCTTGAAGCTACCCTACGCTGCGAGAACCGCGTCGGTGGGGCGTCGAGCACGTCCAATCCGACGTCGCCACAGCACTCGGTGGGCCAGGGCGCTGCTGCCGGTGACGGTCAGTCCTGGCGCAGCGCCACCATCGGATCGACGCCGGCGGCGCGGCGCGCTGGCAGGTAGCAGGCCAGGAACGTGATCGCGCCGAGGGCGACGATCACCGCGACGTAGGCGAGCGGGTCGGTCGCCTGCACGCCGAACAGCTGGTTGCGCAGCAGGCGCGTCGCCCCGAGACTGGCGACGATTCCGACCGCGAGGCCGGCGAGCACCAGCCGCGCCCCCATCCCGAGCATCAGCCCGAGCACCCGTCGGCGCGGCGCGCCGAGCGCCATGCGGACGCCGAGCTCGTGGGTGTGGCGGCTGACGTGGAACGACAGCACGCTGTAGATGCCGACTGCGGCCAGCACCAGGCCGAGCCCGGCGAACGTGCTGAACATCGCCATCGTGAACCGGGGCTGCACCACGTCCTGGCCGAGCACTTCACTGAGCGTGATCGGCCGGCCGAGCGGCTGTTCCGCGTCGATGGCCCGCACTTCGGCGCGGACCGGGTTCACCAGCTGCGTCGGATCGCCGGCCGCCGATCGGACCGCCAGCAACAGCTGCGGCGCGCCGATGATCGAGTACGGCAGCACCACCACCGGGGCCGGCTCGGACCGCAGTCCGGCGTTCCGGGTGTTGGCGATGACGCCGACGATGGTGACGTCGGCGCCGCGACTGACGTCGATCAGCGCGCCGGGCTGCGGCTGGGCGAGCAGGCCGAGCCGGAGCCGGCCGCCAATCGGATCCTGCCCGGCCGGCCACAACGCCGCGGCCGCTTCGTTGATCACCGCGACGCGATCACCGCGCTCGATCTCCACCGCGTCGAACATCCGGCCGCGCCGCAGCGGGATGCCGTAGGTGCGCAGGTGATCGGCCCCGGCGAACGTCGCGCCGAGCCGCCGGGAGCTGTCCTGGTTCTGCCCGGCGATGGTGAAGGGCGTCG
>JBDSLU010000100.1:0-4705 GCA_039916225.1 Vicinamibacteraceae bacterium
CATGGCAGCGGATGATACAGCGCTACCGCGAACACAGTCCGGTCGGCCGCCAGTGCGCGTGCGGGGCATCCGGCACCGCGCCGACGGGCATCACGTAGGGCTCAGCGGTCCGATGCAGGATGAGCACGATGGCGCGCCGCGTGCCGGGGCCGAAGCTGGCAATCGCCATCGGCTGACCTTCGGGCGCCAGCATGGTCTCGCCGGCGCGGGCCGTAAGCGTGCCGCTGGGCGTTTCCAAGCACTGACCGCCTTCGAGGACGTAGAACGCCTCAGGCCCCGGGTGTCGGTGGCCGCCCCCTTCCTTCTGTGCGCCTTCGGGAATCACGGTCTCGAGGAACCGCGCGGTGTACGGCGCGTCTGCCCGGGTCTCGAGCGGCCCGATCGAGGCGATGCGGTCGCCGCCAGCCGGACGCCAGCGCTCCGCCCCGATCGTGAACAGCCAGTGCCGGTGATGGCTCTCGACGACGATGCCGCGCGCGCCGCGGCTGGCTTGGGCGGCGGCGCGGGTCTCGAACCGGTCCAGATGCCAGAACAGCGGCTCGCGTGGCAGCGCGCCCAGATCGCTCGACGCGGTGGTGTAGCAGCCGACGTCCGCCTTGCGATCGGCCACCGGCGTCTCGCACCAGCCAGGCAGTCCGGGATTGCGGGCGCGCCCGTCCGGCCCACGCTCGATCGTCGCCGCCTGTTCGTCGGGGACGGGCGCCGCCTGCGATTTCAGTGCGGGCATCGTCAGCAGCCACGCGGCCACGACGGCGGAAACCCAGAGCCCGGAGTGAGTGACGCGTGATGACATTGCAGCCTCCTTCCCCTCTAGCGGAAAAGCCGGGCCACGCGTATCACGACCGTCCTCGGCGGACCTCGCGGCGTCAGTCGAGGCGCGCGGCCAGCCACGCCCGCGCCGCCCGCCAGTCGCGCTTCACCGTAATGACGGAGACCTGGAGCACTTCGGCGACGTCCTCTTCGCGCAAGCCGCCGAAGAACCGGAGCTCCACGACGCGTGCCGCACGCGCGTCGGCGACGGCCAGGGCCGAGAGCTGGGCGTCCAGGTCGATGAGGGCCTCGATCGAAACCTCTGCGTCGCCGCCGTCGACGGCGGAGAGCGGCACGCGCCGCTGTTCGCCGCCGCGCTTATCGGCGACGCGGGAGCGCGCATGATCGATCAGGATGCGTCGCATCGTTTGCGCGGCAATGGCCAGAAAATGCGCCCGGTCGTGGAAGGCCACGGGACTGCCGCCGAGCAGGCGCAGGCAGAGCTCATTGACGACGGCGTTGGGTTCGAGCGTGTGATCCCGCCGCTCGCGCCGGAGCAACCGTGCCGCCAGCTGGCGTAAGTGGGGGTTGACCACGGCGAACAGCCGGTCTCTGGCGAGGTCGTCGCCATCCCGCCAGCGGGCCAGCCAGCTGGTGATCTCCGCCGCCGGGGGAATCTCCGCCATGAGCCGCGGCCGCATGATACTGAGCCGTACCGTCTTCCGCTAATGGAGATGACGGTCCATCCATCCGCGCATGAGTGACTCTCGACCGTCCGACGTCTCGAACACCTTTGCCCAGGCTCGCGGTCTGTTCGAGGCCGCGCTCGACTGGCCGACCGCCGAGCGCGCGGCGCGGTTGCGGCAGGCCTGCGGCGGCGACGGCGCGCTGCAGGCGCTGGTCGAGCGGATGTTGCAGGCGGATGCCGAGCCCCACCGTGTTCTCGACGCGACGGCCGTCCCGGCACCCGATCGACTCCAGCCCGGCGACCTCGTCGGGGCGCATCTGCACGTCGTCTCGCTACTCGGACGTGGCGGCATGGGCGAGGTCTATCGCGCCCACGACTCGACACTCGGTCGCGACGTGGCAGTGAAGATCCTTCCCCAGGCAGCCGGCGCGAACGGCGACGCGCAACGGGAGCGGCTGGCCCGCTTCACGCGCGAGGCGCAGGTGCTCGCCTCCCTCAATCATCCGAACATCGCTGCCATCTACGGCATCGAGGGATGGCCGGCGCCGCCGGGCGCCGAGCCGGACCTGGTCGCGCTGGTCCTGGAACTGGTCGAAGGACCGACGCTGGCCGATCGACTGGCCGCCGGATCGCTCTCGGTGGCGGAGGTACTCCCGCTGGCGACGCAGATCGCCGAGGCGCTCGAAGCGGCACACGACCGCGGCATCGTGCATCGCGACCTCAAGCCAGCCAACGTCAGCCTGCGGCCCGACGGCACCGTGAAGCTGCTCGACTTCGGGCTCGCCAAGATCGCCAGGATCGCCGAGCCAGACTCGCCCGCCCCGGCCGGTCCCGTCGCCTTGTCGATCCCAGGCGCGACGAACACCGGTCGCGGTCCCCTGCTGGGGACGCCGGCCTACATGAGTCCCGAGCAGGCGCGGGGAGGCGACGTCGATCCACTGACCGACATCTGGGCGTTTGGCGCGGTGCTCTACGAGATGCTGGCGGCGCGCCGGGCCTTCCCCGGCGTCGAGGCGGCCGATGTCGTGGAGGCCGTGCGGCATCGACCGATCGAGTGGTCCGCGCTCGATCCGTCGACGCCGCCGGCGATGCGCCTGTTGCTGGCGCGGTGCCTCGAGCGTGATCCACGGCGGCGGCTGCAGGATATCGGCGAGGCGCGGATTGCTCTGGAGGATCTGTCGACCGCCGTCGCGATCGCTGCGCCGCCGGTGGCACGCCAGAAGTCCTGGGGCCTCGTGGCGGCCGTGACCGCTGCCGTGAGCGGCCTCGTCATCGCCGCCATCGCGTGGTGGCCCGTGTCCTCGCCGGTTCCGGCGCCGGTGTCGCGATTCACCATCGAGACCTCGCCCGCCGAGGCCCTCGACGTCGATCCGCAATCGATCGACGTCGCGATCACGCGGAACGGCAGCCACATCGTCTACAAGGGTGGACGGCCAGCCGACGGCACGCGGCTCTTCGTGCGGCGCCTCGACCAGCTCGACGCGATCGCCTTGACTCCGCCGGGCCGACCCAAGGCGCCCTTCATCTCGCCCGATGGGCAATGGGTGGGCTACTTCGAACCGGCGGCAGGGGGACCGGTGTTGAAGAAGGTCGCGATCACCGGCGGGCCGCCCGTCGAACTGGGCCACGTCGACGCCGCCAGCCGGGGGGCGACGTGGGGCGCCGACGGCGTCATCATCCTGGCGACCGCCGCCCCGGCGACGGGGCTCCAGCAAGTCTCGTCGAACGGAGGCTCGCCAGTCATTCTCACCAGGCCGGCCCGCGATCGCGGAGAGGCCGATCACCTCTGGCCCCATCTGCTGCCCGGAGGCCGCGCCGTACTGTTCACGATCACGCCGCTGACCGGCGGCATCGAGGCCTCGCAGGTCGCCGTGCTCGATCTGGCGGCCGGTACGTGGAAGGCGCTGATCCGGGGCGGACGCCAGGCCCACTACGTGCCCAGCGGCCACCTGGTCTACATGGCCGGCACCGGCCTCGCCGCGATCGCGTTCGACCTGGCACGGCTCGAAACCCGGGGCACCGCCACCGTGATGGTCCCTTCGGTGGTGACACTGCCCAATGGCACCGCGGAGTACGACGTCGCGGACAACGGCACCCTCATCTATGCGGGCGGTCCCGGCCTGGCACCGCGACGCACGCTCGCGTGGGTCGATCGAAGCGGTCATGAAGACCCGATCGCGGGCGCTCCCGAGCGGCCCTACGCCGCCGTTCGGTTGTCGCCCGACGCGACCCGGCTCGCACTCGAGATCGGCGATGGTGACAACGACGTCTGGGTCTGGGATCTGACCCGGCGCACGTTGACGCGGGTCTCGACGGATCCGGGCTTGGACCAGAGCCCGATTTGGGCGCGGGACGGACGCAGCCTGATCTTCACGTCGCAGACGGGCGGCGCCGTCGGTTCGCTGTTCCGCCAGGTCGCCGACGGCAGCGGCACCGCGGAACGGCTGATCGATGGACGGACCGTGCAACGCGCCACGGCGATGCTGCCCGATGGCACCGGTGTGCTGTACGACGAACAGGACGACATCAGGCGCCTGCGCGTGGACGGTGCTCGCGCGGCCGAGCCGATCCTGCAGACCCCGCAGGTCGAGCAGTACGGAACCGTCTCGCCGGACGGTCGATGGCTCGCCTACGTCGGCAGCGACGGCGGCCCACGACAGGTATTCGTCCGGCCATTTCCGAACGTCGACAGCGCGCGGACGCAGGCGTCGACGGCGGGCGGCACGCAGCCGGTGTGGGCCAGGAACGGCCGCGAGCTGTTCTACGTGGCCCCCGACGGGGCGCTGATGCTCGTGCCGATGGGCCGTGGCGGGCTCTCCGGCGTCGGCCGCCGCGTGGTGGCGCCGGGCTACTTCGATGGATCCGGCCTGACCGCGCCCCGCACCTACGACGTCTCACCGGACGGACGACGATTTCTCGTCATCAAGCCGGCGGCGTCCGGGGAGGTGGCGGTACCGCCGGTGCGGATGGTCGTGGCCCTGAACTGGTTCGAGGAATTGAAATCCTTTGAGCCTCGCTGACGTAAGGGTGTCGAGGGCGACACCAGATGCCAAACCGGCCGCGCCGCGGCGTGGATAGCGGACGGTCGTATGGCTTTCAAGGAGTGATGGCAATGCGGACGAATCGGCGCAAGTTCCTCGGCACGGTCGGCACGGGCGCGGCGGCCCTCTCGCTGACGAACACGACGGGCGAGGCGGCGCCCAAGACGCAAGCCCGCGCGGCGAAGACCCTGCGGTCCGATCCCGATGCCCCGATCCTCCAGGTCGG
>JBDSLU010000101.1:0-13515 GCA_039916225.1 Vicinamibacteraceae bacterium
GACCATCGCACCGGCGACGACACGGCCGTCGGCCGCCGGCCATGAACGCGGCGTCACCCGCCGGCGCCACCCTCGCGCCGCGGGAGGTCGCGCGCCAGTGCGGGGTCAGCGCCGACACGCTGCGCCACTACGAGCGCAAGGGCCTGCTGCCGCGTCCGGCGCGCACCAGCAACGGCTACCGACGCTATCCGCCGGATACGGTGGCCCGCGTCCTTCTGGTGCAGCGTGCGTTGGTCGTCGGTTTCACGCTCGACGAGCTCGGGCGCGTGCTGCGTCAACGCGACCGCGGCGAGCCGCCCTGTGGGGGGGTCCGCGATCTCGTCGCGGCGCGGCTCGCCGACCTCGAAGCACGCCTCCGGCAGCTCACCGCCCTGAAGAAGGAGCTGCGACTGCTGCTGGCGACCTGGGATCGCACGCTGGCGGCGACGCCGGCCGGACAACCGGCGCACCTGTTGCGGTCGCTCGTCGGCAACGCGGCGATCGCCGGCGCGGTCCGTCCGGTGCCGGGTATCCGGCGAGCGCAGCGCTGAGTTGTCGGCATCTCCACATGGAGATATGATCTCTCATTAGAGATGCCGGTCCGAGCTGTCCTCGCCAATCCCGACCAGTCCGGTCAGCCGGACGCTGCCGAAATCGAACGCCGGATCGCCGCGCGTCTCGCCCAGCTCCGCACCGGGCGCGGCTGGTCGCTGGACGTCCTGGCTGAATCGTCCGGCATCAGCCGGGCGACGTTGTCGCGCCTGGAGCGCGGTGAGCTCAGCCCGACCGCAGCGATGCTCGGCCGCCTGTGCACGACGTTCGGCTGGACGCTGTCGCGCCTGATGGCCGAAGCCGAGACGCGCGCCGCCAGCGTCATTCCCGCGGCGCAGCAGACCATCTGGACCGATCCCGATACCGGCTACCAGCGGCGGATGCTGTCGCCGCCCGGCCCCGGCTTGCGCGGCGAACTGGTGGAGATCCGGATCCCGGCCGGCGCCTCCGTCGCCTATGACACGGCGCCGGTGCCGGGCCTCGAGCATCACCTGTGGCTGCTCGAGGGCGCGCTCACGTTGGCGGTCGACGGCACGTCGTTCCAGCTGCAGCCGGGCGACGTGCTGCGCTACCTGCTCACTGGTCCGTCGCGATTCACCGCGACCGGCCGGCGTCCAGCGCGATATGTGATCGGCATGGTGCACCCATGAGTGAGGGCATGACGGTCGCGAACGACGTGTCGATCGAGGAATGGCGTCCCGACCTCGCCGACGCCGCCGCCGTGGCTCGTGACGTCGACGACCTCGCCGGCGTGCTGCACGCGGTCGTCCACGGCGGCGCCGGCGTCAGCTTCGTGGTGCCCTTCTCGCGGGACGACGCCCGTGCCTTCTGGACGGGGTCCGTGTTGCCGCCGACGCGAGCGCGCCAGCGTCGGACGCTCGTCGCCCGTGCGGCCGGGCGCATCGTCGCGACGGTGCAGCTCGATCCGGCCTGGGCGCCGAACCAGCCGCACCGCGCTGAGGTGCTGAAGCTGCTCGTGCACCCGGACGCGCGGCGGCGCGGCATCGCGCGCCGGCTCATGGTCGCGCTCGAAGACCTGGCGGGCGCCAACGGCTGGAGTCTGCTGACGCTCGACACGTGGACCGGCCAGGCCGGCGAACAGCTGTATCGATCGCTCGGCTACACCGCGGTGGGCGCGATCCCGCGCTTCGCGCGCGGCTCGACGACCATCGAGCTCGAGCCCGCCACGATCATGTACAAGGAGCTCGATCACGCTACGAGCGCAGCGAGACGACCGGATCGATGCGGGTAGCCCGCCGGGCCGGCCCGTAGGCGGCGAGCACCGCGGCCGCCAGCAGCAGACCGACCGCGGCGCCCAGCACGAGCGGATCGTCGGCGGGCGCGCCCGGCATGGGCTCGAGCGCCAGGCGGGCCGCGGCGAGCGCACCGGCAACGCCGATCGCCGCGCCGATCGTCGCCAGCCCGAGGGCCTCGGCCAGCACCAGCCGGCGGATCGTCGATGGCGTCGCGCCGATCGCCACCCGAATCGCGATCTCGCGATCGCGCTGGCGCACCGACGCCGCCAGCACGGCGTACAGGCCAATCGCCGCCAGCAGCCCGGCCATGACGGCAAAGGCACCGGAGATGGTCGCGTGGAAGCGCGGCTGGGCCAGGGACCCGGCGACGATCGCGCCGAAGGTCGCGACGCGGAGCACTCGGATGCCCGGATCCAGCGACTCGATCTGGCCTCGGATCAGCGGCGCCACCGACGCCGGTGCCGTGGCCGTTCGGATGGCGAGACGCTCGGCGGTATCGAGGAATTGCGCCGCCGGGACGAAGAGAGTGGGATGCGCCGTGGCCAGCTCGCGATAGCGGGTGCTAGCGGCGACACCGACGATCGTGAGCCACGGCTCGCCGGAGGCGGGTCCCCCGATCTTGAGTCGTCGTCCGACCGGATCGATGCCGGGCCAGGTACGGGTGGCCACGTCCTCGCTCACGATCGCCACGCGAATACTGCCGGTGCGATCGTCGGCGGTGAAGGCGCGGCCGTGGATGATCGGGACGCGCAGCGTCTCGAAGTGCCGCGGTCCGATCGCTTCGAAGTTGAGGGCGGGATTGGTGGCGGCGCGGTCGGCGTCCTGGCCGTCCGCGGTGAATTCCGGCACGTCCCAGTTCGCTTCGGCGTATGGCCAGGCGTTCACCGGCGTGGCCGCGACCACACCGGGCAGGGACACGACACGCGCGACGATGGCGTCGAGCACCTCCCCATGACGGGCCTGCTGCGCCGCGGCGCCGGAGAGCGACAGCTCGGCGAACAGCAGGCGGTCTTCGATCAGGCCGGTGTCCAGCATCCGCAGCTGGATCAGGCCGCGCACCAGGACACCGGCGGCTGCGACGACGGCGACCGCCAGCGCCACCTGGGCGATGACCAGCAGACGCCGCCCCCGGGCCGACGCCGGGGTCCGCCGACTTCCGTGGGCGAGCGCGTCGACGATCGATCCGCGGCGGACGAACAGCACCGCCGGGAACGACGCGATCACGGTCATGAGCAGCGGGAGCGCGACAACGAAGCCGGCGACGGTCGGGTCCATGCCGATCGCCTCGAGTCGCGGCACGCCCGTCGGCAGCATGGCCACCAGCGCGCGGACGCTCCACCACGCAAGCGGCGTGGCGACGGCTGCGGCGGCGCCTCCCAGCATCAGTGTTTCAAGCACGACGTGCCGCGCCAGCCGAGACCAGCCGGCGCCCAGCGCCGCGTGGACCGCGAGCTCGCCACGTCGCTGCTCGGCCCGCATCAGCTGCAGATTGGCAACGTTGGCGCAGGCGATGGCCAGCACCAGCGCGACCGCCGCCAGCAGCGCCAGCAGCGGACGCCGGGCGTCGCCGACGATGGCATCTTCGAAACGCCGCACGTTCGCCACGGCACCGCGCGAGCCGCGGTCGGCCTCCCCCTCTTCCTCGAGGTGGCCGAGCAGTGCCTGCAGCGCCGACGTCGCTTCGGTGAGTGTCCGCCCTGGACGCAGGCGCGCCACAAGATCCACTTCACGGCGCGCCGCGTCCCCGAACGGACCGTCGGTCGGCACGGTGTGGGTGGCTCGCCACACCTCGACGCCGGCCGGATAGTCCAGGTCGAACGGCATCACGCCGACGATCGTGAAGCGCCGATTGCCGAGTGTGACTCGCCGGCCGAGCACCGAATGCGACGCCTGATATCGCGTCCGCCAGTAGCGGTGACCGAGGACGAGGACCGGCTCGGCGCCGTCGACATCGTCGGATGGCCCGAGGGCCCGTCCGAGCGCCGGCGTCACGCCGAGCACGGTGAAGAAGCGGCCGGTGACGACCGCACCGTTGACCGGCGTGCTGACGCCTCCGTCGACCAGGACCTCGCGCCCGACACCGTTGGCGTCCACGCCAGCGACGTCGCTGAAGAGATCGCGGTTCGCTGCGGCCCGTTCGATCGCACGATCGCCAAAGGGATCGTGGAGGAAGCCGGACGCCGGCAGGTCGCGCCACGCCACGATCAGCGCCTGCTGATCGCGAACCGGCAGCGGCCGCCCCAGCACGCTCCGCACCAGCGTGAAGACGAGGATGGCGGCGGCGGCGCCCGCCGCCAGGGTCAGGATCGCGGCGGTCGTGAAGGCCCGCGACCGCCACAACCCGCGCGCGACGTAGCGAAGGTCCTCGCGCAGCATACGGGTCGCCAGCCGGCGGGCTCAGTGCTGCCGGCCGTCGGCGATGGCCTCGGCCACGGGAACGTCCGCGTCCCGCAGCAGACGTCCGATCGCCGTCCAGTGCGCGGCGGTCGCCACCACCAGGAGCGAATCACCGGCCTGCCAGCCAGCCGTGAGGAACGCCGCGACCGTCCGCGCCAGTAACTCCGGGTCGTCGAAGAGCTGGGCGGTGTGCCCGAGCTCGACGGTCGGCGGCGCGGCCCGGAACTGCTCGGTGGGCATGGTGGCTAAGATACGCGATCGGCCGCTCAAACGGGCGGTCCCCGGCTCCTCGAGTCTATCGTCGGCGGCGGGCCCGGAGTCGCACGACGGTTGCCATCAACTCGTTGAGATCGACCGGCTTGGACAGGTGGGCGTCGTAGCCGGCCTGCATCGACTTCGCCCGGTCCTCGGGCCGCGAATAGGTGGTCAGGGCCGCTGCCGGAACCTCGCCGCCGTCGGCCAGTCGCCGCGCTCGCACCGCCGCGATCAGCGCATACCCGTCCCGCTGCAGCATCTCGATGTCGCTCAGCAGCATGTCTGGAACGCCGGCGCGAAGCCGTGCTGCGCGAGCTCCGCGAAGCTCAGGCCGAACAAATGCTGGACGCGGGCGTTGGCGTAGACGCAGCGGCCGGCGGCGGCGGTGACGAAGACACCGGCTGGGAGCGCATCGCCGAGCGCCTCGATCGTCGATCCGCCACGACGCTCGCCCGTCAGGACTCGCTCGAGGGAGGACGATCGCTGCCGGCGGCCATCAGTGTTCGGAGTTTATCCGAGTGACGAACGCCCATGGGACACCCTGGCCATGCATCGCGCTGTCGCGGCAACGCATCGCTGTGTCGTGAACCGCCGAGTCGCTTGCGCGGTGACGGTATTCGTCTTGCAAAGGTGTGGCGCATGTTCCACGGCCCATCACCGACGCGAACCCGGCTCGCCGATCACATCCAACAGCTCGCGGCCTTCGCGCCGACCGCGTTCCCGGTGCTGAGCCTCTACCTGGATTTGGTACCGCACCAGCACGACCACGAGCGCGACGTCGCGTTCGTCCGCGGCGCGTTGGCCGATCGGTTGGCCAGCCTGCATCCGCAGGCCCCCGAGCGCGCCAGCCTCGAGCGCGACGCGGCGCGCATCGGATCGTGGCTGCGCGAGCGCCTGCCGTCGTCAGCGAGCGGTCTGGCCATCTTCGCGTGTTCCGGTGACGGATTCTTCGACGCGGTACAGCTCGACGCGCCGATCGAGCGTCGCGCGCTCTTCGTCGGCTCGGTGCCGCATCTCTACCCGCTCGTGCGGCTCGAGGACGAGTATCCACGCTACGCCGCGGTGATGCTCGAAGCGCATCACGCGCGGATCTACGTGTTCGGCCTCGATACAACACCGCGCGAAGCGGCCATCGCCGGTCCGGCGCCACGCCATCGCGCCGTCGGCGGCTGGTCGCAGTCGCGTTTCCACCGCCGCGCCCAGAACCTGCACCTGCAGCAGCTCGACGACGTCGTCGAAAGCCTCGATCGCATCGTCAACGACGAGGACCTGCGACGGATCGTGGTGACCGGCCACGACGGCGCCGTCCCCCGTCTGCGCGACCGGCTGCCGGCCCGGCTGTCGTCGAAGCTCGTCGACGTCATCCAGCTCGATCGCACGGCCGGCGAAGGTCGCATGCTTCACGCCACGCTCGAGGCGTTGCGCGCCCAGGACGAAGATGCCGGCCTCGGCCCGCTCGGCTGGATGGGTGACGTCGCGCGGACCAGGGTCCCGCTGGCCCACCGGCTGTAGTGCTCGTCAACCGACCCGGTCCGCCGCTCGATCGCGCCGCTGAGCACGCAAGACCGGAGCGGCGGTTCGGGCAAGCAGGTTGCAAAGGGTGGCGGCAGGAGCCGGCCACTCGCATCTCATCAGGCTAAGGCTGAGGCCCTGGGGGCGGAGGTCGGTGAGCGGCATTTGCCGATCCTGAGGACCCAGGGCCCGATACATGGCAAAACAGGCACTCGCACCCACCCGTCGCCGGCGCACGGCCAGTGACGACACCGAGCTCATCGACTGGAGCGAGCCGGCGCAGAACGCCCGCGTCCTCGACTGGCGGCAGCGCGCCGAAACCTTCGGTCTGACCGGGATTGGCGACGATGGCGGCACCGACGGCCCAGTCGTGTTGCCCGCGGATCAGCTGCTCGACGAGGAAGAGCCGGAAGCGTTGTCGCCGCTCGGGTTCGGCGACGCCGAGAAGGCAGACGCCGTCGAGGACGATGACGACCCCTCGGACGTCCGGGCGTCAGCGGCCGAAGTCGACCCGGTCCGCGTCTACCTGCAGGAGATCGGCAAGCGCAAGCTGCTGACCTCGGCGCAGGAACAGGAAATCGGCGGGCGCATCGAGGCGGCTCGCGCCGCGGTGCTGACCGAGCTGCCGCTGGTCCCGTGCGGCCTGTGCTGCCTTCTGTCGCTCGCCGATACCGTGCGGCGCGGGGAGGCACCGGCCGCCGAGCTGATCCTGCTGCCGGACGGCGGCGAGCTGACGCCGGGGCACATCCAGCCGGTGCTCGAGGCCCTCGCCCAGATCGACACGATCATCGACCAGGTCGAAGCAAGCGAGCCAGAGGCGCAGGCGCAAGCCCAGGCGCTGCTGCGCGACCTGCCGATCCGCCCGGCGGCGATCGACGCGATCGTCGCCGAGCTGCGGACGCAGGCGGCGGTGGCGAGAAGTGCCGACGGCGGCGCCGCACTCGAGCGCCTGGCGCAGCGCGAGGACGCGCTGACCGACGCCAAGCGGCAGCTGATCGAACCCAACCTGCGCCTGGTCGTCTCGATGGCCAAGCGGTATCTCAATCGCGGGCTGTCGCTGCTCGACCTGATCCAGGAAGGCAACATCGGCCTGATGAAGGCGGTCGATCGCTTTCAGCACCGTCGCGGCCTGAAGTTCTCGACCTACGCGACGTGGTGGATCCGGCAGGGCATCACCCGCTCCATCGCCGACTACGGCCGGACCATCCGGCTACCCGTGCACATCTTCGAGTCGGTGACCAAGCTGTCGAGGGCGCGGCAGGCGCTCGCCGCCGAGCTCAATCGCCCGCCGACGATGATCGAGCTGGCGCAGACGACCGGCCAGACGCTCGACAAGGTGATGGTACTGCTGGAAGCGGCGAAGGGCACCGAGTCGCTCGACGCCCTGGTCGGCGCCGACGACGATACGCGGCGCAGCGATCTGGTCGCCGACGCCAACGTGCCCACACCGGAGGATCTGGCGGTGCGCAGCCGGATGGCGGCCGATGTCGAGGCGGCCATGGCACCGCTCGCCGATCGCGAGCGCGAGGTCTTGCGCCTGCGCTTCGGCCTCGGCCTCGATCGCGAGATGACGCTGGTCGAGATCGGCCGGCGGCTGTCGCTGACGCGCGAGCGCGTCCGGCAGATCGACGCGCGGGCCCTGGCCAAGCTGCGCAGCATGCGCGGCGACGCCGCCTGACGGCCTGGTGTTCGATGGCTCACCCGTCGCGGCGCAGCGACTGGGTGAGCTCGAGCGCATTGGGCAGGGCCGACCCCGACGCGGTGTTGTCGAAGATGCACCACGCGGTGACGTCCGGCCCGACGCGTCGCAGCGCCGCGGCCCACGCCTCGAGACGGTGGGGCTCATAGCGGGACCAGTAGACCCGCGGCGCCCCATGCAGGCGGTAGTAGACCAGGCCGGGCCAGCCGCCGGGCTCGGCCGCCGCCGCGAAGCGGGCAGGGTCGGCGGCGACGCGGGCCACGCGGTGACGCACCAGCATCGCCTCGGCGGCGGCGGACGCCCAGGTGGCGTGCCGAGGCTCGCAGACCACTGGCCCGTCGTAGCGGCCGCGCAGCAGCGTCAGGAACCGGCCGACCACCCGGGCATCGAAGGCGAACGCTGGCGGCAGCTGCACCAGGATTGGCCCGCGCCTCTCGCCGAGTGCCGCCGTCTCCTCCAGGAATCGATCGAGCGCCGGACCGGCCCGAGCCAGCTGCTGCTCGTGTGTGATCGCCTTCGGCAGCTTGACCGCGAAGCGGAAGGCCGGTGGCGTCGAGGCCGCCCATCGGGCATAGACGGCCTGCGCGTGCGGTCGATAGAACGACGAATTGATCTCGGCGCCGGAGAGGCGGCTGGCGTAGCGCTCCAGGTGCGTGCCTTCGTCGGCGAACTCCTCCGCCGAGGCGCGCGGGATCGACCAGCCGGCCGTGCCGATGAAGAGTCGGCTGCTTGTGGTCATCGCGTTCCATCGTAACCGGCCCTCGCGAGTGCCGGGACCGGAGGCGAGATACAGTGCCCTGTCGGGTCACGCTGGCCCGCCGAGGACCCTGCGTGTGCCGCTGAACGACGACGATCGCCGCCGCTTCGAAGCCGCCCAGGAACGGCTGCGGGCGCTGTTGCCCGAGGACTACCAGGACACCTACCAGGAGATTCAGCCAGTCTCGATGGGATCGGCCGGACTGAAGTACGCGCCGGACGGGCAGGTGGCGTGGAACGACATGTGGGCAACGTTCTGCGATCTGGCCATGGCCGGCGGCCCGCCGCACAAAGGCGCGCTGCTGGAGCCGGCGCCGCGAGCCGCCGTGGACGCGGCCCCCGAGCGCTATGACAGCGTGGTCGAGGAAATCTGCCGCGGCGTGACGATGGTCACCGACCTCGGCGCCTATCCCGCTCCGATCCCGGGCTGGATCCACGTCGACTGCTTCAGCGAGGCGATGGCCGGCTGGCTGCTGCGGGCGATCGTGATGGAGAACGTGTCGGCCCGGACCGAGGGCCTGGCGCTGGCGCTACCCGTCGGTCCGGATTTTCGCCTCGAGAAGGAAATCAAGAACGTCATCACGGTGATCGCCAAGACCTGCCACTACTGGACCGGGCACATGTGGCTGCCGCAGCGGCGGCGAATCGCAGCGCTGCTCACGGCGATGACGGCTGAGACACCGGTCGTCGCCCCGGCACTCAGCACCGACGGCGTGCCCGATGGCCACGGTGAGGCGTTCGCCGCGCTGGCGGCGGCGATCGGCCGCGACACGGGACTGGCGACGTCGGCGCATCGCTACGTCGGCTGGCTCGGCGTCGAGTGCCCGGGCGTGCCGGCGGCGATCTGGATGATGCGGCTGCTGGTGGCCGGCAACGTCCTCACCCGGCGCGAAGGCACTGCGCTGTTCGTGCCGGTGAACCCCACCACCGACGCCGGCGGCCGGGCCGTCGCCGAGGCGCTTGCTCGCGTCCATCGATTCGCCGCGACCAACGGCGTCCTCTGAATCGTGGTGATGACGGCCGGCCCCGCCTTGCCTCTCTCCGCGTGGCTGCTGGCGTCGGGCGCCCGCCCCAGCGACGACCTGCTCGATCTGCGGAGCGAGGTCGTGGTGCCGGTGCCACTCGACGACGCCTTCGCCTTCTTCGCGGACGCCTGGAATCTCGAGCGGATCACGCCGCCCTGGCTCAACTTCCGCGTGCGGACGCCCCGGCCGCTCGCGATGCGCGAAGGGGCGCTGCTCGACTATCGCATCCGCCTGCACGGCCTGCCGATCCCCTGGCGCACGCGCATCGACGTCTGGGAGCCCGGCGTCCGCTTCGTCGATCGCCAGGTGATCGGGCCCTATCGCTGGTGGCGGCACGAACACCGGTTCGAGGCGGTGGCCGGCGGAACCCGCGTCCTCGATCACGTCGAGTACCTGCCGCGGTTCGCCTGGCTCAGCCGCGCCTGGGTCCGGCGTGACGTCGAGCGGATCTTCGCCTACCGTCGCGAGGCCTTGCTCCGCCAACTGACCAATCCCTCGAGCTCGGACCGCAGCGTCGCCGAGGCGGCCCGGCACGATTCGTGAAACTGCCGGGTCATGCGCCCTTTCCCTTGCGTCGCCGTGCTCACCCTCGCCGTTGTCGTGCCGCTCGGTGGCGCTCCGACGCCGCTCCGCGTCGTGCCGACGGTCGATCTGGCGCGCTATGCCGGCACGTGGTACGAAGTGGCCCGGCTGCCGAACCGCTTCCAGGAGAAGTGCGCCGGCGAGGTGGCCGCGCTCTACGAACCACGGCCTGACGGACGCGTCGCGGTCACCAACCGCTGCCGGACCAGCACCGGCGCGCTGACGGACGCGAAGGGCATCGCGCGTCGCGTCGAGGGCCAGCCGCCGTCCAAGCTCCAGGTACGGTTCGCCCCGGCCTTTCTGAGCTTCCTGCCGGCGGTGTGGGGCGACTATCAGATCATCGCCCTCGGCGACGCCTACGACCATGCCGTCGTCGGCACGCCGGACCGGGCGTTCTTGTGGGTGCTGTCGCGGACGCCAGCGATGGATCCGGCGCTCTATCGCCGGCTGCTCGACGAGGCGAAGGGCCAGGGCTTCGACGTCGCCAAGGTCGTGGCCACACGGCAGCAGCGCACTGGCACCTAGTTATCCATCGCGATGCTGACCGAGACCCCGGAGGGCCTCTACTGCGAGGCGGGCGGCTTCCACATCGATCCCTGGGGCGCTGTTCCGCGGGCACTGATCACGCACGCGCACGGTGACCACGCTCGCAGCGGCAGCCAGGCCTACCTCTGCGCCGACGCCTGCGCACCGCTGCTGGTCCGCCGCTTCGGATCGGACGCGGCGATCGAATCGCAGCCCTACGGCCGCACGTTGACGCTGGGCGACGCGCGGGTCAGCTTCCATCCCGCCGGCCACGTCCTCGGCTCGGCCCAGATCCGTGTCGAGGGCCCGGGCGGCGTCTGGGTCGTGTCCGGCGACTACAAGCGCGCCGTCGATCCGACCTGCGCGCCCTTCGAGGCCGTGCCGTGCGACGTGTTCATCACCGAGAGCACGTTCGCGCTGCCGATCTATCGCTGGGACGCCACCGCCGACGTGATCGCCGACCTCGTCGCCTGGTGGAACGCCAACCGTGACCTGGGCCTCACCTCGATCGTCTTCTGCTACACCATCGGCAAGGCGCAACGGCTGCTTGCCGAGATCGGCCGCCTCACCGATCGCCCGATCTGGGTGCACGGGGCGCTGCTCCCCATGATCGAGGTCTACCGCGAGGCCGGCGTGGCGATGCCGCCGACGCAGGCGCTGATCGAGCGGCCGCGCGGTACGTCGTTCGCCGGCGAGCTGGTGCTGGCGCCGCCGTCGGCCCGCGGCACGCCGTGGATGCGTCGTCTCGGCGATCTCTCCGACGCGCTCGCCTCCGGCCTGATGCGTGTCCGCGGCGTCCGCCGCCAGCGGGCCTACGATCGCGGCTTCGTGCTCTCCGACCACGCCGACTGGCCGGCGCTGCTCGAGACGATCGTGGCGACCGGCGCCTCACGCGTGTTGGCCACGCACGGACACGCCGAGCCGCTGGCCCGCTTCCTGCGCGACCAGGGCGTCGACGCCGGCGTCATCCGCACGGCCTGGGAAGACGAAGGCGGCGCGGACGACTACGAATGAAGGCCTTCGCCGACCTGTTCGCGGCTCTCGACGGCACGACCCCGACCAACGCCAAGGTCCTGGCGATCGTGCGCTACCTCGCTGCCGCGCCGGCCGGTGACGCGGCATGGGCGGTCTTCTTCCTCACCGGTCGCCGCCTCAAGCGCCTGCTGCCCTACCGCGCCATCTCGGCATGGACCCTGGTCCTGGCCGGCCTGGACGAGTGGCTGCTCGGCGAGTGTTACGCGGTGGTCGGCGACGGCGCCGAGACCGCGACGCTGATCCTCGACCAGATCGACGCGGTGCCGGGCGAGCCGCTCGGCCTCGCCGAGTGGGTCGAGGGCCGCATCCTGCCGCTGCGCCAGGCGCCGCCGGAGGCGCAGCAGCGCCTGGTGATCGGCTGGATCCGCGAGCTGGGGCGCTGGGAGCGCTTCACGCTGTTCAAGCTGCTGACCGGTGAGCTGCGTCTCGGCGTCTCGCAGACGCTGGTGGTGCGGGCGGTGGCGCAGGCCGCGGCGCTGCCGGCGACGACGATTGCGGCGCGCCTGATGGGCGAATGGACGCCGACGGCGGCCTGGTTCGCCGACGTCCTCTCGCCGGACGTCACTGACGTCGATCGATCGCGGCCGTATCCGTTCTGCCTGGCCGCCCCGATCGACAACAGCATCGCCGACGCGCCGGCGATCGCCGCGCTGCTCGACGGCCGATCGGCGTGGCAGGCCGAATGGAAGTGGGACGGCATCCGCGCCCAGCTGATCGTCCGCGGCGGCCGCGTCTACCTGTGGTCGCGTGGTGAAGAGCTGATCACCGACCGCTTCCCCGAAGTGGCCGGCGTCGCCGCCGGGCTCGCCGACGGCACGGTGCTGGACGGCGAGATTCTCGCCTGGCGCGGCGATCGGCCGATGGCCTTCTCGGCGCTGCAGCAGCGCATCGGCCGCGAGCGCCAGGTGGCGCGGACAGCCCGCGACATCCCGGTGGTGTTCATGGTCTACGACGTGCTCGAGGACGCCGGCGTCGACGTGCGGGCGACGCCGCTGATCGACAGGCGCGTGCGCCTCGAGGCGCTGGTCGCCGGCCTTCGCCCGGTGGCCGTGGGCGCACCTGCGGCGGCTTCAGCCACCAAGGCGCCGCTCCTCCCGTTCGAGGACGACCCCACCGGCGCCGCCGGCCTCGCCCAGGACACGATCCGGCTGTCGCCGGTGGTGACCGACGACACGTGGGAGGCGCTCGCCACCATCCGTGAGGAATCGCGGCCGCGCGGGGTCGAGGGGCTGATGCTGAAGCGCCTCACGTCGGCCTACGGCGTCGGCCGCAAGCGCGGCGACTGGTGGAAGTGGAAGGTCGATCCGCACACCATCGACGCGGTCCTCATCTACGCCCAGCCCGGCTCGGGCAAGCGGGCCAGCCTGTTGACTGACTACACCTTCGGCGTCTGGCACGAAGGCGAGCTGGTGCCGGTGGCCAAGGCCTACTCCGGCCTGACCAACGAGGAGATCCTCGAGATGGATCGCTGGATTCGCCGCCACACGGTGGAGCGCTTCGGGCCGGTCCGACACGTCGAGCCGATCCACGTCTTCGAGCTGGGCTTCGAGGCGATCGCGGCGTCGACGCGGCATCGCTCCGGGATCGCCGTGCGCTTTCCACGCATGCTGCGGTGGCGCAAGGACAAGCCGGCCAGCGAGGCCGACACGCTGGCCACGCTCGAGGCGCTCATGCACCACGCTTCGGGCAGCGTGGCCGGCTGAGGTCGGCCGCGACCGTCACACGATGGGGGGCGCCTCGAGCAGCCACCCGAGGACGCAGCGGCGAAGCTGTCGCGGCGAGGCGCGGAGAAACCCTTCGAGCCACCGCGCCGCTCCGGCGCACAACGACGCCTCGAGCGCGTCGCCGTCGCCGCTGCCGACCAGCGGCGATCCCACTGCCACGCGCACCACGCGATCGTCGTCGAGCCATACGGCCAGCGGCACGAGCGGCGCGCCGGTGA
>JBDSLU010000102.1:0-10347 GCA_039916225.1 Vicinamibacteraceae bacterium
AGCGGCACGGTGGTGCCGGCGAGGGCCGCGCCGTGACGATCCGCGGTCCGGGCGGCGTCGAGCCACGCCGCGCCGTGTGCCGCCGTCAACTCCAGCAGGCCGACGATCGCGTGATGGGTGACGCGGACGCGGACCGGATACGGCTTCCACGAATGGGTCTCGACCAGCACGCCGATCCGCTGACGCTCGGCCCAGTATTCCTGGGAGAACCGCGGTGGACCGACGGTCACCGCGAACCCCGACGCCGGATCGTCGTCGCGGATGAACGACGGGTAGAAGTCGAGCGGCAGCGAGCCCTGCGCGGCCAGGCGCTGCATCAGCCCGTCGCGCAAGCCGGTCGCCGCCTGGCGCAGCGCGTCGTCGCCGACCAGCGTCGGGGCGACGTTGAGCGACACATCGTGCTCGAACTGGGCGCCGTCGGTGACGTGCAGGTCGGCGTAGACGATCGGATCCCACTCGTTCAGCAGGCGCAGCATCGCCTGCATCTCCGGCGCCTCGGCCTTCACGTAGTCGCGATTGAGGTTGAGGTTCTGGCTGGTGACGCGCCAGCCGACCTCTTCCGGCCCGATCTGGTTCGGCCGGTTGGCGCGGCTCACCCGCTCGTGGCCGTCGACGTTGAAGACGGGCACGAACACGAGGGTCACGCGGCCGAGGACGCCGGGCGCGGTCTTGCCCTCGAGGATCTCGCGCAGCGCCAGGAAGCCGGCGTCCTTGCCGTCGATCTCGCCGGCGTGGATGCCGCCCTGCGCGAGCACGACCGGCCGGTGCCTGGCCCGCGCCTGGGTGGCGGTCAACGTCCCGTCCGCGGACGCGACGAGCGCCAGCATCGGCCGCCCTTCCGGCGTGCGCGCGAACTCGACGCAGCGCACCTGCTTCGGCCACGTCTTCGCAAAGGCGTGACAGAGCCGCTCGACCTCGTCGTAGCGTCCGGTCCGCGCATAGCCGGATTGCTCGGCGACGGTACGGAGATCCGAGGCGGGCGGTCGGGGCGGCGGCTGCGTTGGTGGCGGGACGGGCCCCGCCGACGCGGCGAGCGCGAGACAGAGTCGAGCGACGAGCGCGATCATCGCGCCCGACTATAGCGCGGTGGCACTAGAACACTAGAAGCCGATCTTGAGATCGGCGATCAGCGGCAGGTGATCCGACGCGACCAGCGCCTTGCGCGTCCGCTTCAGCTCGGCCGCGACGATCTCGACGTCACCGCGATAGTAGATGTGGTCCAGGTGCAGGAAGGGCAGGACGCCAGGATAGGTGCGTCGACGCTTCAGGAAGCCGCGCAGATCCAGGCTGCTCAATCGCTCGGTGAGCACGCGCGTCGCCGGCCCGCGGAGCCACTCGTTGAAGTCGCCCAGCACGACGCACGGCTCGCCAGCGGTCGGCGCGTCGAGGATCCGCGCCAGGTGCACCGCCTGGGCCCGCCGCTCGAGCAGCGCCGTGCCGAGGTGGACGTTGTAGACGTGCAGGATGCCCTTACCGACCTGCAGATCGACGCCCTGGCAGCCGCGCGCTTCGCGGCCGCGCCACGTCAGGTCGTGACGATGGTGCCCGCAAACCGGGAAGCGGCCGATGATCGCGTTGCCGTAGGGCCGGCCGCGCAGCAGCCGCACCGGCGCCATCACCGGCGTCATCCCCAACTGGGCGGCGATTTCCTCGGCCTGGCCCATGCCCTCGGCGCCCGGTCCGATGACCTCCTGCAGCGCGATGACGTCGGCTTCGAGGCTGGCGATGACGTCGGCGATTCGCGACGGGTCGGTGCGGCGATCCAGGCCGCGGCTGCGGTGGATGTTGTAGGTGGCGATACGCAGCGTGATGAATCGGCTCACGGCTAGACCTGATCCTCGAACAAGGCGGCGACGAGCTCCTGGGCCTGCGCGATCACGCCGCGCCGCCGCCAACGGTCGAGCGTCACCCGATCGCTGACGGCGAGATCCTCGGCGAACACCGCGATCAGCCGCTTGACGCAGCCGCGGTCGTGCAGCGACACGTTGCTCTCTTCGTTGAAGGCAAACGACCGGTTGTCGAAGTTGGCCGTCCCGATGGTGGCCCAGGCATCGTCGACGACCATCGTCTTCTGGTGCAGCATCGTCCGGTTGTATTCGTAGATCTCGACGCCGGCCTCGAGCAGCGGCCCGAACAGCCGGACGCTGTTGTGCCGGGCCAGCCAGTTGTCGTTGCGGATGCCCGAGACGATGACCGTCACCGCGACGCCGCGGGCGCGCGCCGCCTTGATCGCGTCGATCGCCACCTGATCGGGCACGAAGTAGGGGTTGGCAATCTGGATCGATCGACGGGCCGCCGCGATCGCCAGGTAGTACATCGTGCGCACCGGCGACGCGCCGGCCGACGGCGAGCTGAGCACGGTCAGTACGTCGACGTCACCGGCGTCGACCGGCGGCGGGAAGAACTCCGGCCCGCTGACCATCTCGCCGGTGGTCCGCAGCCAGTTCTGGGCGAAGCCGGTCTGCAGCGGCACCGCCCCCGGGCCCTCGATCCGAACCTGCATGTCGCGCCAGTGCTCGGGATCCTGGGCGCTGCCCTGCCAGTGATCGGCGATGCCGGCCCCGCCGGTGAAGGCGATGCAGCCGTCGACGACCAGCGACTTGCGGTGGGTGCGGTAGTTGAAGCGGTCGAGGGTGTACCAGCCGATCGGGTTGAACCACCCGAGTTGGCAACCGCCGGCGGCCAGGATCTCGAGGATCTCCGTGCCGATCGTCGCCGAGCCGACCGCGTCGAGGAGCAGCTTGACCGGGACGCCGGCGCGGCCCCGGTCGGCGATGGCGTGCGCAACCTCGAGTCCGATGTCGCCGCGCCAGTAGATGTAGGCCTCGATGGTGATCGAGCGCCGGGCGCCGCGGATCGCTTCGAGCATCGACGGGTAGAACTCGTCGCCGTTGTTCAGGATGTCGATGGCGTTGCCGGCAAGCAGCGGGATGCCGGTCGAGCCGACCATGCTGTCGAGAAAGGCCTCGGACTCGACGGCCATCTGGTGGTCGACGGCAAACGTCAGCCCGGGGTCGCGCAGCGCGATGGCCTGGCTGAGCGCCGCCATGAGGCCGGTGCCGAGCGCCCACCACCACCGGTCGGTCGCCAGCGCCCAGGTGCAGGCGACGGTCCAGGGCAGCGACCACCATAGCCAGCCGCGGATGCGGGCCATGACGCCGCGGACGATGCGGCGGCGCGAGCGCCGTGCGCCAACCTTCGGTGCCAGCCGGTGTCGCCACTGCTTCGGCACCCGGCGTTGGCGGAAGCGCCGGGGCTGTGTATGCGGCCGTCTCGCCCCGCCGCGAGCCAGCGCGCTCGACATGGGTGTCAGCGTAACACGCGGTCGACGGCCGAGGCCCGGGCCCGCGGTCGGCCTGGCGCCGCGCCGCAGCATATACTCCACGCGGCATGTCCGAGGCGCGCCCGCACCTGTCGATGCTGCGGTCCTACACCGCCGCCGATGCGCTGACGATCGGCAACGCCAGCTGCGGCACCATCGCCATCTTCCTGTGCCTGGACTACGTCGGCACCGGTGACGCGCGCTGGCTGTGGATCGCCTTTGTGCTGTTGCCCGCCGCGCTGGTGTGCGACGTGCTCGACGGCTACGTCGCCCGCCTCGACCGGCGCCGCCAGTCGACGCTGGGCGGCGACCTCGACTCGCTCGCCGACATCATCTCCTTCGGCGTCGCGCCGGCCGTCCTCGGCTTCACCGTCGGCCTGCGCGGCGGCTGGGACATGCTCGTCCTCACCTACTTCGTCGTCTGCGGCGTCAGCCGCCTGGCGCGGTTCAACGCGACCGCGGCGGCGCTGGCCGACGAGACGACCGGCAAGGTGAAGTACTTCGAGGGCACGCCGATTCCAACCAGCGTGCTGATCGTCGCCGTGCTGGCCGCGGCCTTCTGGGCCGACCGCACCGGCGACGCGCTCTGGCTGGGCGCGTGGCGCGTCGGCCCGGCGATCCTGCACCCGCTGGTGCTGCTCTTCGCCGCCAGCGGCAGCGCGATGATCAGCGCGACGCTGCGGATCCCGAAGCCCTAGTACTCCTAGCCACCCGCGGCCGGCCCGACCGGCCCTTTCCTTTTCGGCGCGCTCGGGGCATCCTCTCGCAGCATGATCGATACCCTGCACGGCTGGATCAGCGCCGCGGACGCGTTCGTCTGGGGCCCGCCTCTCCTCATCCTGCTCTTCGGGACCCACATCTTCCTGACCATCCGCACCGCGTTCATGCAGCGCCACCTGCTGACCGCCATCCGGTTGTCGGTGACGGCCGAGAAGGGCGCCGCCGGTGACGTCAGCCCGTTCGCCGCGTTGACGACCGCCCTGGCCGCCACCATCGGCACCGGCAACATCGTCGGCGTCGCGACCGCGGTCAGCCTGGGCGGGCCCGGCGCCGTGCTGTGGATGTGGCTGACCGGCGTGCTGGGCATGGCGACCAAGTACAGCGAAGCCCTGCTGGCGGTGAAGTATCGCGTCAAGACCGCCGACGGGACGATGCTCGGCGGACCGATGTACGCCCTCGAGCGCGGCCTCGGCATGAAGTGGCTGGGCGTGCTCTTCGCCCTCTTCACCGTGTTCGCCTCGTTCGGCATCGGCAACATGGTGCAGGCCAACTCGATCTCGACGCTGGCGGCGTCGCAGTTCGGGATCAACGTCCACCTCACCGGCGCCGTGCAGGCGATCATGACGGCGGTGGTCGTGATTGGCGGCCTGAAGGTCATCGCGCGGGTGTGCGAGCTGCTGGTCCCGTTCATGGCGATCGTCTACATCGCCGGATGCCTGGTCATCCTCGTCACCAACGCCCACCTGGTGCTGCCGGCCATCTCGCTGATCGTCCAGAGCGCGTTCTCGCCGTCCGCTGCTGCCGGCGGCTTCGTCGGCGCCACGGTGCTCAGCGCGGCCCGCTACGGCGTGGCCCGCGGGCTGTTCTCGAACGAGTCGGGCCTGGGATCGGCGCCGATCGTCGCCGCCGCCGCGCAGAGCCGCAACCCGGTGCGCCAGGCGCTCGTCTCCTCGACGGGCACGTTCTGGGACACGGTGGTGATCTGCCTTTTGTCGGGGCTCGTCGTGGTGACGAGCATCATGGCCGAGCCGTCACTGGGCGCCCTCAAGGGCTCGGAACTCACCGCCGGCGCATTCCACCAGGCGATGCCGACCTTCGGTCCGATCATCCTGTCGATCGGCCTGCTGACGTTCGTCTACTCGACGATCCTCGGCTGGTCGTACTACGGCGAGCGCGCCGCCGAGTACCTGTGGGGCAAGGTGTCGATCCTGCCCTATCGCCTGCTGTGGGTGGTCGCCGTCTACGCCGGATCGGTGGCGACGCTCGGCTTCGTGTGGGACTTCTCGGATCTCGCCAACGGCCTGATGGCGGTGCCGAACCTGATCGCGCTCCTGCTGCTGTCGAACGTCGTCGCCGCCGAGACGCGCCGCTACCTGACGAGCGGCCGCCTCGACGACGTCGGCGAGTGAGCGCTTAGTCGTCGAGCACGAAGGTCACCATCATGTTGACCTGGTACTCGAGGATCTTGCCGGTGTTGTCGCAGCGCACGTGCTGCTCCTTGATCCAGGCGCCGCGGACATTGCGCAGTGTCTTGGCGGCCCGGGCCAGGCCTTGCTGCACGGCATCCTCCAGGCTCTTGGGTGAGGTGGCGCTGATCTCGGATACTTTGGCGACCGACATGCTGTCTCCTTCCGTGAGGGTGTGACGACCGACGACGAGCCGGAACGGCTGCCCCGACGTTACACGTCGCCGCCGGCCGGCGCCAAGTACTCGTTCGCGGACACCTCGCGCTGAGCTGGTGCCTGACGGTCGCCACCTCGGCTACGATCCGTGCCCATGCTGCAGATGGTCCGGGACCTCGTGGCGCACAAGGGGCACGCCAACGCCGCGCTGCTGAAGGCCGTTCGGCAGCACGCCGCCGCGGGCGCGGACCCGGAGCTGCGGGAGCTGCTCCACCACACCCTGCTCGCCAATCGCTTCTGGCTGCTCGCCGTCCTGGGACTGCCGTTCGTCCTCGATGAGGAGGCCCAGCCTTCGCCGTCGCTCGATGCGCTGATCGAGCGATACGCGCGCACGCAGGCCCAGGAAGCGGCGTGGCTCGACACCGCCACGGCGGACGAATTCGAGCGGACGCTGACGAGTCCCCTGATTCCTGGCGGCACGTGCTCGGTGGCGCACGCCTACCTGCAGGTGTGTCTGCACTCGCACGGGCACCGCGCCCAGGCCGCCAAGATGCTCAGACGTCACGGCGCCACGCCGCCAATGACCGACTTCATCGTGTGGCTGTCGACGCGCGCGCCCGCGGAGTGGCCAGCAGCAGGCGCTTAGCGCCCGCCGAACACTTTGCCGATCATCCCGCCGACGTCGTCGATGATCGATCCGTCGCGATTCCGATCGACGAGCGGGGTGAGCAGGTCCATCAGGCCGCCCGAGCTGGCACCCGGCGTCGCGCCGGCCGCCATCGAGAGGCCGCCTTGAGCGTGCTGCCGGGAAAAGGCGCCCATCATCAGCGACGCCGCGATCGGCAGGAGCTGCTTCAGCACGTCAGGGCTGATGCCAGTCTGGCTCGACGCGCGATCGGCCAGCGCCCGGCTGACGTCCTTGCCACCCAGCACGTGTCCGAGGATGCCGTTGCCGTCCGCAGTCGCCCCGGTCAACGCGGTCGGATCGTCGATGTAGCGCTGATGGCCGCCGCCCGTCAGGGCGCCCAGCAACCCCGTCAGGCCGTCTGGACTCTGCATGTTGCGTTGGAAGCCGGCGGCGAGCGCCGGCACCAGCGCCGACAGGGCGGTCGCGGTCTCGGCTTCGCTGAGACCGACCTGCGCTCCGGCCTGGCGTACTGTGTTGCCGCCCTGGGCGTTCATGATCACGTCGAGGATATTCATTGCTGCTCTCCTGTCCAGGTTGCCGCGACGTCAGAACGTGGGCGTGACGGCCGTCACCAGAGGGGCACGCCGGCAACGAACGCGATGCGCAGCATCGCGCCGAGTCGTCTGCTTGCGGACCTGAAGCGGTTATACTTTGCCCGCCGCTGGGGTGTGAAGGAAATCGCGCCCGCCGCGTGGTCACACGCGAGCCACCAGATGAGCCGGCCGACGACTATGTCGCGTCACACGCGCTTCCTCTGCACGCTGCTGCTCGTGATCACGGCCGGCTGCAACGCCACCCCGTCGCCCACTGGGCCAACAGCGTCGGCGGTCGCGGTGCTGGACGTCTCCGCCACGCGAAGAATCGGCACCTCGCAATCGCGCGTCTACGAAGTGTGGGCGACCGTGACCACCGGCGGTCTGGCCGCAACGGTGGTGACCACGTCGGTCACGCTTTCGGGAGGCTCGGCGCCGCCCCTGACCCACAGCGAGCCGGGCACGGGGTCGATCAAACCCGGCGAATCGCGTGGGCTCTACGTCATCGTGCCTGATGGGCCTACTGATCCCGTTCGCTCCGTGGTCGAAGTCGCGGTGACCCTCGACGACGGCGCCGGCCATCGGTCGCAGGCCGCGGGATCGGGTGTCGTGCGCGACTTCGGCCCACCAGAGCTGACGGCGTCCGTCGAGCGCGCCACGCTGGCCGCCGGCGACGTCACGCGGATCCACTGGCGCGCAACCAATACCGCCGGCGTCGTCATCGACCCCATCGTCGGCGCGCTCTTTCCGAGCGAGGGCTCGACCGAGATCACGCCGTGCCCAGGCACCACGATGTTCGACGTGCGGACGGGCAACGTGTCGGGTGACGCCCACATCCTGATTCCCGTGACGGTGGGCGGGGCGCCGCGCCTGCCATGGTACTGCGGCACCTGGTCGGGTCCAGCCACGGAAACCTGGACCGATTCCGCCGGAGCGCCAGGGTCGTGGAACGGCGCCGTGACGCTGGCGGCGTTCCAGTCGGCCGGACGTGTCACGGGACACGTCGTGCGGAACCTGCCCTTGCACGGCAACCTCGTTCGGCCACTGACGGCCAGCGTCAGTGCCGCTGGCGGCCTGACCGCCACCGTTCCCGCCGAGGCGGCCGGCTATCCTCGGGAGTCGGGACCTCGCTTCGCCTGTCCCATCGAGCTCGACGCGCGACTGAGTCCGGATGGCGCCACCCTGAGCGGCACCTTCACCGCCCAGTGCACACCCGAAGCCAACCGCATCGTCACGCTGCAGGGGCGCTTCGACGCCACCAGACACGAGAACCCGTATCCCGCCCCCTACTCGCCGCCCTGACCGGGCCGTGCGTCCGGCATCGTTCTCCGTCGCCCACCGCAGCGTCGCGCCGTGCTGATCGACCCCGCAACCCTGCGCGATCTCGACGTACTCGACGCGTCGACATCGCGCGGCCAGACGCTCTGGAGCCTCGTCGATCGCACGCGTTCGCGCGCTGGGCGTGATCACCTGCGCGGCAGCCTGACCGCGCCACCTCACGACGCCTCGGCAATCGTCGGGCGTCAGCGGGCGCACCAGGCGCTCACGCTCGATCTCGCCGGCTACGGGCGAATGCTCGACGCGATCGGCGCCGACGGCGTGAACCGCTATCTCGACTCGACGTGGCAGCTCCCCTCGGCGCAGCCGGCCTTGGCCGGGGTCGCCCTGTGGCGGCCGGCGTGGTTCAAGGACTACCTGCGCGCCATCGACGACGGCCGGACACGCGTCCTGGTGGCGCTGGCGGCCGCGGCGTTGCTGGGCGAGCGCCTCGCCACTATGGATGCGGCGCCGCTGCAGGGCGTCGCGGCAAAGCTCACGAGCGCGCTGTCGTCGCCCGAGGTGGACAGGCTGCGGACACTGGCGCATCGGCGTGGCGCGGCCGGGCGCATGGCCTTCGACGGCGTGGCGCGGGACACCGCCAAATCGATCCTCGTCGCGATCCTCGACGCCGTCGGCGAGGTCGACGCGATGTGGAGCCTGGCCGCGGCGACCTCGGAGCGCGGCTGGGTGTATCCACGACCGGGCACGCGACTCGACGTCGACGGCCTGTGTCATCCGTTCCTGGATCGCGCGCACGGCGGCGTCGGCAACGACCTGCGCCTCGACGATCGCATCCGCGTCTGCGTGGTCACCGGGCCGAACATGGCCGGCAAGTCGACATTCCTGCGCGCCGTCGCGACCGCCGTGCTGCTCGCCCACGCCGGCTGCGGCGTGCCAGCCGCGGCGATGGAGTTCCCGGCCGTCGCCACCATCTTCTCGAGCGTGCAGATCACCGACGACCTCGCCGCCGGCGAGAGCTTCTACCTGGCCGAGGTGCGGCGGATTCGCGCGCTGGCGCTGGCCCTGCACGACCACCGATCGATGCTGGCGGTGCTCGACGAGCCCTTTCGCGGCACCAACGTCCACGATGCCGCCGAAGCCAGCCTGGCCGTCATCTCGCGGCTCGTCGCGCATCCGGCCGCGCTGGTGTTCGTGGCCACCCACGTCGCCGAGGTCGCCAGCGCGCTGCGCGACGATCCCCGCGTCCACTTCCTGCACTTCTCGGCTGACGTCAGCGGCGATCGCCCCGTGTTCGACTACCAGTTGCGCGACGGCATCTCGACCCAGCGGCTCGGCATGACCCTGCTTCGACAGGAGCAGGTGCTCGACCTGCTCGAGCCGAAGGCCTGACCAGACACGTCGAGCGAGGCGCTACCAGAGCCGCGACGTCGTCACGCGTAGCGCGAAGTCACGGCGCTGCAGTTCGGGCGGCAGCTTGGCTCGCAGCGGTTCGGACAGCTCGAACTCGATCGTTTCGCCGGACCGGACGACGAGGCGCTTGCGCCCGTCCGCGCCGCGGAAGCCGCGCGCATCACCGATGTACTGCTTCGTGTCGAAGATCAGATCGATCGTGCCGTCGGTTCGCGCGCGGCCGGACACGACGCCATCCACGAAGATGCTCCCCTCGCCGGCGGATCCCGACAGCTTCAGCGGCGGAAACCCGTAGGTGGCGTCCTGCCCCTGCCCGGCCTGCGTTCGGGCGCGCAGCGGGACGCTCGACCCATGCGCACTCCGGTCGACCAGCCATAGGTCGAAGCCGAGGCCGGCGCGCAGTTCGTCGGCGCGCGACCCGAAGCGAAGCTCGACGGCGATGCCAAAGCTCTCGCACACGCCGGGCGCGTTTCCGGCCGCATGCACCACGTCGAGGATGCCGCGTGCGCCGTCGCGCAGTGTCAGGCGCTGCACACGCTCCAGGTTACCTTCGACCAACAGACCGGGTCGCGGCACGCGCCGACTCCACCGCACTTCCACGGTCGCCTCGTCGCCATCGACCGAGATCGGTAGGGCCTGCACGCGCCAGGCAGCCGACGCCGTCTTGTCGAACGCCGCGAGGTCGCCGGCCGGCATCTGCAGCGAGTTGTTGCAGGCACCGTCCACGTCCGACTGCAGCGTCACCGCGGAGAACTGCGGCTCCGCCGACTC
>JBDSLU010000103.1:0-14242 GCA_039916225.1 Vicinamibacteraceae bacterium
TGGTGACGGTGCGGGCGCCGGGGAGTTGGGAACCGGTGACGGTGACGGTGACGCCGGCAAGGGCGGTGCCGGTCGCGTCGAAGGTGTAGCCGGAGATGGAGCCGGTTTCCTGGGCCACGGCGGGAACTGTCAGTCCCAGGCAACACAGTGCCAGGACGAGCCATCGGAGGCGGGTCTGCATGGCGCATCCTACGCCCGCGATCCACCGTGGTCAAACCGTGCAGCCACTTCGTCCCGCACCAGCGGCGCTTGACGGCTCGTCGGCCCGCGCTCGTGTCAAGTTCGTGGTATTCTGAGGGCTACCTGTCAGGCTTGCATCATGTCGTCCCCCCGCCGTATTGCTGCTGCCGCCGCGCTCTTCCTCCTGGCGATGTCCGTGTTCGCCGTGCCCGCGTGCGAGGTCGATTCGTCGTCCCGCCCTCGTGCCGGCCGCCCGGAAGTCGTGCAGCGGTCGACGCCCCCCGTCGCCGCCGTCAGCTGACGGCGAACGCGACCGACGAGTTCATTCGGGAACGATGCCCGACACCATCTTCGGCCGGATCTTGCGTGGCGAGATTCCGTGCGCCCGCATCTACGAGGACGCCGACGTCCTGGCGTTCCTCGACGTCTCGCCCCTGAGCCCGGGGCACACGCTGGTCATCCCCAAGGAACCGGCGGCGACGCTCGACCAATTGTCCGATGATGCTGCCGCGGCGATCGGCCGGGTGCTGCCACGGATTGCCCGTGCGGTGATGGCCGCTACCGGCGCCACCGCCTACAACGTCCTGCAGAACAATGGCCCGGAAGCCCATCAGGCGGTCTTCCACGTCCACTTCCACATCATTCCGAAGCCGGAAGGTGGGGGAGGGCTGGGGGTCGGCTGGCCGGCGGGGAAGCTCGACCCGGCCACGGCATCCGAACTGGCCGCCACGATCGCCGCGAAGCTGTAGGGCCCGCCCGCGGGCAGTCCGCTACGTCAGCGGCAACGCTTCGTCGATGAGCATCACCGGGATGTCGTCGTCGACGACGTAGAGATATTTCCCATCGGCCCGCACGAGGCCTTCCTTCACCTGCGTCGCGACGGCCTGGCCACCGCGCGTCTTCAGCTTTCCGGCAGCGATCCGCGCGTTGAGCGCCGCGAGCTCGGCTGCGGTCGCCAGGCGGACCGGCGTCAGATCGTCGGGGCACACGAGGATGTCCAGGAGGTCTTTCTCCACCATGCCGGGAACGTTATCACGGCTCGTTGGGACACCGGTGCGCCTGAAGGTATAGTCGCGCGGTGCGGCGACGGCGAGTGTGGGGCCTGGGCGCGCTCGCGATGGTGGCGCTTGCGGTCCTGGCCGCGCCGCCGGGCCCGCGCGCGACCCGGTCGGCGACGTTCACGATTGCCGCGCCGGCGGTGGCTCGCGGCGTCGTCCACGTCCACTCGACCCGCTCCGACGGGAGCGGCTCCATCGACGAGATTGCCGCGGCCGCGGCCCGCTCAGGGCTGCAGTTCGTCGTCGTCACCGATCACGGCGACGGGACGCGCCAGCCCTTCGCACCGGCCTACCGCGCCGGCGTGCTGGTGATCGACGGCGTCGAGATCAGCACCACGCACGGTCATTACCTCGCCTTCGGCCTGGGCCAGGCGCCGTATCGCCTCGCCGGCGATGCCGCCGACGTCGTCGACGACGTGCGGCGCCTCGGTGGGTTCGGGGTGGTCGCGCACCCCGATTCGCCCAAGCCGGCGCTGGCGTGGCGCGACTGGCAGGCGCCCATCGACGGCCTCGAGTGGTTCAACCTCGACTCCGAGTGGCGCGACGACTCAGCGCTGCGGCTGACGCGCGCGCTCATCTACTACCCGTTTCGACCCGTGCCATCACTGGCCCTGCTGGCCGGCGATGCCGGCGCCATGCTGCCGCGCTGGGCGGCCCTGGCGGCCCAGCGTCGCGTGCTTGGCCTTGCCGCTATCGATGCCCATGCCCGACTGGGTAGCGAGGGCGGCTTCGATCGCGCCTGGGTCAACGTCCGCGCACCCGGCTACGAGACGCTCTTCGAAACGGCGCAGGTCAGCGTGGAGCTCGAGGCCGTGCTCTCCGGCGTCGCGGCCGGCGATGCGGCCGTCGTGCTGCACGCGCTGCGTGACGGGCGCACGTTCAGCACCGTGACGGCGCGGGCGCCGGCCGGCCGGATCGCGATCCTGGCCGAACGCGGCGGCCTGCGCGCGCGGATGGGGCAGTTCCTGCCGGGAGCCGGCGCCGTGACGATCACCGTCGAAGGCGACGCGCCGCGCGACGCCGTGATTCGCATCGCCTGTGACGGTCGGACGATCACCCAGACGTTCGCCTCGCCGACGTTCAGCCGCACGCTCGATCCCGACGAAGCCGGCCACGCCTGTCAGGCCGTCGTCGGCTGGCCGGGGGGCTCCGCCGATCGCTTCGTGGTGTGGGCAGTCAGCAACCCGATCTATCTCCGGCCTGCCGATCCGATTCCGACGCCGCAGCCCGCTGCCATCGCGAGGCGCTCGGAGGCGTTCGCCGCCAGCGCGTCGGACTGGACGGTGGAGCATGCGGCGGGCTCGACCGCCAGCGCCGCGCCGGTCGCTCTGGCGGGGCCCGGAACGGGGCCGGGACCGGAGTCCGCCAGCACGCCGGTCGCCCTCAGCTTCGAGCTGGCGCCTGGCGAGCGCGCCGGCCAGTACGCCGCGCTGGTCACCTCCGACATCGGGACCATCAGCTGGGCCCGCTGGCTGCTGCTCGACCTGGACGCCGATGCGCCGATGCGCGTCTCGGTTCAACTACGGGAGCCGACGGCTGGTGGCGGGCGCCGCTGGCAGCGATCGCTGGTGCTCGGCCCGGCCCGCCGAACCCACCTGGTTCCCTTGGCGAGCTTCCTGCCGGTGGCCGAGGCCAGCGGACCGGTGCCGGGCGATCGCGTCCGGTCGCTGCTGATCGTGGTCGATACGGTGAACACGCCGCCTGGGCGTCGCGGGTCGGTCGTCGTCCGCGGCCTGCGCGCCGAAGCGCCGTGATCGACTAGACGGTGACCGTGCGCCGCACCGAGAAGATGTTGTTCTCGGTCTCGGTGATGATCACTTCGACCGTGTAGGTCTTGCCCTGGCCGGGGAACTTCTCGCCGATGTGCGCCACCACTTCGTCGAAGGCGTGCAGGGCCACGTTCTCGACGCTCGGTCCCTTGCCCTTGATGACGACGACACCCTCCGGCTCGAAGATCGCCGGATCGGTGAAGGTGGCGTCGCCCTCGGTGACGATCATCTTGTGATCGAACTTGCGGAGGATGTTCTTGAGGTCGCCGAAGTCGAGCGACATGTCGATGTCGTCGCGCGGGAACGTCTCGGTGGCGACGATGATGGTGCCCTTCCACGTGTGACCGTGGACGAAGCGGCACTTGCCTGGATAGCCGATCTGACGGTGCCCGGTGTGGAAGCGGGCGTGGACGGTGATCTGTTCCATGATCGTGCGGGCTCAGGCCCGGGTGCTCTGGAGGAGGCCGGCGGCGACGCGGGCGATCTCGCTCTCGGTGGTGAAGCGGCCCAGGCCGAAGCGCAGCGTCGTGCCCCCTTCGGGACGGCCGAGCGCCTCGAGCACGTGCGACGGGCCGCTGGCGCCGCTGGTGCACGCGGATCGCGTCGAGCAGGCGACGTCGGCCAAAGCCGGCGCGATGCGATCGCCATCGACGTCGTCGAGCGTGACGTGCAGGTTGTTGGGAAGCCGATGATCCGGGTCGAGCGCGGGATCGACGCCGGTGAGGCGCGCCGCCGGAGCCGCCTCGCGCAAAGCCGTCCACAGCCGATCGCGCAGCGTGCGGGTGTGCGCCACGTCGTGCGGCATCTCGGCGACCGCCAGCGCCAACGCCTCGGCCAGGCCGACGATGCCGGGCACGTTGAGCGTGCCGCTGCGCAGGCCGTGCTCGTGACCGCCGCCCTCGAAGAGCGGCAGCAGCGTGCAGCCGCGCCGCACGTAAAGGCCGCCGGCGCCCTTCGGCCCGTACATCTTGTGTCCGGTGAACGAGGCGAGGTCGACGCCGAGTGCGGTGACGTCGAAGGGGAGGCGGCCGATGGTCTGGGTCGCGTCGGTGTGGCACAGCACGCCGCGCTCGCGGCACAGGGCGGCGATCGCCGCGATGTCGTGCACGGTGCCGATCTCGTTGTTGGCGTGCATGATCGACACGAGCAGCGTGTCGGGTGCAAAGGCCCGGGTCAGGTCCTCGAGGTCGACGCGGCCCTCGCCGTCGACCGGCAGGACGGTGACCCGGTAGCCGTGCGCGGTAAGCATCCGGCAGGGGTCGAGCACCGCCTTGTGCTCGGTCGCCGCCGTGATGACGTGGCCGGACGGATGCTGGAACGCGACGCCCTTGATCGCCAGGTTGTCCGACTCGGTCGCCCCGGACGTGAAGACGATCTCGTCGGGGGCGGCGTGCAGCGACGCCGCGATCGAGGCGCGGGCGCGGTCCACCGCCGCGTGGGCGGCGTGGCCGAAGGCGTGGCCGGTGCTGGCGGCGTTGCCGAACACGTCGGTGAAGTAGGGCAGCATCGCGGCCAGGACGCGCGGATCGACCGGCGTGGTCGCGTGGCAGTCGAGATAGATCGGCGCCGCGCTCATGCCTTGGTCCGCCCCGCCGCTTTCTTCTTCGGCGCCGCGGCCTTCCTGGCCTTCGGCTCCGCGGTCGCCTTCGCCGGCGTCGCTTCCGCCGCCGTGGCCTCCGTCGTCTTCGTCGTCTTCGTCGACTTCGCCGACTTTGCCGACTTTGCCGGCGCCTTGGTCTCGGTGGCCGCCGGTGTCGCGGCCGGGGCGTCCGCTGCCGTCGCCTCTTCCAGGGCCGCGACCTTCTCGGCGATCTTGCGCAGCGCCGCGTCGCCGCCGGCGCCCGCGCCCGGCCGGTGGCTGTGCCACACGTCCGGCGCCTCCTGGAGCAGGATGTCGCGGAAGGTGCCGCCGCTCTTGACGCTGTTCGGCGCGAAGGTGGTGATGTCGACCGGGCCGGCCCAGTCGTCCTTGTGCTTCATCAGCAGCCACGACTTGCCGTCTTCGGCCGGCTTCGCCCCCGGCCGCCGCGCGCCCCAGCCTTTGGTGCGGACCAGCACCCACGAGCCCTTCAGCTTGAAGCCGTCGAGCGTCATCTTCAGATCGCCCTTGGCCAGTGCCGCGTCGACGTCGTCGACCTCGGGCGTCCACGTGCCGCGGTCCCAGAGCATGACGACGCCGGCGCCATAGCCCTCGGGGATGACGCCCTCGAACTCGCCGTATTCGATCGGGTGATCCTCGACGTGCATGGCCAGCCGCTTGTCGGTGTTGTTGATCGACGGCCCCTTCGGCACGGCCCACGACAGCAGCACGCCGTCGTGCTCGATGCGGAAGTCGTAGTGCAGCGCGGTGGCGAGGTGCTTCTGCACGCAGAAGAAGCGCGCGTGGCGGCCCTTGCCCTGCCGGGCGTTGACGACGACGTCGTCGCCGGCGGGTTCCGGTGAGCGGCTGAAGTTGCGCTTGTCGCGGTAGGTCTTGAGCGCCATGGGCCTGGCCCCCATTGTACTGGCGGCCCCGGCCTCGCGATATGCTGTCGCGTGTCATGACGGACACGGCAACAGGCGTGAACGCGCACACGTGGCAGGCCCCGGCGGCACTCGCCGATCGGGTGGCCGCGGCCGCGCGGACATGGGATGACGCCGGCGGCACGCGCCGGCTGTGGGACAAGGACGCGTCGCTCTGGACCTCGACCGACGAGGCCAAGTGGCTCGGCTGGCTCGACGCGGTCGAGGCTGGCCGTCGTTTGCTGCCGAGCCTGCGGGACATCGCCGCCGGCGTCCGCCGCGACGGCTTCACCCACGCGCTGCTGCTTGGCATGGGTGGCTCGAGCCTGTGCCCGGAGGTGCTGGCCCGCACGTTCGGCCGCCAGCCCGGCGCACCCGAGCTGCACGTCCTCGACTCGACGGTTCCGTCGCAAGTGGCGGCGCTCGAAAGCCGCGTCGATCTCGACCACACGCTCGTCATCGTGGCCAGCAAGTCGGGCAGCACGCTCGAGCCGAGCGCGTTCCAGCAGTACGTCTTCGCCCGCATCGCCGCTGTCCGCGGCCCGGCCGAGGCGGCGCGGCGCTTCGTCGCCATCACCGATCCGGGCTCCAAGCTCGAAGGCCAGGCCAAGGGCGCCGGCTATCGCCACATCGTGTCCGGCGAGCCGACCATCGGCGGCCGCTACTCGGCGCTGTCGCCGTTCGGCCTGGTGCCGGCCGCGGTGATGGGGCTCGACGTGGCGGGCTTCCTCGACCACACGGCCCGGATGGTCGACGCCATCCGCGCCACACCGGCCGCGACCAATCCCGGCGTCTCGCTCGGGCTGCTGCTCGGGACCGCGGCCGTCGAGGGCCGCGACAAGCTCTCGCTGATCGCCTCGCCGGGCATCGAAGGGTTGGGGGCGTGGCTGGAGCAGCTCGTCGCCGAGTCGACCGGCAAGAACGGCCAGGCGATCGTGCCGGTAGATCTCGAGGCGCTGGCGCCGGCCGATCGATACGGTGACGACCGCCTGTTCGTCTATCTGCGGCTGGCGACCGCGCCCGACGCGGCGCAGGATGCCGGTGTCGCCGCGCTCGAAGCCGCCGGGGCCGCCGTAGTGCGCATCGACGTCGCCCAGCCGCTGGCGATCGGCCAGGAGTTCTTCCGCTGGGAGATCGTCACCGCGGTCGCGTCGCACGTGATGCGCCTCAATCCGTTCGATCAGCCGGACGTCGAAGCCAGCAAGATCGAGACGAAGGCGTTGACCACCGCCTACGAGCGTGACGGCAATCTGCCCGCCGAGACGCCGGCCGTGAGTGGCGGCGGCCTCGAGATCTTCGCTGATCCGAAGACGGCGGAGCGGCTGGCCGGGGCGGCGACGACCGGCACGCCCGAGGGCTGGCTGCGGGCCCACCTGGCGTCGCTCCGTGCCGGCGACTACGCCGCACTCCTGGCCTTCGTCGAGATGAACGCCCGCCACGCCGGCGTGCTGCAGCGCATCCGCCACAGCATCCGCGACCGGGCCCAGGTCGCTACCTGCGTCGGCTTCGGGCCACGCTTCCTGCACTCGACAGGGCAGGCCTACAAGGGCGGATCGGACAAGGGCGTCTTCCTGCAGATCACGGCCGACGATGCCATCGATCTCGCCGTGCCGGGGCAGAAGTACACCTTCGGCGTCATCAAGGCCGCGCAGGCCCGCGGTGACCTCGCGGTGCTCGTCGAACGCGGCCGGCGGGTGCTACGGGTCCACCTCGGCGCGGATGTGGCCGCCGGTCTCGAAACGCTCGCGCGCCTCGTCGACGAGGCGCCACTCACGCCGGCGACGTAATCGCCCGGCGCTCCATCACTCACCCACGTTCAGCAGGGAACTTCGATGCAGATTGGCATGATCGGACTCGGTCGGATGGGCGCGAACATGGTGCGCCGGTTGCTGCGCGGCGGGCATACCGCGGTCGTGTTCGATCCGGATCACGCCGCGGTCCAGAAGCTGGTGGCCGAAGGCGCCATCGGGGCCGCGTCGCTCGACGAGTTCGTGGCGAAGCTCGAGGCGCCGAAGACGGCCTGGTGCATGGTGCCGGCCGGCGAGATCACCGAGAACACGGTGCGCGAGCTGGGCGCCCGGCTCGGCAAGGGCGACGCGATCATCGACGGCGGCAACACCTACTTCAAGGACGACGTCCGGCGCTCGAAGGAGTTGGCCCCGAAGGGGATCGCCTACCTCGACGTCGGCACCAGCGGCGGCGTGTGGGGCCTCGAGCGGGGCTACTGCCTGATGGTCGGCGCGCCCGCGGATCAGTTCGCGCGGCTCGAGCCGATCTTCAAGACGCTGGCTCCGGGCAAGGGCACCATCGACGTCACGCCGGGGATCGACAAGGCCAGCCACGTACCGGCGTCGGCGCAGGAAGGCTACCTGCACTGCGGACCGGCCGGCGCCGGCCACTTCGTCAAGATGGTGCACAACGGCATCGAGTACGGCCTGATGCAGGCGTTCGCCGAAGGCTTCGACCTGATGCGGTCGGCCAACAAGGACGGCGTGCCGGAGGGCCAGAAGTACGACTTCAACGTCGCCGGCATCGCCGAAGTGTGGCGGCGCGGCAGCGTGGTCGCGTCCTGGCTGCTCGACCTCACGTCGGCAGCGCTGGCGGAAAGCCCGACGCTCGATCGCTTCACCGGTCACGTCTCCGATTCCGGCGAAGGCCGCTGGACGATTCAAACCGCGCTCGAGACGGCCGTGCCGGTGCCGGTGCTGGCGGAGTCGCTGTTCGCGCGCTTCCGCTCGCGGCAGGACCACACGTTCGGCGACAAGCTGCTGTCGGCGATGCGCGAGCAGTTCGGCGGCCATCGCGAGACCAAGTAACGGCTGCGGCCGACATGGCGGCGGGCCCCGCCCCTCAGGCGGGGCCGCGGGCCGCCCCTTGAGCGTGCCGGCTGCGATGCGCGACGCTGGGCGCGCCGCGGCACCGGCACGCGGGCGGCACAGGGAGAGGTGATGAAAGACGGGCATCCAGTCGAGGAATCAGTCGGGGAGCGGCCACCCGTCGTGGCCGCGCCGCCGTGCGTCATGGTCGTCTTTGGGGCCGGTGGCGACCTCACCCGTCGCAAGCTGGTGCCGGCGCTGATCAACCTGCGCCGCGGCGGATTGCTCCCCGACGAGACGCGGGTGGTGGCGATGACGCGGCCGGGCGTCGAGGAGATGGGCTTCCGCGCCAAGCTCCTCGACGATGCCAGCGGATTCCTGGAGCCGGGGCTCGCGCCGGACGAGCGCGGCTGGTTCGACACCCATCTGTCGCTGATCTTCGGCAATCTCGACGATCCGGCGACCTACGAGAGCCTGCGCGCCGAGCTCGATCGCCTCGCGCTCGGGCACGCCCTGTTCTACATGGCCGTGCCCCCGACGCTGTTCGGGCAGATCGCCAAGGGCCTGGGCGCCGCGGGTCTCAACCAGACCACGTCGCCCGGCGGCACAGGCCCAGGGTCGGGAGCGGGCGAGGCGGCGTGGCGGCGCATCGTCGTCGAGAAGCCGTTCGGCCGTGACCTGGCGACGGCGCGCGCGCTCAACCAGGAGCTGGCCTCGGCGTTCAGCGAGCCGCAGATCTATCGGATCGATCACTATCTCGGCAAGGAGACCGTCCAGAACCTGATGGTCTTCCGGTTCGCCAACGGCATCTTCGAGCCGGTGTGGAACCGGCGCTACATCGACCACGTGCAGATCACCGTGGCCGAAGCGGTTGGCGTCGAGGGCCGCGGCGGCTACTACGAGACGGCGGGCGCGCTGCGCGACATGGTGCAAAACCACCTGTTCCAGCTGCTGGCACTGACCGCGATGGAGCCGCCGAACTCGTTCGAGCCGGATCGGGTCCGCGACGAGCGGGTCAAAGTGCTGCGGGCGATCCGGCCGTTCACGCCGGAGCTCGTCGCCCAGGATGTCGTGCGCGGCCAGTACGTGGCCGGGGCGGTCGACGACAAGCCGGCGGTCGGCTACCGCGAGGAGCCGACGGTCGCGCCGACCTCGACCACCGAGACCTACGTCGCACTCAAGCTGCTGATCGACAATTGGCGCTGGGCCGACGTGCCCTTCTACCTGCGCACCGGCAAGCGGCTGGCGCGTCGCGTCTCCGAGATCGCCATCCGCTTCAAGAGCCCGCCACTGCTGCTGTTCCGCGATGCGGCGTGCGCCGGGCAAGTGGTGCCCAACACCCTGATCGTGCGCATCCAGCCGGACGAAGGCATCGCGCTGCGCTTCCAGGCCAAGGTGCCGGGGCCGGACCTCAGCGTCGGCCTGGTGCGCATGGAGTTCAAGTACGCCGACTACTTCGGCGCCAAGCCCTCGACCGGGTACGAGACGCTGCTCTACGACGTGATGACCGGCGACCCGTCGCTGTTCCATCGCGCCGACATGGTCGAGACCGGTTGGGAAGTGGTGGCGCCGATCCTCGACGCCTGGACCAAGACGCCGGACGGCGTCGAACCGTATCCGGCATCGTCGTGGGGGCCGCCCTCGGCCCAGGCGCTGCTGGCCCGTGAGGAGCGGGAGTGGCGGACGCCGTGATCGACGGCGCCGACGGCTTCGAGCGGCGCGTCGTCGTGGCCTCGGACGCCGTCGCGCTGGCCGACGCGGCCGCCGGGCACCTGCGCCGCGCGCTCGCCGAGGCCATCACCGCGCGCGGGGCCTGCTGGATCGCGCTTGCCGGCGGGCGTACGCCGCGCGCGGTCTACGAGCGGCTCGCCGTGGCCGGCACACCGGCGGTCGACTGGACGCGCGTCCACGTCGCGTTCGGCGACGAGCGGCTCGTGCCCCCCGAGCACGCCGACAGCAACTACGCGATGGTGCGGACGGCGCTGTTCGACCGCGTCGCGATCCCGCCGGCGCAGATCCATCGCATCGAAGGCGAACGAGGCGCGTCCGCCGACGCCGCCGACGCCTACGCCGCGACGGTGTCCGCGGCGTTCGCGCTGGAGCCGGGCGCGTGGCCGGTGTTCGATGTCGTGCTCCTCGGCGTCGGCCCGGACGGCCACACGGCGTCGTTGTTCCCGCACACGGCCGCCCTCGACGTCGGCGATCGCCTGGCCGCCGCGGCACAGGCTCCGGCCGCGCCGACCGACCGCATCACCCTGACCTATCCGGTGCTGAACGCGGCCCGTGCCGTCGTCCTGCTGGTCAGCGGCGAGGACAAGGCCGACGCCGTCGCCCGCGCCTTCGACGACACGGTGCCGACGGCAGCCTGCCCGGTGCGCGGCGTGCGGCCCAACGCCGGCAGCGTGACGTGGCACCTCGACGCCGCCGCGGCATCGAAGCTGTCGACCGACCTCGAAGACGTCACGCCGACGTAAACCGCAGGTCGCAGCCTGCTGCCATGCCTGCCGGGAGTGCCTCGACCGCGCCGTTTCATCTCGATCTGCCGCCCGTCGCCGGCGGGGCGCTGCGACGCGCCGCCATGGCCTGGGCGCAGCCGGCGCTCGAGCGTCTGCTGGGCCTGCCGGACCTGAACGATCTCTACGCGGGAACGTGGCGGTCCGAGAGAGACGCGTTCTCCGCGGAGGCCCTGCAGCGCCTGCGCGTGACCCTCGACGTCGACGAGGCCGATCTGGCGCGGGTGCCGGCGTCGGGGCCGCTGGTCGTCGTCGCCAATCACCCGTTCGGCGGCGTCGACGGCCTGGCCCTGCACGCGCTGCTGCGGCGGGTCCGGCCCGACGTCAAGCTGCTCGGCAACTATCTGCTGCACCGCATCCCCGAGTTGCGCGATACGGTCATCCCGGTCGATCCGTTCGGCGGCGGCAACGCGATCCGCGGCAGCGTCCGCGGCCTGAAGGCGGCGCGGCGCTGGATCGAAGCGGGCGGCTGCCTGGCGGTGTTCCCGGCCGGGGAGGTGTCGCACCTCCAGCTCGGAGCCGCCGCGATCACCGACCCTGCCTGGAGCTCCAGCATCGCGCGGCTGGCGCGCCGGGCCGGCGCCGCGATGCTGCCGGTGCACTTCGCCGGGGCCAACGGCGCGCTCTTCCAGCTCGCCGGTCTCGTGCACCCGCGCCTGCGGACGGCGCTGCTGCCGCGCGAGTTGCTGCGGCGTCAGGCGACGTCGCTGTCCGTGCGCATCGGGCGTCTCGTGCCGGCGCCTCGCGTCGCCGCGATGGACGACGAAACCGCGACCACGCTGCTCCGGGCCCGGACGTACATGCTGGCCCGCGACGTCCGCCCGTCGCGGCAGACGCCGCCGCGGTCGGTCTCGGATCGACCACGGCGATTCATGCGGACTGTCGCCGCGCCGGTCGCCGATCACCGGCTGGCGGCCGAAGTCGCGTCGCTCCCCGAGTCGTGCTGGCTGGGCGCCCAGGGCGCGTTCCGCGTCGGCTTAGCCAGCGCGTCGCAGATGCCGATGCTGCTCGACGAGATCGGCCGGCTGCGCGAAATCACGTTCCGGGCCGCGGGCGAGGGCACCGGCCGCAAGCGCGATCTGGACGCCTTCGATGCCTACTATCGCCACCTGTTCGTGTGGCACGTCGGCGACGGCGCCCTGGCTGGTGCCTACCGGCTCGGGCTGACCGACGAGATCGTGGCCGAACACGGTCCCGCCGGCCTCTACACGCAGACGCTGTTCCGCTACGACCAGCGCCTGCTCGATCGTCTCTCGCCGGCCATCGAGCTCGGGCGCTCGTTCGTGCGGGCCGAATACCAGCGCGACTACGCGCCGCTGCTGCTGCTCTGGAAGGGCATCGGGCGCTTCGTCGTGACCCATCCACGCTACCGGCGCCTGTTCGGTCCGGTGACCATCAGCCACGACTACAGCTCGGTGTCGAAGCACCTGCTGATGGCGTTCCTCGAGGCGAACCGCCGGCTGCCGGATCTGGCGCGGCTGGTGGCGCCGCGCCACCCGCCGCCGGTCGCGCGCCGGCGCGACGAGGGCGTCGTCGCCGGCCGGACCGCGGTCGACTTCGACGAAGCGGACGCGCTGGTCGCCGACATCGAGGCCGACGGCCGGGGCCTGCCGGTGTTGCTCCGGCAGTACCTCAAGCTGAACGCCCGGCTCCTCGGCTGGAACGTCGATCGCCGCTTCGGCCGTGCCCTCGACGGCCTGATGCTCGTCGACCTGGTCGACGTGCCGCGCCCGCTCCTGTCGCGATACCTCGGCAAGGACGGCGCGTCTACCTTCCTCGCCGCGCACGGCGCAGGCGACCTCGCGCGCGCGAGCAGCGTGCTGCCCGCGACGGCGCGATCGACCCCGCTGCCGTCCGCCGCTGATGTAGAGTAGCCGGCGTGGCGGCGCCCTTCCTGCAGACTGTCCGAACGGGCTTCTCGCGCAGTTTCTGGGTCGCCAACACGCTGGAGCTGTTCGAGCGTTTCAGCTACTACGCCAGCAAGGCGGTCCTCGCCGTCTACCTGGCCGAGCACCTCGGGCTCGGGCCGACGACGGCGACGCTCTACGCCGGCAGCATCTTCAACACGCTGATCTATTTACTGCCGGCGCTGGCCGGCACGGTCGTCGATCGCTACGGTTTCCGGCGCAGCCTGATGCTGTGCTTCAGCATCTTCTCGGTCGGTTACCTGATCGTCGGCCTGGCGGGCCTGCCGATCGCCGAGGGGCTGGTCGCCGCGGTCGGCCTGCGCACGTGGACGCTGGGCGGCCTGATCATCGCGGCCATCGGCGGCTCGCTGATCAAGCCGTCGATCGTCGGCACCTGCGCCCGCACGACGACCGAGGACAGCAAGGCGCTCGGCTATTCGATCTACTACTCGGTGGTGAACATCGGCGGCATGCTCGGGCCGACGCTGGCCGTTCCGATCCGTGAGCACCTCGGCATCGCCTACGTGCTGGTCGTGGCCTCGTGCGTCTCGGCGATCCTGTGCGGCGCGACGTTCCTGTTCTTCCGCGAGCCGCCGCGGCCGGCCGACCTGCCGCCGACCAGGTCCTTGGGCCAGGTCCTCGCCGGCATGGTCCGCGCCCTGTCGGACGTGCGCTTCGTGACGTTCCTGGTCATCTTCTCGGGCTTCTGGCTGATGTTCTGGCACATCTTCTACGCCCTGCCGTTCTACGTGAAGGACGTGCTGCACTACGACCGCTTCGAGTGGGTCGAGGCGATCGGGCCGTGGACGATCGTGCTGACGACGGTGCCGATGGCGGCCCTGGCCCGGCGCATGAAGCCGATTGCCGCGATGACGCTCGGCTTCGCCATCGCCACCAGCGGCTGGTTCGTCATGGGCGCCATCCCGACGATCGAGGCGGCCTTCGCCGGCGTCGCGATTTTCGCGCTCGGCGAGGCGCTGCAGGCGCCGCGCTATTACCAGTACGTCGCCGACCTCGCGCCCCGCGATCAGGTCGGCACCTACATTGGCATCGCGTTCCTGCCCATCGCCATCGGCACGTTCGGCACCGGGCTCCTCGCCGGACGACTCGTCGAGTGGTACAAGGACGCGCCGCAGCCGTCGCACATGTGGTACGTGCTCGGCGGCATCGGCGTCGTCACCACGATCCTGATGGTCGTGTACGATCGCTTCCTCGCGCCGCGCGATCGCGCCGACGCGCCGGCCGCCTAGAGCGGCCGGTCGACTATTCCAGAGGATTTCCAACACATGCCGAAACTGACCGTTGAGGGAGCCGGCACGTTCGACGTGCCATCGGGCGCGCGACTCGTGAACGCCGTCGAGCAGGCGGGCGTCGACATCCTGCACGCGTGCGGAGGGAATTGCCGCTGCACGACGTGCCGCGTCGAGTTCGTCAGCGGCGAACCGGAGGCGATGACGCAGGCCGAGAAGGAGTAGCTGGCGCAGAAGGGGCTGACCG
>JBDSLU010000104.1:0-5788 GCA_039916225.1 Vicinamibacteraceae bacterium
AGCATGACCGCGCCGCGGCCCTCGCCTGGCGTCAGCGTTCGTTCTGCCGCGGTAATGCCGATGTTCGGCAGCGCCTGGCCGAGCGACACCCACAACACGCCCGCGTCTCTGTCTGCCGGACCGAGGAGGAACGCATCCGGCGCGGCGTCGCTGATCACCATCACGCGGCCGGTCCGGCCGGCGAGCTCACGCGCGAGCCGTAACCCGAGCGCGGGCGAATGATGCGGTGCGGCCGGGGTCCAGCGTTCGAGGGCCCGCATGGCATCGGGCGGAAACGCCGCCGGGCCGGCCAGCACGGAGGGACGCTCGCCGCTCTCGACCAGCGTCACGCGCCCGGCGCTGCCCAGACGATCGAGCTCGAAGGCGACTCGCTGCACGGCCCGATCGCGCGGGCTCTCCCCGCGCGCGTCGACGGCCGCCATCGATGCGGAATCGTCGAGCAGCACGACGAGATGCGCACGCTCGCTGGCAGAGAAGAGGCGCGCGCCGCCCAGGATCAGGGCCAGCGCCAGCGCGGCGAGACACTCCAGCATGAGGCTCGTCGTGAGCGGGAGTCTGGCGATCTTGCCGCCGCCCTCGGGTCGCTGCCGGGCGATCTGCCAGAGAAAGAGGCCGGCGACGGGCCGGACCGGAAAGCGCCGCCGGAACAGATGAATGGCCACGATCGCCGGGATCGCCAGCAACGCCAGCAATCCCAGCGGCGAGGTGAACATCATGCGGCCTCCAGCACACCGGCCGCCGCCAACCCGCGCGCGACGTCACGAAGCGCTGTCTCCGCGCCCACGTACGCGAAACGCGCGCCGGCACGACGTGCCGCCACCGAGAGACCCAGCCGCAAGCGCGAGAAGCGGGCTCGGTAATCTCGAACCGCCGCGGCGTCGAGCACCAGGTCCAGCTCCCCTTTCCCTTCGACGTCGACCAGCCGGTGGCCGCCCGCCGCTACCGGCTCGGCCTCGTCGCGCAGCGTGAGCTGCACGAGGGAGAGGAGCGCGCAGTCGCGGCCGAGCCGCACGACGAGATCGTCGGCGTCGTGCGGAAACAGGAAGTCGCTCACGACGATCCGCAGCGAGCGCCGCCGCAGCGGGAGGTGGGACTCCTCCAGCGCCGACCGGCCTGCCTCACAGCCGAGCACACGCTCGATGTCCTCCGGCCGCTGCAGCGGATGCGCGGCAGCCCCGGCGGTGGTGACGATGCGCGTGTCGGCCGCGGTGTTCGCGCACGCGAAAGCCAGGACCCCCAGCAGGTCGCCGTAGGCGCGGCGCTTGGTCTCCGTCACCGCCATCGAGCGGCTGACGTCGACGACCAGATCGATGCGCGGCGCCACCTCCTCGCGGTACAGGCGGACGGCAAGTGTTTCGGACCGCGCGTAGGCGGCCCAATCGACGTGGCGGAGATCGTCACCCGGCGTGTAGGGGCGATAGTCCTGGAACTCCAGCGAGCTGCCGGTGCCCGACCCGAGCCGCTCGCCGACGCGGCCACCGATGGGCGTCCGCGGGATCGCGAGCCGGAATCCGGCCGCCGCGCGGATCGCCGTCCAGTCAAGAGAGGACGTTGGCACCGTCCGGCTCCCCTGCCGCAGCTTCTGGTTCGTCCGGACCGTCCGGCACCGGTTCGAGCGTGACGCCGGCACCGATGCGTATGAGCACGACGTAGGCGAGAGCTCCCGTGATGCCGATCAGCTCCGCCAGCGTCCGGTACGGCACCGAGGCGCCGTAGAAGTTGGCCAACGTCCGGAACGGGTTCAGCAGATGGCGCAGCGAGAACTTGAGATCGAGGCCATCTGGCTGCCACAGCATGTAGGCCAGAACGTCGGGCATCAGCATCGCTCCGGCGAGCACCACGATCAGAGCAAGGCGCAGACGAAACGAGGCGGACTGGATCGGCCGAACCGCCCGGAAGATGACGACCGGCGCACCAGTGAAAAAGCAGATGTACCCGCAGGCGACGACGAACCAGTGGAGCATGCTCCTGTCGGTCTGCAGGACCCAGCCGAGCGCCAGGAGGGCGGCCATCTGCAGCAGCACGTAGAGCGCGCCGTTGCCGCCGCCGGGCTGCAAGGGCGCCAGCACCCGCCGCCACGACGGCAGCTCCTGTCGGGCGAGGAGGACCCGGCGCGGGAGTACCAGGTCCTCGGTCACGGTGAACGCCGCGACGATGGCCAGGTGGATGACGCCGAACCCCAGCAGCGGACGGCCGGCGTCACTCCAGGTCGATCCCGGTGCGCTGAGGGCCAGCGGCGCGATCAGCAGGAGCTGCGCGAGGAATCCGAGACGCAGCGCCGTGCTCCGATTCTGCGACGGCAGCAGCAAGCGGTTCTCCGCCAGCAGCACGAGGTTGACGATGAGCGCGACGCAGAACGCCGTCGACGCCGCGAGCGTCCACCACGACGTCGCGCCTCCCGCGCCCATGCCGCCGGCGAACGATCCATGCATCCCGCCGCGCATCCTTATCACGTAAAACGCGCCTGGCGCGCCGAAGACGAGGAGCGCCAGCAGCACGACGATGCCGACGGCGCCGAACAGGAACCCGGACATCGCGCGCGACGTGACCAGCGCCGACAGGAACAGACACGCGGCGCTGAGGCACAGCGACCACATGACGATGACCAGCATGGAGACGAGAATCGTCGCGAAGTCGACGCCGCCCAGGAGGAAGCTCATCGCGATGAAGGGCGCGAGGCCGGCGAAGAGCGTGGCGAGCTTCACGCCCTGGGCCAACAGCTTGCCGATCACCACGCGCCGGGGCGAGAGCGCCGTCAGGGTGATCAGCTCGAGCGTCTGCTCCATTCGTTCGTTGCGAAGGGCGTTGAAGGCACCGAGCGGCACCACCGCGAACCCAAGGAGCCCCAGCGCACCCGTCAGCGCGGCGAAGGTCCACCGACCCGACGTGCCGCTCCCCCCCAGCGAATCCGCCGCACCGAAAAAGGCGACGGCCAACCCCACCAGCAGCGCGAGGTTGAACGAATAGTGGAACTCGCGCCCCCTCGCCAGTTGCCGCACTTCCTTGACGACGATCGGGCTGAGCCGATCGCTGGCACGTTCCAGCCGCTCGAGCCACGCGTCCGTCCCGCTCACTGCACGCGCCCTTCGGTGATCTCGATGAAGAGATCCTCGAGGCCGGCGCCGTGCGCGCTGATCTCGAGGACCGGAAAGCCGGCGCCGACCAGCCGGCTCACCAGGGACACCTGATCGTCATCGCCGCCGGTGAACTCGAACTGCAGCCGCCGGTTTGCCTCGTGCACGTTCTGCACGCCGGGCTGCACGAGCAGAAACCGTTCGGCGCCGTCGTACGGGCCGGCGAGCCGCACCGACAGGATGCGCCGCCGCCGCACGCCCTCGAGGATGTCCTGGACCGTGCCCGTGGCCAGGATGCGGCCCTTCTCGATCACGGCCACGACGTCGCACATCTCGGCGAGCTCGGTCAGGATGTGGGAGCTGAGGAGAATCGTCTTGCCGTCGGCGGCCAGCTCCCGAATCAGCGTCCGGAACTCGATGCGCGCACGCGGATCGAGGTTGGCGGCCGGCTCGTCGAGGATGAGCAGCTGCGGATCGTGGACGAGGGCGCGGCCGAGCGCGACGCGCTGCTTCAGGCCCTTGGACAGGCCTTCGACGTGGCGATCGCGCAGGTCGCCGATGCCCATGAAGTCGACGATGTTCGCGACCGCACGCCGCCGGGCCTCGCCGCGGATGTCGTAGGCACGCGCAAAGAAGTCGAGATACTCGGTCACCGTCGTGTTGGCGTAGACGCCGGCGTAGTCGGGCATGAACCCGGTGATGCGCCTGACCTCATCCGGCCGATCGAGCACGGAAAGGCCGGCGATGCGCGCGTCGCCGCGCTGCGGTGTCTCCAGCGTCGCCAGGATCCGCATCGTCGTCGTCTTGCCGGCGCCGTTGGGGCCGATGAACCCGAGCACCTTGCCGCGATCGACGCCGAACGACACGCCGTCGACGGCGGGCACGCCGTCGAAGTGGCGGACCAGGCCGTCGAGTTGCAGCATGGGCTCGCTCACGGCTGCCCTCCCGGCCAGCCGAGCACGAAGTGGAAGCTGCCGCGTTCGGCGAGATCTGGCACGCCGGGGTCGACGAACGGCGACCGATCGATCACGGCGAGATACGAGCCGGCGGGTTGATGCTGCGCGAGATGTATGAATCGTGGCCACAGTGGCAGGTCCTTCGGCACCAGGTTCGCCACGCCATTGCCGCTGGTCCTCAGGGTGGCCTTGCCGCCCGGCGGCAGACGCTCGTCGAGCAAACCGAACGTGTTCCCGTCGCGATACACGAGCGCCGTGACCGTGGTGCCAAGGCCGTTGACCACCGTCGTCCCACTGCCCTCCCGCGTGAACGTCAGCCGCTCGCGCGCCGGCCGGAACGCGATTTGCTCGACGTTCGTGGGCGACCTCGCCTGAATGAGGCCGGCCGAGAATCGCTGCGCCTCGGACAGATCGAGGTCCAGCCGTTCGCCGGTACCGGTGCCTTCGGTGCCGATCGGGAACACGGCGACGTCGCGCCCGACACGCCAGCCACCCGACGGGGTCATGCCGGCCGCGTAGACCGACAGGCTGCTCCGCGTCACGGCCTGGTTCCTGGCTTGATCGAGCATCGTGAAGCTGGCGACGCGGCCGCGAACGCCGAAGCCTTCGCCGGCGATCACGTACCCGGCCAGCACCACGATGAACGCGGCGGCAATCAGGGGCGCGGTCAGGACCAGGAGCACCTGCTGGCCCTTGCGCCGCAGGAACCAGTAGTTCGCCGGACCGATGATCAGGCTGAAAAGAAGGAGGATCGCCACATACGCGCGGGCGGGAATGCCGGCGACGCCGGGGATGGGCAGGCGGAATCCGCGCGCGGCAATCTTCCCCCAGTCTCCTGTCGTGTTGGCCGGCAGGGCAAAGCTCCCGTCCTGCAGCGTCTGCGCGCGGGCGAGAAACGCGGTCAGCCCGGATAGCGTGATCGCGGCGGAGATCGGCCGATGAATGCGGCCGAAGAAGTAGGCACGGGCGCTCCCTTCCTCGGCCGGTGAGGCCGCCGGCGACGCGTTCGGCAGCAACGTCTTCAGGTCGCCATCCACGAAGACCAGATCGCCGCCGCACGCCGTCCATGTGAGCAGGGCGTTCTTCTGCGCCTCGTCCAGCTGCTCCCACTCCGTCGGCCCGATGACCACGGCACGCAGCGACGTATATCCCAGCCAGTTCGTCGGCAGTCGCGATGGCGGCAGCATGAAGTCGGTTGGCGGCATCGAGGAGTACCCCCGGCTCGGAGCGACCGACAGTGCTCCGGGGTGGGCACTGATGCCGCTGCCACTGACCGTGTAGGACCCCGTTCCCACGGCACCCGCCGTGGACCGCAGCCACGTCCCCATCACCGCTCCCCGGGCACTGGCGCGATCGGCCACGATCAGCGCCGGCGCATCACTGGCGGCGCTGCCGCTCTGCAGGCTGGTGTAGTTGAGACGCTCGAGGGTCTTGCCGTTCTCGCGGATCTCGAACCGGATGTTTTCGTTCACGCCGAAGACGGGGACCGGGATCGTCAGCCGCACCCGATCGCCGCGCGCGAGCCGCACGCGCTGGCTGATCTCCGTGCTGCCAGTGGACATGCTCCTTGTGGACCTGAGGAATCGCGTGCCCTCGCCGACGATCTCGATGACGCGCGCGCCGCCGAGATTGGTGATGTCGACACGGACCGGAAAGTAGCCGGGCGACGTCCGATTCGCCCACTCGGAATCGAACGTGATCTTGAGCGATTCGACCTCGATCGTCCGATACTCGCCGGCGGCCCGGCCGGTCGCCGGC
>JBDSLU010000105.1:0-7619 GCA_039916225.1 Vicinamibacteraceae bacterium
CAGTAGGCGAGCAGGCGCGTCGCCATGTAGTCGAGCGTCTCGGACGGATGCCGCGCCAGGCGCAGGTCGATCGTCTCGTAGACGCCGCGATCGATGTGGGCCAGCTCGACCGAGACACGATAGATCGTCGCCGTCAGGGCCATGTCGTGCTCGCTACCCGAAGCAGATGATCGTGCCGTCGGTGGTGCCGATGACGACCACGCCGCTGGCGATCGCCGGTGACGCGGTCATCGGCGAACCGGACTCGTACTCCCACACCGCCTTGCCGGTGGCGAGGTCGAGCACGTAGAAGCGCCCGTCGCTCGAGCCGATGTAGACGCGCGAGCCGGCGACCGCCGCCGACGACTCGACGCGCGCCTTGGTCGAGAACGTCCACACGGCCTTGCCGCTGGCGGCGTCGATGGCGTGCACGACCTTGTCGCGCCCGCCGAGGATGACCTTGCCGTCGGCGATCGCCGCCGACGAGTAGAACGGAAACTGACGCTCCTTGGGCTGGTAGCGCCACGCCACTTTCTTCGCCGCCAGATCGACGGCGAGCACTTCGTTCTCGAAGGTGCCGAAGTAGGCGCGGCCGCCGGCGACCGCCCCCGACGCGCCGGTGTAGGCGCCGATCGGCAGGTCGCCGAGATCCTTGCCGTCGCTGACGCGGATGGCGCGAAACACCTCGTCGCAGCCGGCGAAGTAGGCCACGCCGTCGACGATCGCCGGGGTGCCGTGCACGTAGTTGTCGGTGTGCACGATCCAGGCCTGGGTGCCGGCCTTGGCGTCGAGCCCGTAGAGGCTGCCGTCGTAGGAGCCGATGACCACCTTGTCGCCGACCACTACCGGCGACGACTTGACCTCGCCCTTGGTCTTGAAGGTCCAGGCCGCCTGTCCGTCGGCGATCTTGACGCCGTGCACGGTGCCGCTCAGATCGCCGACGAAGACGAGGCCGAGCGCCGTCGACACCGCCGGCGACGACTCGCCGATGCCCTCGACGGTCTTGTAGCGCCAGCGCGGCTTGCCGGTCGCCAGATCGAGCGCCAGCAGTTCGCCCTTCTGCGAGCCGACGTAGGCCACGCCGCCGGCGATGGCCGCCGACGATTCGACGGCATCGCCGGCCTCGAACGTCCATTTCACCTTGAGCGTCGCCGGTACGACGGCGGAGGTGACGCCGGTCAGCGTCGGCGTGCCGCGGAACTGCGGCCACTCGGCGGCGGCGGCCGGCGCCTGGGCCGACGCCGGCACCGCCGCGGCGAGCGCCAGCAGCGCCGATGCCACCGCGGCCAGATATGCGCGTCGGGTCATGACGGGGCCCCCTTTCGCAGGAGCACGTGGAACTCGTCGGCGGCGGGGCTGAGCGCCGGGCCCTCGGCCAGCTGCACCGGCGTCACGTGTCCGTGGATCCACTCGACGATCCTCACGATGTCCTGCGGGAGAAAGACGTGGAAGTGGATGCTGTAGTCGGCGTCGCGCAGCCGGGTCGCCTCGTCGATGGCCTGGTCGATCATGGCGTGATGCACGAACACCGCGTAGTCGAGGAAGTGCTCGAAGTCGCGCTCGCGCGACGGCTGCTGGTAGTCGAGCACCATGTGCTCGAGGGTTGTGCGGACGCGCAGCCGGTCGAAGGTCCGGCGCTTGTCGGGGACGATCAGGTAGACGAGGCCGCCGTCGCGGACGACGCGCAGCCAGTTGACCAGCGCGCCGATCGGGTTGCGCATGTGCTCGATGACGTGCGCGGCAATCAGGAAGTCGAAGCTGCCGGCGGCGACGGTGGCCAGCGTCTCGGCGTCGTCGATGACGTCGACCGGCACGATGTCCCTGGCGACGGCGGGGAACTCCCGCTTCAGCGTCTCCCGATCGGCGCGGTCCATGTAGGTCATCCGCATGCCGGGGTGCGGCTTCAGCGGACGGTGCAGCGGCCCGAGCTCGAGGCCGCTGCCGTGCAGGCGGCCAGCGAAGTGACCGCGCCAGTCGCGGTGCTCGACGGTCGTGACGGTCGTGTCGACGACCTGGCCCTGCGGCACGGCCGACTGCAGGCGATCGAGGAAGGCGCCCATCTCCGGCCGGCTGGTCAGCGTGCCGGTGATGACCTCGTCGCCCAGCGATCGGCCGATCGAGGTGAGCAGCTTGAACTTCTGGTTCCGAATCCAGTTACGGGTGCGGCCGGAGGGTCCGAGGAACTGCATCGCCACCCGACAGCATAGTGCGGCTCACCGACCGTAGGCAGCGCGATACAGCGCCAGCGCCGCGTCCCGTGTCAGCGGACGCGGGTTGAAACCGCCGGTCCACTGCGCGGCGGCGGCCTCGGCCAGTCCGGGCAGGGCGTCCTCGCCGACGCCGGCCTCGGCCAGCGTGAGCGGGAAGCCGCACCGCGCCGCCACCTGCTCGAGCTCACCGGCCAGCCGCTCGCCGGCCAGGGGATCGGGCGTGCCGGGACCGTCCAGCAGATCGGCGTAGAGCGGACCGACGTCCGCGGCGTTCCAGCGCACGACGGCCGGCAGCATCAGCGACACCGCGATGCCGTGGGTGACGTCGAACTGCGCCGTCAGCGGGTTGGCGCAGGCGTGGCCGGCGCCGAGCATCGAGTGCTCGATGGCGAGGCCGGCCAGGTGCGAGCCGAGCAGCATCGCCCCGCGGGCGTCGAGATCGTCCGGCTGCTGCAGCACGTGGGCCAGCTGGCCGCGGACGAGACGGAATGCTTCGCGGGCGAAGGTCTGCGACAGCGGCGTCCGCGACGTGGTGACGAACGCCTCGATGGCGTGCGACAGCGCGTCGTAGCCGGACGCGGCGGTGACGCTGGCCGGCTGGCTGACCGTCAGCGACGGGTCGAGCAGCGCGATCCTGAACGCCGCGCCGGGATCGCCGCAGGCCATCTTGACGTGGCTGCCGGCGTCCGAGAGCACCGCGTAGGACTGCGCGTCGCTGCCGGTGCCGGCGGTGGTCGGGATGCCGATCATCGGCAGCATCGTGCCGCGGACGCGGCCGTAGCCGCGGAAGTCGGCGATGGCGCCGCCGTCGGCGTGCAGGAAGTTGGCGCCCTTGGCGCAGTCGAGCGAGCTGCCGCCGCCGAGGGCGACGATGCCGTCGACGTGGGCCGCCCGGGCCACCGCCGCGGCAGCCGCGCACATCTCGCCGTCGGGGTTCTCGGAGAAGTCGGCGAATCGCCTGACGCGGAGGCCGGCGGCCTCGAGGATGTCCTGCACCCGATCGGCGTAGCCGGCCCGCACCATGCCGGGATCGCACACCAGCAGGGCATGGCGGAGCCCGAGCTCCTGCGCCAGCGCGCCGGCCCGCTCGACCACGCCGGGGCCGAAGATCAGCCGCGTCCGCGGCTGCCAGTCGATCAGCGCGGGGAGAGTGGCGAGGTTCACGCGCCCAGGAGCGGATGTCGGGGTGGATGTCGGAAGCACGTTGTCGTGTGGTCGTTGACCATGCCGACGGCCTGCATGAACGCGTAGCAGATCGTCGAGCCGACGAAGCGGAAGCCGCGGCGACGCAGCGCCTTGCTCATCGCGTCCGACTCCGTCGTCCGGGCCGGCACCTCGCCCATCGACCGCCAGCGGTTGATGCGCGGCGTGCCGCCGACGAACTGCCAGAGGTAGGCGTCGAGGCTGCCGAATTCGTCCTGGACCGCCAGCACGACCTTGGCATTCGAGACCGTCGACGCCACCTTCAGCCGGTTGCGGACGATCCCGGGATCCGCCAGGAGCTTCGCCTCGCGCTTCGCCGTGAAGCGGGCCACTGCCGCCGGGTCGAAACCGGCGAAGGCCTGCCGGTAATACGGCCGCTTCCGGAGGATCGTTGCCCAGCTCAGGCCGGCCTGGGCGCCCTCGAGGGTGAGGTACTCGAAGAGCAGCCGGTCGTCGTGCACCGGCACGCCCCACTCTTTGTCGTGGTAGGCCTGGTATTCGGGAAACGGCGGCTTCGCCGCCCAGCCGCAACGGACGCGTTCGGTAGCCACGCTCGATCCGTGCCGCTAGTCGACCCGCGGCCGCTGCGGGACGCCGCCGCGCGCGGTCAGCGCCAGCTCGCGGATCCCGTAGCGCTGGATCTTGACCTTGAGGGTGGTATGCGGCACGCCGAGGTAGCGGCTGGCGGCCGAGACGTTGCCGTCGCATTCCTGCAGCGCCCGCACGATCAGGTTGCGCTCGAAAGCGCCGACGGCGTCGGCGAAGCGGCCTTCGCTGCTCGGCGACTTGGCCTTGAGGCGGACCAGCTGCAGCTCGAGGGGCAGATCCTCCTCGGCGATGAAGCCGCGCTCGTCGGTCGCCACCAGCCGCTCGATCAGGTTCTGCAGCTCACGCACGTTGCCGGGCCACCAGTAGCTGCGCAGCACGCCGAGGGCTTCGTCGCTGACGCCCATCACGGTCTTGTGGAAGCGGGCGTTGTAGCGGCGGGTGAAGAAGTCGATCAGCGCCGGCAGATCCTCGAGCCGCTCGCGCAGCCCCGGCATCTGGATCGGGATGACCCGGATCCGGTAGTAGAGATCCTCGCGGAAACGGCCCTCGCGGATGGCCCGCTCGAGATCGACGTGGGTCGCGACGACCAGCCGGAACTCGGTCCGGATCGGCTTGGTGCCGCCGACGCGCTCGATCTCGCCTTCCTGGATCGCCCGCAGCAGCTTGGCTTGCAGGTCGAGGCGCAGGTCGCCGATCTCGTCCAGGAACAGCGTGCCCCCGGCGGCCATCTCGAACTTGCCGAGCTGCTGCCGCACGGCACCGGTGAAGGCGCCCTTCTCGTGGCCGAAAAGCGTGCTCTCGACCAGCTCCGACGGCACGGCCGCCAGGTTGACCGGGATGAACGGCCCGTCGGCGTTGGGCGACTCGTCGTGCAGCCGCCGCGCGATCATTTCCTTGCCGGTGCCGCTCTCGCCCTGCACGAGCACGGTCGTGTCGAGCTTGGCCACCTTGCGGACCAGGTCCATCACGTGGCGCATCACGGCGCTGGTGCCGGTGACGAAGTCGCCGACGCGGTTCTGGTCGGCGACCTGGGCCGAGAGCGACTCGACCTGGCGGCTCAGGTTCTGCTTCTCGCTGGCGTTGCGCACCAGCGAGCGCAGCGCGTCGTACTCGAAGTCCTTGGTGATGTAGTGGTAGGCGCCCTGCTTGATCGCCTGGACCGCCGTCTCGACCTCGCTGACGGCGGAGATGACGATCGCCTCGATCCGGGGATACTGCTCCTTGGCGATCCGCAGCACCTCGAGGCCGCCGATGTTGGGCAGCCGGACGTCGAGGAGCATCAGGTCGACGTCCACCTTGGCCAGCGTGTCGAGGCCCGCTTCGCCGGTCGGGGCGGTCAGCACGGTGTAGTCACGGCGCAGGATCGCCGTCAGCGTGTCGCGCATTCCCTCGTCGTCGTCGACGATGAGCAGGGTCTTGGGCTTCGTGGACATCAGCGCGCAGGCACCAATATAATCCGCCCTGAGTCCCTGCGGGCCGGCACCTCGTCCCGAGCGTGTCCCGGCCAGGCTGGCATCTTGGGAGATCATCGGTTTTGGCGAACGCATACGACGTCGTGGTCATCGGATCCGGCACCGGTGGCTACGTGGCGGCCATCCGCGCGGCCCAACTGGGCCTGCGCACGGCCTGTATCGAGCGGGCGCCGGTGCTCGGCGGCACCTGCCTGAACTGGGGCTGCATCCCCACCAAGGCCCTGCTCGAGCACGCCCACGCGCTCAAGATCGCCCAGGAGTCGAAGGAGTGGGGCCTGATCCTGCCGGAGGGGCCCATCTCGATCGACATGGCCGCCGTGCACGCCCGCAAGGACAAGATCGTCAAGGGGCTGACCGGCGGCATCGATCACCTGTTCAAGAAGAACAAGATCGATCGGATCGCCGGCACCGCCCGGCTGCTCGGCGGCGGCAAGGTCGAGGTCACGGCCGACGGCGCGGCGCCGCAGATCGTCGAGGGCAAGGAGATCGTCGTCGCCACCGGGTCGACGGCGCGCAGCGTGCCGGGAATCGAGATCGACCGCACGCGCATCATCACCAGCGACGAAGCGATCCACATGGCCACGGTGCCGAAGTCGATCGCGATCATGGGCAGCGGCGCCGTCGGCGTCGAGTTCGCCTCGATCTTCAACCGCTTCGGCAGCCAGGTGACGCTGATCGAGCTGCTGCCGCGGATCGTGCCGCTCGAGGACGAGGCGGTTTCGGCGGAGCTCCAGCGCGTCTTCAAGAAGGCGAAGATCAACGTGCTGACCGGCACCAAGGTCACCTCGGCCAAGCCGGGCGCCAACGGCGTCACGCTGACCGCCGAGCCCTCTGCCGGCGGCGCGTCGCAGACCATCGAGGCCGAGTACCTGCTCGTCGCGACCGGGCGCGGCCCGGTGACGACCGGTCTTGGTGCCGCGGAAGCCGGGCTGAAGCTCGAACGCGGCTACATCAAGGTCGACGAGCTGTTCCGCACCGGCGTCGAGGGCATCTCGGCGATCGGTGACGTGATCACCTTCGACAAGCCCGGGCATCCGCAGCTGGCCCACCTGTCGTCGGCGGAAGGCGTGCTGGTCGCCGAACGCATTGCCGGCAAGGACGTGCGGCCGATCAACTACGGCCACGTGCCGGCCTGCACCTACTGCGATCCCGAGATCGGCAGCGTCGGGCTGACCGAGAAGGCGGCGCGCGAGCAGGGCTACGACGTCGCGGTGGGGCAGTTCGCCTTCCGCGTCCTCGGCCGGGCCCGGATGGCCAACGAGACCGACGGCTTCGTCAAGATCGTCGCCGAGAAGAGGTACGACGAAGTGCTCGGCTTCCACATGATCGGTCCGCGCTCGACCGAGCTGGTCGCCGAGGCCACGCTGGCGCTCCGCATGGAGTGCACGGTCGAGGAGTTGCTGCGGACCATCCACGCGCATCCGACGATGTCGGAGGCCGTGCTCGAAGCCGCGCACGCCGCGCACGGCTCGCCGCTGCACGCCTGAACCCGGGACCGAAAGTCCGAGGACACCATGCCCGTCAACGTCGTCATGCCCCAGATGGGGGAGTCGGTGACCGAGGGCACGGTCGTCCGCTGGATCCGCAAGGTCGGCGACCACGTCGATCGTGACGAGCCGTTGTTCGAGATCTCGACCGACAAGGTCGACGCCGAGATTCCGTCGCCGGCCGCCGGCACGCTGGCCGCGATCCACGTCAAGGAAGGCGAGACGGTGCCGATCGACGCCCTGGTCGCCGTGATCGCCCAGGCCGGCGAAGCGATCGAGGCGGGACCGCAGGCGGACGGCGTGCCGGACAAGACCGCGGCCGTCGCGCCGCAAGCCCGGGCCGTCGGGGCACCCTCCGCAGCCCCGCCGACGAGCGCGCCGCCCGCGTCGGTGCCGGCGGCCCGCGCCGAAGCGGCGGAGGTGCAGGGCCGCGAAGGCGGGCGCCTGCGCTCGTCGCCGCTGGTCCGCCGCATCGCGAGCGAGCATCAGGTCGACATCGGCTCGATCCCCGGCTCCGGCATCGGCGGCCGGGTCACCAAGCACGACATTTTGAGAGTGGTGGAGGCCGGCGGCACGCCGGCTTCCACCATCTCACACCGCGCCGAAGCGGCCCACGGACCCCGCCGCCGCGAAGGCGGGCCCACCGTCACCACCCGCGAAGGCGGCCCCATCGGCGGGCCGGCGCCGGCCTTTGCCGACGGCGAACGCGTCGCCGCGGT
>JBDSLU010000106.1:0-31252 GCA_039916225.1 Vicinamibacteraceae bacterium
TCGTTCTCCGTCATGACGAACGATCCCACCATGCGGCGCGCCTCGCGAACGTATATCTGGTGCGGCCACCCGCCGTTGTCCCGGAACTCATCCTTCGGCAGGCCCCAGCGGCGCATCTCGGCCTGGACATCGTTCGGGACGCGCGCATCGTTGGCGATGAAATAGAGCCATCCCTGCTGGTAGGCCTGGTGCTCTTTCAGGATCTCGCGCCGGCGCTCGTAGGACGCCTCCGGGTAGTCGTAGTTGAACCCGATGTTGTCGCTGCTGAACGGGCCGTGATTGTTGCTGTCGGTCTTCCGGTTGGGAATGGGATCGAACTTGTCGAACGTCTCGCGCCAGCCGGCGTCGTAGATCCGGGCGAGGAGCTCGTACTGTTTCGGGTCGTAGCCATCCGGCTTCGGAAAGGGCAGCCGATTGTCGGGATGATCGGTCACGCAGTAGCGATAGCAGTAGGCCTGGATCCGCTTGTCGGCCTGCCCGAATTCGCCCGGCGGCGTGGTGCTGATCCGCGGCAGCACGCCGCTCGACGGATCGCCGGGCACGACGTACGGGCTGATCGTCGTCTTCAGCGCGCCGAAGTGGTGGCGGTGGTGTAACACGCCCGTCTGCACGCCGTTCCACTGCTCGTCATACGTGCTCCGCGCTTCGCGTCCCACGTGGTAGTCGACGCCGGCCGCGGCCATGAGATCGCCCTCGTAGGTCGCGTCGATGAACATCCGTCCCGCGTACGTCCGTCCGCTCAACATGCGGATGGAGGTGATGCGGCCGCGATCCTTGCTGACGCCATGCGATCGATCCAGCCATTCATCGCGATGCACGGGAATCCGGTGCTCGCGGACGAACGCGTCGAAGACCTGTTCGGCCACGTGCGGCTCGAAGATCCACATCGTCCGCTGCTCACCGTCGACGGCGGGCGTGCCCTGTCCCTTGTTGCCGTATTCCTCGCGGCGCTGCCACGTCCAGGCGCCAGTACTCTGGTACTGCTGCCAGATGCGGTGATAGAACTCGCGCGACAGGCCGCCGATGACCGCCTTGTCGCCGGTATCGGTGAATCCCAGCCCGCCGCTGGACAGCCCGCCCAGGTGGGTGTCGGGGCCGACGATCACCACCGTCTTCCCCATGCGCTGCGCTTGAACGGCGGCGATCACGCCGGCGGACGTGGCGCCGTAGACCACCAGATCGTAGGTCGGCGGCCGCTGTGCGGCGGAGACCAACGCCATGGCGGCGAGACCGACAACCAGGAGAAGACGCATCGACAACTCCCGCGGACAAGGACGGCGCGTGCGGCCCGTGCGCCTTGGGCTCCGGCTACTCCTGTCGGGCGGGCTTCGATTCGATGTCGACGGCGCGCTGCGCCAGTGTCCGCACCGCGCCGACCATCGACATCAGGCCCATGCCCTTGCCCATCGAGATGTTCTGGCGGAACAGGCGCTCGACGACCTCGGGCGAGACCGTGGCGATTTCCGCGGGCGTCAGGCCCGAGAGCGTCCTGGTGAGCATCGTGGCCATCGCCTTCGCCGAGATCCCGGACGGGTTCTCCACCGCGAAGTGGAGGTTCATCTTGCCGTCGGGCTGCAGCATCGCCCAGACGTAGGCCTCGGACTCGCAGGCGGGCACGAGATGGTCCTTCCCGAAGGGCCGCGTGGCCACCTCGGGAGGAACCGGCGTGAAGGCGTCGGCGAAGGAAATCAGGACCTGCGCGCGCTCGGACGGATCGTCGAAGGTCGCGAACGTGTCGATCAGGTCCTGCAGGGGCTCCGGGTAGCCGACGGGCGATCGCGAGTCACTCACGATCCCATCTTGCCTCACTTCACGCTATTTCTCGATCGGCAGGCCGACCGAGTTCCCCCATTCCGTCCAGCTCCCGTCGTAGTTGCGGACGTTGGGGAAGCCGAGCAGATAGGTGAGCGCGAACCAGGTGTGGCTGCTGCGCTCGCCGATGCGGCAGTAGGCCGTGACCGGCTTCGACGGGTCGAGGCCCTGTTCGTCGACGTACAGCTTCTTCAGTTCGTCGACGCTCTTGAAGGTGCCGTCTTCCGGGTTGACGGCCTTGGCCCACGGCACGCTCTTGGCGCCGGGGATGTGGCCGCCGCGCAGCGCGCCTTCGTTCGGGTAGTCGGGCATGTGCAGGCGCTTGCCGCTGTATTCGTCGGGGCTGCGCACGTCGACCAGCTGCCCCTTCTCCTGCACCACCTTCTGCACGTCCTCACGGAAGGCGCGGATGGTCGTGTCGTTGCGCTCGGGGGCCTGGTAGCTGGTCGCGGCGAAGGTCGGCGTCTCGCGCGACAGCTCGCGGCCTTCCTTCTCCCACTTCAGGCGGCCGCCGTTGAGGATCTTGGCCTTGGTGTGGCCGAACAACTGGAACACCCAGAAGGCGTAGGTGGCCCACCAGTTGTTCTTGTCGCCGTAGAAGACGATGGTCGTGTCCGGCGTGGCGCCGATGCGGGACATCAGCGCCTCGAATCCGTCGCGCGTGATGTAGTCGCGGCGCACCTGATCGTTCAGGTCCGCGGTCCAGTCGACGTGTGCGGCGCCGGGGATGTGGCCCGAGGCGTAGAGGAGCGTGTCTTCGTTCGATTCGACGACACGGATGCTGGGGTTGCTCAATTGCCCGGCGAGCCAGTCGGTGCTCACCAGGACGTCCGGCTTGGCATAGGCGGAAGCGGCGGTGCTCATCCGCGTAGTATAGGTCGTTGCTTTCTGGGCGCGCCGCGGCGCAGGCATGCGTTGCCGCACCGGCTCATCGGCGCTCGCCGGGTGCGGGCCGTCGTTCGCCGATCCGACCGAACCGCCCGGTCACTTCCGCGTCACATCGACCATGCTGAACCTGACCGGGCTCGTGAAGCGCTACGGAAGCCGCACCGCCGTCGACGGGCTGTCGCTGACGGTCGGCAGGGGCGAGGTGTTCGGACTGCTCGGGCCGAACGGCGCCGGCAAGAGCACGACGGTGCACATGGCCGTCGGCATCGTCGAGCCGACGTCGGGCACCGTCGACGTCGGCGGCCTCGGGTCGCCGACCAAGCCGGCCGTGCGGGCGCGAATCGGCGTCGCGCCGCAGACGCTGTCGCTCTACGACCTGCTCTCGGCCGACGAGAACCTGCGCTTCTTCGGCCAGATCTACGGCATGCCGGCGGCGACGCTGGCGTCCCGCGTCGACTGGGCGCTCGGCTTCGTCGGCCTGCTCGATCGCCGCCGCGATCGCGTCGAGACCTATTCCGGCGGCATGAAGCGTCGTCTCAACCTCGCCGCCGCGATCCTGCACGATCCCGATCTGGTGCTGCTCGACGAACCGACCGTCGGTGTCGACCCGCAGTCGCGCAACGCGATCTTCGACAGCCTGCTGGCGCTGAAGCGCGACGGCAAGACCATCGTCTACACCACGCACTACATGGAAGAGGCCGAGCGGCTGTGTGATCGCGTGGCGATCATCGACCACGGCAAGCTGCTGGCGCTCGACACGGTGCGGGGCCTGACCCAGACGCACGGCGGCCCGCCGACGCTGATCCTGCGCACCGCGGCCGGCGAGGAGCGCATCGAGACGCGCGAGCCGCTGGCCGAGCTCAATCGCCAGGCCGCCGCCCGGGGCGCGGCGATGCCGGCCGAATTCGAAGTGGCGATGCCGACGCTGGAGCAGGTCTTCCTGCACCTGACGGGTCGCTCGATCCGCGACTGACATTCACCGCCAACGACGAGGACACCGACCATGGCTGCCGTGCTGGCAATCGCGCTCAAGGATCTGAAGCTGCTCTTCCGGGTGAAGGCGGCCCTCTTCTTCACGATGGTGTGGCCGCTGCTCGTGGCGGTCATCTTCGGTTCGCTCTTCGGCGGCGGCGGCGGCGGATCGACGCGGCTGGCCATCGCCATCACCGACGACGATCAGACAGCGGCGTCGAAGGCGTTCGTCGACGGCCTCGCCACACGCCAGGGATTCGACGTGCTGCGCACGACCGACGCCGAGGCGCGCGACCTCGTCCGGCGCGGCCGCCGTGTCGGCGCGGTGCGCGTGCCCAAGGGTTTCGGTGCCGCCAGCCAGCACCTGTTCTACGGGCAGTCGCCGAAGGTGGAACTGCGCGTGGATCCGGCGCGCCAGGCGGAATCGGCGATGCTGCAGGGCTTCCTGCTCGAGCAGGGCGCCAAGCGGATACAGGCGTTGTTCGGCGATCCGGGCGGCGGGATGGTCACGGGCATGCTGGCCGACGTCCGGAAGGCCCCGGCCGGCAGCATCGCCGGCCAGGATTCCCTCCAGAGCATGCTCGGCTCGCTCGACTCGTTCCTGGCCGAGCAGAAGCGGTCGCAGGCGGCCGCCGGCGGCGGGACGACCACGGCTCCGGCCCCGTCGAAGGGCTGGCAGCCGCTCGAGATCGCCGTGGAGAGCATCGAGCGGCAGCGCGAAGGCCCGGCCAATGGCTACCAGATCACGTTTCCGCAGGGCATGCAGTGGGGCATCCTCGGCTGCATGATGTCGTTCGCGGTCAGCCTCGCCGTCGAGCGCTCGAGGGGCACGCTGACCCGGCTCCTGATGTCGCCGGCGCCGTCGTGGACCCTGCTGGCCGGCAAGGGCCTGGCCTGCTACCTGGCGATCATGATCGTGCAGACGGCGCTGATGACGATCGGCGCCGCGTTCTTCGGGGTCCGGCCGTCGTCGGTGCCGCTGCTGGTCGTGGCCCTGGCCATCGTGCCGGTCGCCTTCGTCGGCATCATGATGTTCGTGGCCTCGCTCGGCACCACCGAGCAGGGCTCAGCCGGCGCCGGCTGGGCGATCATGATGCCGATGTCGATGCTCGGCGGGGGCATGGTGCCGCTCGCCGTCATGCCGGGCTGGATGCAGTCGCTGAGCGTGGTCAGCCCGGTGCGCTGGATGATCCTGGCCTACGAGGGCGCGATCTGGCGGAACTTCTCGGTCGCCGAAATGGCGACGCCTTGTGCGATCCTCGTGGCCATCGGGCTCGTCGCCTTCGCGCTCGGCGCCCGCCGCTTCCAGGCCACGCTCGCCTGACACCACGACCACGATGTCCCATACGACCCAGACCGACGCGCCGCCGTTCCACCTCGATCGCCTCCGCGCCGCCTTCCCGGCGCTGACCCGTGTGCACCAGGGGCACCCCGTGGCCTACTTCGACGGCCCCGGCGGCACCCAGGTGCCGCAGGCGGTGGTCGACGCCTTCGCCGGCTATCTGCTCCACACCAACGCCAACACGCATTGGCGCTATCCGACCAGCGAGGAGACCGACGCGGCGCTCGCGTCGGCCCGTACTACCGTCGCCGATCTGCTGCACTGCGGCGCCGACGAGGTGTCGTTCGGCGCCAACATGTCGACGATCGCGTTCCACCTCGGACGAGCGCTGGCGCGGCAATGGGGCCCCGGCGACGAGATCGTCATCACCGAGCTCGATCACCACGCCAACCAGGACACCTGGCGCGCCGCCGCCGCGGATCGCGGGCTCACCGTGCGCGCCGTGAAGTTCGACCAGGCGCGGCTCGAACTGGACTGGGACGACTTCGCCCGCCAGGTCACGCCGCAGACCAAGCTCGTGGCGATCGGCGCGGCGTCGAACGCCGTCGGCACGATCAACGACGTCGCCCGCGCGGTGGCCCTGGCCAAGACGGTCGGGGCGCTGACGTTCGTCGACGCGGTGCACTTCGTTCCGCACGCGACGACCGACGTCGAAGCCCTCGGCTGCGATTTCCTCGCCTGCTCGTCCTACAAGTTCTACGGGCCGCACCTCGGCATCCTCTACGGCCGGCGGGCGGTGGTCGACGCGCTCGACGTGCCGAAGCTGCAGCCGGCGCCGGACTACTCGCCGGAGCGCCTCGAGACCGGCACCCAGAATCACGAAGGGATCGTCGCGGCAGCGGCCGCCGTCGACTTTCTGGCGACGATCGGGGCGGGCGAGGCGGCCGGGAACGGCGGAGCCGTGGCGGCACGGACCGATCGACGCGCCGCGCTCGAACGGACGTTCGCCGCCCTGCACGCACGAGGCGAAGCGCTGCTGGCGCGGTTGTGGCACGGCTTGGGCGGCCTCGACGGCGTCCGGCTCTACGGCCGGCCGCCGGGGCAGCCGCGGACGCCGACGGTGGCGTTCACGGTGGCCGGCCGCGATGCCGGCGACGTGGCCGCGCACCTGGCGGCGCGCGGCGTCTTCGTGTCGCACGGCGATTTCTACGCGTCGACGGTGGTGGCCCGGCTGCAGCCCGGCCCGGGCGGGCTGGTCCGCGCCGGCTGCGCCTGCTACACGTCCGAGAGTGAAGTGGATCGCCTGATCGACGGGGTCCGCAGCTTGGGACCGGCCTGACGGGCCAGTCAGCGGAACAGCAAGAAGCCGCCCAGCACCCCGCCGACCAGGCCGCCGACCGGGAAGCCGATCAGGAAGCCTGTCAGGCCGGGGTCATCGCAGCCGCCGCAGCCCCGCGCTGCCGCGCCGGCGATCAGTCTTCGTGTCATCACACGTCCTCCAGCGGGTCATGCGCAGGACCCTCGCTCGGAGGCTTACGCCATCCGCCGGCTTACCCGCGACGTAAGCACTTACGTGCGACGAAAGCGCCGGCCCGCGCGATCACGCGGTTTTCGCGGGAAATGCGTCCGTTGGCGCTGGTATCGAAGTTGCCTTTAGTCATGTCGTTCACCCGCTGCGGATGGACGGGCGCAGAGCACCAACCGGGGTGCGGCAGACACACTGAATGGGCGTTCGGTGGCAGGAGCGTTCCGGGAAGTCTTCTGCGTCCTTCCATCCGCAGCGAGTGGCCCTCGTCGCCTGACGCGTGTGTGACCCGCACCCGCCGCCCGCGGGCCGGCGCCGCGACGCGATAGCGTCGCGCATAGCGGCCGGCACGCCCGGAGGGCGGCCTGTGGCCGCGCGTGAGAGCGCGGCCGCCAACCCAGCACGAATGGGCGTTCGGTGGCAGGAGCGTTCCGGGAAGTCTTCTGCGTCCTTCCATCCGCAGCGAGTGGCCCTCGTCGCCTGACGAGTGTGTGACCCGCCTGCTAACATCGCGGGCGATGGCTGCGCAACGCTCGCTGCGTGAGATCGCGCTCGAGCGCACGTTCTCCCTCTACTTCACCCACCTCGCCCTCTGGCTGGCGTTGCTCCTCCCGGTCATCGCGACGGGGGCGGTCATCTTCCTGGCCGTCCGCTCGGCGATCACCGGGACGCTCGGCCCCGGCGCCGAGGTCGAGACGGTGCGTGCGTCGATGGCCGCGCCGTGGACCGCCGCGCTGGCGTGGGCGCTGGCCGGGATTGGCGGCGGCCAGATCTGCGCGCTGCTCGTGCTGGATCGCCGGGCTCATCCCGGCGTGAACATGGTGCTGCTGGCGGTGCTGCGTCGGGCCCCGCGGCTGCTCGCGACAGCCAGCCTGATCGTCATCGTGGTCGGTGTCGCCGGACTCCTCGGGCTGGCGATGGCCGCCGGCCTGATCTACCTGCCGCAGCTGGTCCTGCCCGCGCTCGGCGTGTCGTCCGGGACGGCGCGAACGCTGTCGCTGCTGATCACGCTGCCGATGCTCGTCGCCGGGCTGGCGCCAGCGCTCTGGGCCTTGGCTCGCTACGCCCTGGCGCTGCCGCTGTCCGCGATCGCCGAGACGTCACCGTTCGCCATCCTCGCGCTGTCCCGGCGGCTGAGCCGTGGGCACGGCGTGTCGATCGTCGGGCTGCTGGTGGTGACGCTGCTCGCCAACTCGGTGCTCGTGCTGTTCAGCCGGGCCGCCGGCTCGCTGGTCACGCTGCTGTTCTGGCGCGAGCAGTTCCGGCCGATCTTCGGGGCCGGTCCGCTCGACGCGGCGTCGACCGGCGCCGGGGCGTGGATCCAGCTCGGGGCGACGATCTTCGCCAACGTCGTGACGGTGCCGCTGGTCCTGCTGCCGCTGGCCGTGCTGGCGGTGGAGCTGACCCGCGACGAGCGGCATGCCGACGTCCACTGACGCCGTACAAAAAAAGAGCCGGATGGTCGGAGGCGACCATCCGGCGTAACGGGGAGTGCTGACGCGAGCCCGGTGACGACTGTGCGAACGCGGACCTACTTGGGCGCCTGGACGGCGATGCGAATCGTCTTGCGGTACTTGATCGGCTTGCCGTCGGCGGTCGCCGGCTGATACTTCCAGCCCTTGGCGGCGCTGGTCACCATGCCGTCGTAGACCGGGTGGATGGGGCTGAGGAACTTGGCCTCCGAGACCTTGCCGGTTTCGTCGATCGTCAGCTCGAGGACACCGGCCCTCAGCTGGGTCATGCGAATCAGGTTCGATGGAATCGGCGGCACCTTCTGCAGCACGGCGACCGGAGGGACGACCACGGCGGCCTTGGCCACCAGTTCGACCGGGGCGGCGGCCGGCGCAGGGGCAGCAGCCGGAGCCGCGGCCGAAGCCGACAGATCCAGGAAGCCCTTGGCCAGCGTGCCGAGGTCGGCCAGCTTGCCCTGCATGTCGGCATCGGCCAGCATCGTCATCAGCTGCTCGAACCCGGCGCGGGCGTCGACCGTCTCCTTCTTGTCGTAGAGCGCCTTCGACTCGGCATACAGCGTCGTGGCAATCTGCGGCAGCAGGTCACGGCGCACTTCGGTGAAGGCGGTGACGACGCGCGGCGGCGTCGAGCCGGCGTCGAGCGTGTAGAGCGGGTCGCTTTTCACCACGATACCCATGGCCAGGCGCGCTTCGTCCTTGCGGCCGAGCGCCAGCAGGCAGAGGAAGCGGTATTCCTCGACGTCGCGGGCATCGGTCGCCGACAGCGCGGCCTTGTTCGCGGCCAGCTGCTGCAGCGTGGTGAGCGCCTCGTCATACGCCGCCGCCTGGTACTGCGTGCGGGCGTTGGCGAGCAGGTCCTGGGCGCCCGCGAGCCGCGGGATCGACATCAGGATCAGCGTCGCGAACATCAGAGCCCACAGAACGATGGGATTCAGGGAGGCCGTGACTGGAAGCGCCTGCGCGCGGGTTGTCGACATGTGGCGGATGGGCTTCATGACTGTCCTCGGTCGGCGAACTGTCGCTACTTCTTTGTGAGTGTGACGGCCAGACGTGTGGCCTTGCCGCTGGCAACGGTCACCATCTGTCGCAGCTCGACGAACTGCGGGTTACGGAAAATCACTTCGTGCGTTCCGGCGGTGACCGAGGCGTTGGCGATGGGTGTCTCGCCGAGGCTGCGGCCGTCCAGGTAAACCTCGGCCCAGGGCGCGGCGTTCAGGTTGACCGTGCCATCGGGCACGTTGACCTCGACGCGGGCGACGCGGCCGGCCGACACCTCGACGCGCTTCGCAGTGGAGTAATCGGCAGCGCGGAGCTGAAGGTCATAGCTGCCCGGAGCGAGGGGCAGGCGGCGGCCCGAGGTGCCGATCTGGCGGCCACCCTGGAGCACCTGCATCTCGATGGGCGCGTCGACGAGCACCCAGCCGTTGCTGGGCTCGGTGACCGCCGCCGCCGTCGCCTGGGCAACCTGCGGGCGATCGAGACTCAGGCGGATGGTCGCCGTGGCGCCGGCTTCGACGCTGACCGACTGCTTGGCGTTGGAGCCGTCCGGCGCCGTCACGGAGACGGAGTGCGAGCCGGGCGAGAGATCGAGGACGGTGATCGGCGTGACGCCGGCCGGCCTGTTGTCGACCAGCACCTTGGCCCCGGCCGGATCCGTCCGGACGAACAGGCTGCCGGTCTGGACGGCGCGATCGAGGTCGACGCTCTGCGTCACTTCCGCGCCAGCGACGACGCCGACGGTCAGGGTGCGCGCCTTGCTGTTGGCTTCGAGGCGGACGCGGTGCGGACCGGCCGGCAGGTCGAGACGCAGCGGGGTCATCCCGCGCGGCGCGTCGTCGATGTAGACGCGTGCCTGCGGCTTCGACTCGAGCGCGAGCGTGCCCATCTCGGGAGCCGCCGCCGAACCCGTGCCGCCGGCACCGGTCGACGAAGGCGTACCGCTGCAGGCTGACACCGCGACGAGCGCGGCAGTGACGATGAGCAGAGCGTGCTGGGGCTTCACAAGTGTCCTCACTGCCGGGCGCGGCGATCCGCCCGTCCGGCGCTCGATGTCTACCGGGCCATGTTCACGGTGACCCGGCCGTTCTCCCCGGCCTTGACGACGACCGTCTGTTTCAACTCGCCATGCTGCGGATGCCGGAACACGATCTCGTGCGTGCCGGCCCGAAGCGTGACGTTGGCGATGGGCGTTTCGCCCAGCGCGCGGCCGTCGACGGTCACGTCCGCCCACGGCGTGGCGTTGATGCTGAGGCCCCCCTCGGGGAGCGGAATCGTGACGCGGACCGTCTTGCCGGGCAGGACCTGCACGGTGCGGGTCGCCTGGAAGCCGAGCGCGTCGCTGCGGAATTCGAGCAGGTGGCTGCCCGGTTCGAGCGCGACCTTGCCCGACGCCGACGAGCCGAGCGGCCGGCCGTCTTCGAGAATCTGCAGATCTTCGGGCGCGTCCACCGTCATGAAGCCGGGGTTCGGCGCGGCCGGGGCGGCAGCAGCCACGGCGGCGGCTGCTGCGGCCGCAGCAGCAGTGGCCGTCGCGCGATCCGGCGTGCTCTTGGTCAACTCGATGACCTGCGACACTTCCTTGCCGGCGACGACGTTGACCTCGAGGGTCTTGGTCAGGCCGCCGTCCGCTTCGACGCGGACGCGGTGCACGCCAGCCGACAGATCGAGGCGCAGTGGCGTGGTGCCCTTCGGCGTCTCGTCGATGAAGACGCGGGCGCGCGGCGTCGAGTCGATCGACACGGTACCCGTCGCGGCAACGGCCACCGGCGGGGGTGTCGTCGGGGCGGCGGCGCCACCGAACGGCTTGACGACGAAGACGACGACCGCGGCGATGGCGGCGAGGACAGCGAGGCCGCCGCCGATGACGATGGCCTTCGACGAGCCGCTCTTCTCGGCCGGTTCCGAGCCGTTCGCGTGCGTGTCGGTGTCGTAGCCGAGCTGGGCATTGCTGCTGCTGGACGGCCGCGCCGCCTTCACCTCGCGCGAGATGTCCCGCTTCGGCGTCCACGCCTGCGCCGGCGGCAGGTCGTTCTCGGACGGGGCCGGCCCCTCGGCCTTCATCGGCAGGTCGAGATCGGCCGGCGCGTCGATCGCGGCCGGCCGTTCGGCCTCGGGTTCGACGACGGGCGGCAGGTAGGCCTGATGCGAGCCGGAGTCGCGGCGGGCCACCGGGGCCGGCGTCTCGGCGACGCCGGGCGGCGTCCACGGCGTCTCGACCGCGTTCTTGGCGGCCGGCAGCTCGGGAGCGGCAGGCGTTCCCGCGACCGGCGCGGACACGGCGGCCTGCGGGGCCGTCATGCTGATCATGGTGGCCGGCTCCGTCGGCTCGGGCTCGCCCGCGGCCCGCGTCACGAGCTCGGCGACGACGTCCGGCGTGGCGACGAGTCCGGCGCTGGCGATGGCTTCGTCGAGCGACGCCTGCGCCTCGATCGCCGAGGCGAACGGCCCGCCGAGGCGGAGGGCGCGCGTCAGCCAGCTGACGATCGCGGGGTGCAGCGGCTGGGTGCGGCCGTCGGCGCCGATCTCCTCGGCGCCGTTCAGCAGCGTCGCGAACGGCGGCGGGTACTGACGGTCGTAGATCGACTTGCCGCTGACCAGCGTCAGACCGAGATAGCCGAGCTGATAGACGTCCGACGCCTGCGTGAACGCTTCACTGCCGTCCGACGGCAGCGCCAGGCGATAGTCCTGCCACGCCTGCTGCGGCGTCAGGCCGAGCGAGGCGAGACCGGCGCCGGCGACGTATTCGGTGACCACGACCCGGCCGGCCGGCGTCACCACCAGGCGTTCGGGGTTGAGCGAGCCGTGGCTCAGGTCGGCGCCGAGGGCGTGCAGCTGCGCGACGGCCGTGACCATCTGCTGCAGCAGGCACATCCCGACGATCAGCTCGATCGGGACAGCGCTGCTCTGGGCCGAACGCAGCAGCTCCGAGAGTCGCTGCCCGTCGGCGTAATTGGAGACGATGGCCAGCGCGGCGTTCTGGCCGGCCGGGCGATCGATCTGGCGCACCCGCGCATAGGCGGCGTGGCGGAAGTCGGCCAGGCGACGCTGGCGTTCCCGCACCGCCGCTTCGAACGCCGGCGCCGACGCGAGTTGCGGGCGCAGCCGGAGCATCTCGAGGCGGTCACCCGACTTCTTGTCGAAGCCGAGGACGCGGTAGCCGAGGGCGTCCGAAAACGGCGCGACGGTCGCGGGAGACTTGGGGGGGAGCGCACTCATGGCAGTACAGACATCGGCACAGATCCGCTCTTGGCTCAACGCGACTGCGGCCCCCCGAGGCGCCCGGCCGAAAGGCCGCCTCGAAACGCCGCATGGCACAGATGTGTCGCGGGCGCTCACGACTGTGCAAGGGCCACGCCACCCCCTGCCGGAGCGCGCGGGTGTGCACAAACCGCGCGTTTCTGTTTCGTTTTGAGCAGTCGGCGGGTGAGGGCCGACAAAACTGGCGTCGGACTGACGACGCCGGCGGTCGGAGTGTCGGACGGCCGGCCGGGAGCCGGCACGGCCACGGCCGTGCTACACGGGCCCGACGACCGGCTCACCAGAACGGCCCCATCCTCGCCCTCGTCCCGCGTCACCGCCGCGTCGGCTCCGGCGACCTTCCGATAAGATCAGCCCCGTGAGGTGCCCGTCATGGCCGCTACCCGTGTCGTCGTCCGTGCCGTCGTCCGTGCCGTCGTTTCGGGGCTCGTGGTCGCCGCGATGACGACCGTCGCCGCGCAGATCCGGTATCCCGAGACCCGCTCGACCGACCAGGCCGACGACTACTTCGGCCGGAAGGTCGCCGATCCGTACCGCTGGCTCGAGGACGACAACAGCGCCGAGACCGCCGCCTGGGTCGAGGCGCAGAACAAGGTCACCTTCGACTACCTGGCGACCATCCCGGTTCGCGACCCGCTGAAGACGCGGCTGACGACGCTGTGGAACTTCGAGCGCTACGGCGTGCCGAGCCGCGAGGGCGACTACTACATCTTCGCGCGCAACGACGGGCTGCAGAACCAGTCGGTCGTCTACAAGGCGAAGACGCTCGACGCGGCGCCCGAGGTGCTGATCGATCCGAACACGCTGTCGACCGACGGCACGGTCGCCCTCGCCGACACCGCGTTCACCGACGACGGCCGGCTGATGGCCTACGCCATCGCCAAGAGCGGCTCCGACTGGCACGAGTGGCGGGTGCGCGACGTCGCGACCAGCAAGGATCTGCCCGACACCATCCAGTGGTCGAAGTTCTCCAACGCCGCCTGGCTGAAGGACGGCTCGGGCTTCTACTACGGCCGCTTCGACGCGCCCAAGGCCGGCGACGAGCTGTCCGGCGTCAACCAGAACCAGCGCATCTACTTCCACAAGATCGGGACGGCGCAAACGGCGGACACGCTGACCTACGAGCGGCCCGATCACCCGACCTGGGGCTTCAGCCCCGTCGTCACCGACGACGGCCGCTACCTGCTCGTCTACCAGAGCGAAGGGACCGAGAACAAGAACCGCATCTTCGTCCAGGACCTGGCGAAGCCCGGCGCCACGCTGGAGCCGTTCCTCGACGCGTTCGATGCCTACTACTCGGTGGTCGGCAACGACGGCCCGACCTTCTACGTCGCGACCGACCGTGACGCGCCGCGCGGCAAGCTGGTGGCGATCGGCCTGACCGCGCCGCAGCCGGCGTCGTGGAAGACGCTGATCGCCGAGGGCCCCAACCGCGACGTGCTCGACGCGGTGACGATGCTCGGCGATCGCTTCGTCGTCACCTGGCAGATCGACGCCCGGCACGCCCTGCGCGTCTACACCCTCGCCGGCGCCGTCGATCGCGAGATCGCGCTGCCGACGCTCGGCTCGGTCGGGTTCTCGTCGCACCGCCGCGATCGGGAAGGCTTCTACGCGTTCACCTCGTTCACGTATCCGTCGGCGGTGTATCGCTACGACCCGGCCAGCGGCGCCAGTGCGCCGTTCCGCACCTTGAAGCTCGCCTTCACGCCGTCGGACTTCGAGACGAGGCAGGTCTTCTACACGTCGAAGGACGGCACGAAGATCCCGATGTTCATCACCGGACGCAAGGGCTTCGTCCGCGACGGCAAGGCGCCGACGATCCTCTACGGCTACGGCGGCTTCAACATCTCACTGACGCCGGCGTTCTCGGTCGGCACCGTCGCCTGGCTCGAGCACGGTGGCCTCTACGCCCAGCCCAACCTGCGCGGCGGCGGCGAGTACGGCAAGGCGTGGCACGACGCCGGCCGGCTGCAGCAGAAGCAGAACGTCTTCGACGACTTCATCGCCGCCGCCGAATACCTGATCGCCGAGCAGTACACCTCGTCGCCGCGGCTGGCGATTTCCGGCGGCAGCAACGGCGGCCTGCTGGTCGGCGCGGCGATGACGCAGCGGCCCGAGCTGTTCGGCGCGGCGCTGCCGGCCGTCGGCGTCATGGACATGCTGCGCTTCCACAAGTTCACCATCGGCTGGGCGTGGAAGTCGGACTACGGCAGCAGCGAGACGAAGGAGGGCTTCGACACGCTGATCAAGTACTCGCCGCTGCAGAACCTGAAGCCGGGCACGAAGTACCCGGCGACGCTGGTGACCACCGGCGATCACGACGATCGCGTCGTGCCGGCGCACAGCTTCAAGTTCGCCGCGGCCCTGCAGCAGGCCCAGGCGGGCCCGGCCCCGGTGCTGATCCGCATCGAGACCAAAGCCGGCCATGGGGCCGGCAAGCCGACCAGCAAGCAGATCGCCGAACGCGCCGACGTCATGGCATTCACGCTGCGCGCCCTCGGCGTCGAGCTCGAGGCGGGGCCGCGCTCGAACCCGTGATCGACGCGGAGCCGGGGCCGGATGGGCCCGTTCCGGCGGCCGCGCCGGCGCCGGCCATCGGGCTCGCCGAGGCGACGCGCTTCTGGCTGAAGCTCGGGTTCATCAGCTTCGGCGGCCCGGCCGGCCAGATCGCGATCATGCATCGCGAGCTGGTCGACGAGCGCCGCTGGATCAGCGAAGGGCGCTTTCTCCACGCGCTGTCGTTCTGCATGGTGCTGCCCGGGCCCGAAGCGCAGCAGCTCGCCACCTACATCGGCTGGCTGCTGCACCGCACCTGGGGCGGCATCATCGCCGGCGGCCTGTTCGTGCTGCCGTCGCTCGCCATCCTGATCGCGCTGTCATGGATCTACGTCGCCTTCGGTACGCTGCCGGCGGTGGCCGGGGCGTTCGCGGCGGTCAAGCCGGCGGTGGTCGCGATCATCGTCCACGCCGTGCACCGCATCGGCAGCCGTGCCCTGACGACACCGACGGCGTGGAGCGTCGCCGGCCTGTCGTTCGCCGGGATGATCCTTGGCGTGCCCTTTCCGATCATCATCGGCGTCGCCGCGCTTGCCGGGATCGTGATCGGCCGTCTGCTGCCGGACCAGCTGCGGGCCGGCCGCCGGCACGGCGCCAAGGGCGCATCCGCCGCTCCTGCGCTGCTCGACGACGACACGCCGACGCCAGCCCACGCCCGATTCCACGCCGGACGCCTGGCCGGTGTCATCGCCACCGGCCTGGGCCTGTGGGCGACGCCGCTGGCGTGGCTGGCGTCGGCCCACGGCGAGGCGACGCTGGCGCGGATGGCGTGGTTCTTCACCAAGGCCGCGCTCCTCACCTTTGGCGGCGCCTACGCCGTGCTGCCCTACGTCGTGCAGGGCGCCGTGCACGAGCATGGATGGCTGACGGCGGCGCAGATGATCGACGGGCTGGCGCTCGGCGAGACGACGCCTGGACCGCTGATCATGGTCGTCACCTTCGTCGGCTTCGTCGGCGGCCATGCCCAGGCCCTGTTCGGTCCGGACCGCGCCTGGCTGGCCGGCGTCGCCGCAGCCGTCGTCGTCAGCTGGTTCACGTTCCTGCCGTCGTTCGTGTTCGTGCTGGCCGGCGGGCCGATCGTCGAGTCGGCGCGCGACGACGTGACCTTTGTTGCCCCGCTCTCGGCCATCACGGCCGCCGTGGTCGGCGTCATCCTGCACCTGGCGGTGTTCTTCGGTGGACACGTGTTCTGGCCGGCGGGGTTGGCCGGGCCCTTCGACCTGCGGGCGCTGCTGATCGCGCTCGCCGCCAGCGTCGCGCTGTTCCGCTTCACGCGCCACGTCATCGAAGTGATCGTGGTCTGCGCCGTGTTCGGCGCCCTGACCGCCTGGTGGTAGTTCGCCGCTAGGGACGCCGCCGACGAACCGGTCCCAGGTAGCGATCGAACCAGGGCAGCGCCGCGCCGGCGGCATCCTCGATCGAGAGGGCGTGGCCCGTTTCGAGGATGACGTGGCGCTTGTCGTCCGGCGCGGTCCCCAAAGCGTCGAACAGCGGCCGCTGTGCGGAGTCGAGCGGCACCCCGAAGTCGTAGCGGCCGTTGAGCATCATCGTCGGCACGCGGATGCGCGTCGCGTAGTCGATGGTGCGGTTCTCCGGCGTCTCGTCGCCCCAGATGCCGGTGCCTTGCAACACGCTGACCTTCAGCCGCGGCTCCAGCGCGGTGAGGATCACGCCGGCGTCGGCGCCGGCGCTGATGCCATAGAAGCCGATGCGGGCCCGGTCGATGTCCGGCCGCGATTCGAGATAGTCGAGGCCGCGTCCGAGCTCGCGCGACCAGGCGATGCGCTGCTCTCGACGTGCGTTCTCCCCCAGGGCGTGATCGGAGGCGCGCTCGTAGGTGCCGTCGTAGATCGGGTACAGCAGCGCCCGGCCGCTGCGCATGACGAACGCGACCTGGCGGAGCGACAGGTCCCGGCCGGCACGAAGCTGGAAGGCGTCGCCGGCGGGGAAGAAGACGATCGCCTGATACGGCGGCTCGCTCCCGGTAGGCAGGAACAGGTGGGCGCGCAGGCGGCCTTTAGCGCCGGCTCCGTCGATCGACACCGTGATGCGAGTCCAGGCCGCGGTGGTCTCGGTGCCTTCGACGACGGCGCTGGGCGGCGTGCGATCGTAGGCGTATTGCTGCCGGACGACCGCGAACACGTCATCGCCGACCGGCCGCAGCGCCCGGCCGTCGGGCGCCATCTGATCGAGCCGGACCGGGCCGGCGACCACCGCCGACAGCGGGCCGATGTAGCGCACCAGGCGCAGGCCGAAGGTAGCGGCGCGCTCGAACGGCGAGTGCGCGTCGAGGTGGGCGAAGGTGTAGCGCGGCTCATTCCAGGCTCCTCCCAGCAGGAGCCCGCGGCTGTCGCCCGCCGCTGTCGAGCACCACTCCTTGACGTTGCCGGCCATGTCCTGGGTGCCGAAGGGGCCGAGGCCGTTGGAAAGGCCGACCGCGGTCGGCCCCACGCCGTTGAAATTGCTCACGCCCAGGATGTCGGCGAAGCGCCCCAGCGCCGCCGCCCGGTACCAGTGATGCATCGTCGGCAGGCTCTTGCCGGCGAAGGTCGCGTAGGCCGAGGCCTCGTGCCAGCTGACGCCGCCGACGGGGAAGTCCGCCTGTCCGTCGGGATACCGTCCGGCCGTCCACGTCGACGGTCCCGGCTGTCCGCTCCGATCGCGGAAGCGGTCGATCGCCACCGCCCACGGCAGCTGGCGGCCTCCGTCCATGAACGGCTCGCGCCACAGCTCGGGCCGGCGATAGCCACCCTGGTCGACGAACACCTGGAACTCGCGGTTGGTGACCTCCAGGCGATCCATCCAGAAGTCGTCGAGGGCCTCGGAGACGCCCAACGACGACGAGGCGGGACCGCCGATCACGCGCACCATGCCGCGCGGCACCGTCTCCACGGCGTCCAGCCGATAGCGCTGATGCGGGATCGCGGTGGCGACTTCGAGCGACGCGAACCCTGGCCTCGACAGCCGCAAGCGGAACTGTCCGCGCGGCAGGCGCACGCCGGCGAGCGGCGTCCGTCCCACCGGGAGCCAGTCGGGTGTGGCCGCTCGATACGCGGCGATGGCCACGTCGACCTCGGCCGGATCGGTGAGCAACGACTGCGGCATCGACACGTCATCCCACAACCGTTGCAGTGCGGGATCGTCGGGGGCGGCGGCGAGCGCCCTGCGCGTCAGGAAGAACGCCTCGGCGTAATCGCCATGCTCGAAGAGCCGCTGCGCCTGCGGCGGCACGACGACTCGCGCCCAGTGCGCACGGTCGGCGCTCAGCCGCCACTGCCAGATACCGGCCGCTGCGGCCGCGAGCGCGAGCAGCAGACCGATGGACACCGCCGGCCGGCGCGCCATGCTCCAGAAAGCCGGCAGCGCGGCCGGTTGCCGCGATCGGATGGCGGCGGCGAGCGCCGTGACGAGGTCGGCGGCGGTGGCCAGGCGATCGGCGGCGGCCTTCTCGAGACAACGGGCGACGAGGTTCGAGACCGCCGGCGGGATGGCGTGATCGAGATCGTCCAGGCGTGACGGCGTGCGGGTGAGGATGGCGTCCGCGGTCGTGCTCGCCGTGTCCGCCGCGAACGGCCGCGTCCCCGCCAGCATCTCGTGCAGCACCACGCCGAGCGCGAACACGTCGGCCCGCCCGTCGGTCCGCTCGCCACGCAGTTGTTCGGGCGCCATGTAGCCGACCGTGCCCATGACAGGGGGACGCGACGTCATGTTCAGCGGCGCGGCGGGCGACGCCTCGCGCCAGGCCGGGTCATGCAGCGTGGCCAGACCGAAGTCGAGGATCTTCACCCGGCCGTCCGCGCCCAGGAAGATGTTCTCCGGCTTCAAGTCGCCATGCACGATGCCGCGCGCATGGGCGGCATCCAGCCCGCGCGCAACCTGTACGGCGACGTCGAGGGCGGCGTCGATGGCCAGCGTGCCGCGGATCAGGCGGGCGCGCAGCGACTGACCTTCGAGGCACTCGGTCACGAGATACGACGCGCCGCGGTGCTCGCCGACGTCGTAGACGGTCAGGACGTTGGTGTGATTGAGGGCACTGGCGGCGCGGGCCTCGTCCTGCAGCGCGGTGACGCGGTGCTGATCGCGGGCCGGGTGGGGGAGGAGCAGCTTGATGGCCACGTCGCGACCGAGACGTTCGTCGCGGGCGCGCCACACCTCGCCCATGCCGCCGGCCCCGAGGCGACGCTCGACGACGTAGCACCCGATCCGGTCGCCCGCCCGAATCGTCCATCCCTCGCGCGAGATCTGCTCCGCGAAGACGTCGAGAGCGGTCGACGACAGGAACGGTCCGGAGCGCTCGCCAGCGGTCAGCAGCGCGGCGACTTCGTCGCGGATGCCGTCGGCGGCCTCGGGTGCGGCGGCCAGGAAGGCGGCGCGCTGATCCACTGGCAACCCGACGGCGTCGCCGAAGAGCTGTTCGACGCGGCGCCAGCGTTCACTCGGCATCGGTGTCGCTCAGCGTGCGGAACAGCCAGGCTCGGGCGAAGGCCCATTCGGAGGCGACCGTGCGGGCCGAGACGCCCAGGGCCTCGGCCGTTTCGTCGACGGACAGCCCGCCGAAGAAGCGCAGCTCGACGACCTGCGCCTTACGCGGATCCTCGATCGCCAGCCGATCGAGCGCCATGTCGACGGCGAGCAGATCGGTGTCGCGTCCGTGGTCGGCGACATCGACGGTGTCGAGCGGCACCCGGATGGCGTGCGGCCCGCCCCGACGCCCGGCGTCCCGCCGCCGGGCGATGTCGACCAGGACCCGGCGCATCATCCCGGCCGATACGCCGAAGAAATGCTGCCGGTTCTGCCACTGGATGTCGTCCCAGCCGAGCAGACGCAGGCACAGCTCGTTGACCAGCCCCGTCGCCTGCAGGCTGACGGTCGCGCGCTCGCCCGCGAGGTAGCGGGCGGCCATCCGGTGCAGCTCGTCGTAGACCAGCGGCAGCACGCGCTCGAAGGCGTCGACGTCGCCGCCGCTCCACGCCCGAAGGAGCCCGGTGAGCTCGGCGGGCGCGGCGCCGCGGGGTGGTCCACTCATCCTGACGGTCCCGGCCAGTCTATGGCTCCGGCCACCCGGGGCGCCAACCGTCGCCACGCGGCCCATCGCCACTGCGGACGCGGCGACGGCGATCGTGTCGACGGCGCTGGCCCCCACAGTCCTCAAGGCGCGCGACTGCCGGAAACCCTGCAACCGGCCGCGCGGCCCGGGTCACGGGCGCGGGCAGGGATCGGGCCGCTGCAGCTTTCGGCCCGCGGCAACGCCTTGATCGATGTGGCCGGCTCCCTACCCCGGCCCGCCAGAGGTCCCGTGAAGAGACTGCCGCTGCTGTTCGTTGCCTGCCTGCTCCTGTCGACGACGTTGTTCGTTCGCGCCAGCCCGAGCTCGGGCCCGCCGGCGGGGGCTCCGCCGAAGGCCGACCTGGAGTGCGGCGGCGAACCGTGCGACGCCGTGCTCCGCGGCCTGCGCGCCTTCCTGGACCGGAAGCTGTCGGGGCTCGCCGCCAACGGGCGGGCGTGCGCCGATTGCCACATGCCGACCGACAGCTTCCAGCTGTCGCCGAAGAACGCCGAGGCGAGGTTCCAGCTGCTGCAGTGGCGGCGGCGCTGGGACGCCACGGCCGACGATCCGCTGTTCCGCCCGATCGACGCCGATGATTTTCGCGCCAACGGCGACGACGCGCGAGACTTCAGCAACCTCCGCCAGAACGGCCTGGTGCGCATCACCTTCCCGCTGCCGCCGAACATCCGGCTGGTCGACCCGGTCACCAGTGCGCCGTCGGACGAGACGTTCGTCGACGTCTGGCGCAGCGTGCCGACCGTCAACGACGTGGCCCTGACCGGACCGGACGGCGTCAATCCGTGGCCGCGTGGCCCGAACCCGTCCGGCGGCTACCAGCTCGATGGCCGCTTCCAGACGCTGCAGGAACAGGCGCTCGCGGCCCTGACCGCGCACGCGCAGGCCGGCCACGCCCCGTCGCCGCAGCTGCTCGACGATCTGGCCTCGTTCCAGCGCATCCTGTTCACCACCCATCGGGTCCGGGCCGTCGCCGATGCCGTGCGCACGGGAACGGTCCCGCTGCCCGATGCGGACGGGCCGCTCGACCCGCTGGAGCAGGAAGGCAAGGCCGTCTTCGTGCGCGCCTGCGCCCAGTGCCACGGCGGGCCCGGGCAGTCGACGCCGCAGCCGCCGGTGATCCGCTTCCACGACATCTCGAGCCAGTGTCCGCGGCCGGTGGACACCGTGACGCCGGCGCGCTTCGCCTACACGCCGTGCGCGCCGCAGCTCGCGCGCAACGCCCGGACCTACGAGATCACCCTGCCGAACGGCACGCGTCTCCGCCGCACCAGCTCCGATCCGGGTCGGGCGCTCCTGACCGGGTTCGCCGGCGTCGGGCCGGCGCCGCAGGATGACTGGAACAAGTTTGACGTGCCGGGCCTCCGCGGGCTGCGCAAGACCGCCCCGTACTTCCACAACAACAGCGCGCCGACGCTCGAGGCGGTTCTCGACCACTACGACGAGTTCTTCAAGCGCGCAGTCGCCAACGCTCCAGCCGGCCCGGGAGCGCCGATCCTGAGCACCGATGGCGTCCACGCCGATCGCCCGCCGACGCCGGAGGAGCGCGCCTCGCTCCTGGCCTACCTGAAGGCCCTGTAGCTCGACCTCCGCCTCCGCCGCCCGTGATGGGCCGGCGGAAAGCTAGAAGAGATCGAGCTGGCCCTTGCGCCGGAAGGCGTCGACGCGCAGCGGCGGACCGCTCGACGGGATGCCGGCCCGCGCCCGCGCCGTCTTGAACAGGGTGGCGATCAGTTCGGCGGACGGCCCGGCGCCGGTCATGCGCGAGCCGAACTGCGCGTCGTTCAGCTTGCCGCCGCGCACGTCCTGGATCCGGCTGAGGACGTGCGCGCGGCGATCGGGCGCGTGCCGCGTCAGCCACTCGTCGAACAGGCCCTTCACCGCGAACGGCAGCCGCAGCATCGTGTAGCCGGCGAAGCGCGCGCCGGCCTGGGCGGCGCGGGCGAGGATCGCCGGGATCTCGTGATCGTTCAGGCCGGGAATGACCGGCGCGATCATCACGCCGGCCGGGACACCGGCCGCGTTCAGCTTCGCCACCGCCTCGAGACGCAGATCGGCTGTCGACGTGCGCGGTTCGAGGGCGCGTCGCAGATGCTCGTCGAGCGTGGTCACCGACAGCGCGACGTTGGCGCAGCGATCCGACGCGAGATCGGCGAGGACGTCGGCATCGCGCGCGACGAGCGCGTTCTTGGTGACGATGCCCACCGGGTTGCGGAACTCGGCCAGCACCTCGAGGCACCGCCGGGTCAGACGCAGCGTGCGCTCGACCGGCTGGTAGCAATCGGTGACGCCGCTCATGGCCAGCACCTTCGGCTCCCACGCCGGCGCCGACAAGGCGGCCCGGAGGAGTTCCGGTGCGTCCTCCTTGACGAAGATCCGCGTCTCGAAGTCGAGGCCGGCCGAGAGCCCGAGGAACTCGTGCGTCGGCCGGGCATAGCAGTAGATGCAGCCGTGCTCGCAGCCGCGATAGGGGTTCAGGCTGGCCGAGAACGGGATGTCCGGGCTGTCGTTGGTCGAGATGACGGTGCGCGAGTGGTCGCGGAAGAACTCGGTGCGGACGGTCCGGTCGCGCCCATCGCCGTCGCTGTCGCAGACCGCCTCGGCCTCGTCGTCCGGCTCGATCGCCACGTGCAGGCGATCGAAGCGGTTGGCCGGCTGTGCCGCCGTGCCGCGCCCCGGCAGTCCCGCTCCAGCCGTGTCTGCCGGCGTCATCCGGCCATCGTAGAAGGCAGGCGAACAAAAAGCAAATCATGCCGCGATGGCCGCCAGCGGTAGAATCCGCGCGGCCGCGCTGGTGCCCCCACCGGTGCGGGTGCAAGGAGTACGTCGGGATCGCCTTTCAGGAGGTCGTATGGGATCGCGTCGAATCGCCGCCCTGGTGGCGGGCCTCGTTCTCGCCATCGGGCACAGTGCCGCCGCGCAACGCTCGGAAGACCCGCCCCCGCCGAAGACGGCCGGCGAGGCCGGGGACAAACTGGTCTACGCCGACTTCGAAGGCGGCGACAAAGCCACCACCGTCAGCTCCCGCGGCGGCAGCGTCACCATCACCAGCTACCAGGAGAGCGACCTCCACAAGACGACCACCAAGGGCATCGCCGGCTCGAACTCGCCCGAACGGGTGCATGTGAAGCCCGACGATCCCAACCACCTGGCTAAGTTCGAGTTCGCCTTCATGGCCCCGAACGGCTGGGCCGGTGCCGGGTTCGAGATCAAGGGGCAGGCCGAGGCCGACGGCAAGACGCCGGCCGACGACGTCAGCGCCTTCAAGAAGATCACGTTCCAGCTCTACACCAAGGGCGTGGAGACGATCCGCGTCGAGGCGATCAGTCGCGGTCACGGCAGCGATCTGCAGGCCGGCTGGCCGCAGATGACCTTCAAGGTGCGACCCGGGCTCAACACCTACGAGGTCGCGCTGAAGGCGCTCGTGCAGCCCGGCTGGGTGGACACCAAGATCGATCCCAAGAAGATCCTGCAGAAGCTGACCGCGCTCGGCATCACCGCCTACTGCGACCAGTGCCGCCCGAGTGAAGGCATGCTCATTCTCGACAACGTGACCTTCGAGAAGTAGCCGCGCTGTGGGTGTGGGCGCCCACCGCGCGGCCCAGGGACGCTCAGCGGCCGCTGACGTCGTAGACCACGACCTTGGCCCAGAGCGGCGAGAAGCGCGCGATGAAGGCCTGGTGCAGCGGATGCGACTGGTAGGTGTTCTGATCCGCGATGCTGTCGAAGAAGATCAGCTCGGACACGCTGTAGCTGCCATCGACGACCGGCCGCGGCTCGACGTCGGCCGGGATACCGACGTGTAGCGCGCGCACGGTCGGGATCGCGGCGAGACCGCGGACGCCGTCGATCAGGGCGTCGCGGTCGGCGATCGAGTCGGGGTTCTTGAGCCAGAAGAACACGTGGTGGGCGAGCTGGGCACCGAGAGAGGCAGTCATCTGTGGCGCACAGCATAGCGCAGGGACGCTCGGAGGTCAGACCAATCCAGGCCGCGTCTCTCGCACGCCCGAACCCGACGTGACGACGCATCCTCGCCCTGCTGATCGGTCTCGGCTTCGGCGTGGCGATCGCGCTCTACGTCATCGCCTCGCGCGACCTGGTCTCGGCGATCACCGGGCGGCCGCCCGGCCCGATGTTCAACGGCGTCGGCTCGCTGACGTCGATGCGCTGGGTCGTCGCCAACCTTCTCGGCAGCGTCTCGAACGCGCTGCTGAACGGCGTCATCCTGTCGATGCTCTACGTGCCGCCGACGTGGCTGGTTGGCGGCGGCCTGACCGCCCTGGCCCTGTTCGCGTTCGTGCAGTCTCGGGCCGGCGCGCCGCTGTTCGGCCGGCTGCTCGAGGACTGATGCGAGCCCCGCGCGCCTGCCACCGGCCCGGGGCAAGTAAGATGCGCTGATGTCCTCGCCGCCCGACGAAACCTCGCTCGCCGAGACGGGCTTCCAGTCGGGAGCCGCGCCATCGCCATCGAGCGCGCCGGGCGGATCCCATCCGTCGTCGCGCCCCGGCTGGCTGTCGTCGTCGCCCTCGGGCGGCACCGGCGATGCGCTCCCCGTCGGCATCCTGCTCGCCGAGCGCTATCGCATCCTCGGCCTGGTCGGCCGCGGTGGCATGGGGGAGGTCTACCGGGCCGAGGATCTGCGCCTCGGCCAGAACGTGGCGTTGAAGTTCCTGCCGAACGCCGTCGCCGAGGATCCGCAGCGGCTCGCCCAGTTCCATCACGAAGTGCGCATCGCGCGCCAGGTGTCGCACCGCAACGTCTGCCGCGTCTACGACATCGGCGAGGACCACGGCCGCGTCTTCCTGACGATGGAGCTGATCGACGGTGAGGATCTGTCGCTGCTGCTGAAGCGCATCGGCCGCTTCCCGGAGGAGCGGGCCACCGAGATCGCGCGTCAGATCTGCGCCGGCCTGGCCGCGGCCCACGATCTCGGCGTGCTGCATCGCGACCTCAAGCCGGCCAACATCATGCTCGACGCGGACGGCCGGGTCCGCATCACCGACTTCGGTCTGGCCGGTCTGGCCGGCAGCTTCACGGACATCCGCTCGGGTACGCCCGCTTACATGGCGCCCGAGCAGCTGGCTGGCAAGGAAGTCAGCGAGCGCAGCGACATCTTCTCGCTCGGCCTGGTGCTGTACGAGATCTTCACGGGCAAGCGCGCCTTCGACGCCACGACGATCGCCGAGCTGCTCCGCCAGCACGACGACGGCGTGCGGCTGGGCGCCGGCTCCTCGGGACGATCGCTCGACCCCGTCGTCGAGCAGGTGATCACCCGCTGCCTCTCCATCGACCCGGCGGGGCGGCCGATGAGCGCGCTGGCCGTGTCGGCGGCGCTGCCGGGCGGCGATCCGCTCGCCGCGGCGCTCGCCGCCGGCGAAACCCCGTCGCCGGCGATGGTGGCCGCTGCCGGCCGCGTCGAGCCGGTGCCGCTGCGGGTCGGGCTGCCGCTGCTGGCGTTCGCGATCGTGTGCTTCGCGGCGCTGGTCGCGCTGCGCCAGGCGACGGCATTCTATCGCCTGATGCCGGTCGACCTGCCGCCCGCCGTGCTCGAAGATCGGGCCCGTCAGGTCCTCGAGCGCTTTGGCTATACGGAGACCCCGGCCGACACCGTGAGCCAGCTTCGCGAAGACCGCGACTATCTGTCGTGGGCCCGCCGCCAGCCCAAGGAGACGCGCTGGAACCAGCTCGCTACGGGCCGCGCGCCCGCCGTCGGGCTCTGGTACCGCACCAGCCCGCGGTTCCTCGTGCCGAAGGGCGAGTGGGCCCAAGTCACGCCGACCGATCCCGCGCAGCGCCTGGTCGGCATGACCTACGTCGACGTCGACGGCAAGGGCGCCCTCCTCGACTTCAGCATCGTGCCGCCGCAACGGCCCCGGCCTGCGCCGGAGCCGCCCGACGAGATCGCCGCGGTGCCGTGGCCCGTCGAGATCGACTGGCAGCCGGTGTTCGACGCGGTGAAGTGGCCGCGCGCGCGCTTCACCCAGGCGAGGCCCGAATGGACGGCCTCCGTCGCGACCGACACGCGAGCGGCGTGGACGGGCACCATTCCCGAGCTCGGCTCGACGCCGCTGCGCCTCGAGGCTGGCGCCTTCGCCGGCAAGATCGTGTTCGTCCAGACGGTCGGCCCGTGGACGACGGCCGGCCGCGTGCCGCCGCCGGTCGACGTCGGCGTCTCGCGCGCCCTCGACATCTTCAAGACGGCGCTGGTCCTTTTTCTCGTGGTCGGCTCGGCGCTGCTGGCCCGCCGCATGGTCGTGCTCGGGCGTGGCGACTGGCGCGGCGCGACCAGTGTCGCGTTGATCCTGTTCGTGCTGGGCATGGCCCAGTGGATGGTCGGGGCGCACCACGTGCCCGACTACACCGTCGAGCAGGACCGGGTCTTCGACGCCTGCGCCGATCAACTGTTCCGCGCCGGCATCGCCTGGCTTGCCTACCTGGGCATCGAGCCGTGGATCCGCCGGTACTGGCCGACCAGCCTGATCTCGTGGAGCCGCATGCTCGCCGGGTCGCTCCGCGATCCGCTGGTCGGGCGCGACGTCCTGATCGGCACGGCCTTCGGCGTCGCCGGCGCGATCTATCCCGGACTGATCGAGTACGCCCTCACATTCTTCGGCGGCAACCCGATCGATCCGGCGTTCACCGGCGTCTGGGCGCTGACGACGCCGCGCTACGTCGGGGCGTCGCTCCTCGCCGGCGTCAGCAACGCGATGTTCAACACGCTGCTGCTGACGCTGCTTTACGTCGTCTTCCGGCGCCGGCTGCGGCGGTCCTGGCTGGCCGGGCTGGCGACGACCGCCGTGCTGACGCTGATCATCTCCTCGGAGGACGGCTTCGGCGGCGGCGCGGTCGGGTTCCTGATGATCGCGTCGATGTCGGCGCTCATCGTCGCGCCGCTGCACTTTCACGGCCTGCTGCCGTTCATGGCCGCCTTCAGCGTGCGGCAAGTCCTGATGTCGAACACGCTGACGGCGGATCTCGGCGCGTGGTACGCCGGGCCGACCTGGGTGATCGGCGCGGCGGTCGTGGGTCTTGCGGTTGCCGCCTTCCTGAACTCGCGCGCCGGCGCCCCGACATTCGGTCGTCTCCTGGAGGAATGACTTGAGCCAACGTTATGTTCTCGCGCTCGACCAAGGCACCACATCGAGCCGTGCGATGCTCTTCGGCCGCGACGGTCGCGTCGTCGCCGCCGCCCAACGTGAGTTCCCGCAGATTTTCCCCAAGCCGGGCGACGTCGAGCACGATCCCGAGGCGATCTGGACGTCGCAGCTCGAGACCGCCCGGGAGGCCATCCGCAAGGCCGGCATCGCCGCCGAGGACGTCGCCGCCATCGGCATCACCAACCAGCGTGAGACCACCGTCCTGTGGGACAAGCAGACCGGCCTGCCGGTGGCTCCGGCCATCGTCTGGCAGAGCCGCGTCAGCGCGTCGATTTGCGATCGGCTGAAGGCCGAGGGCCACGAAGCGCTGATTCGGCGCAAGACCGGCCTGGTGGTCGACGCCTACTTCTCGGGCACCAAGGTCACGCACCTGCTCGACACCGTGCCCGGCCTGCGCGCCCGCGCGGAGCGCGGCGACATCCTGTTCGGCACCATCGACACCTTCCTGATCTGGCGGCTGACCGGCGGCCAGTGCCACGTCACCGACGTGACCAACGCCAGCCGCACGCTGATGTACGACATCCACGCGCTCGCCTGGGACGACGAGCTGCTGAAGATCCTCGGCGTGCCGCGGAAGATGCTGCCGACGGTGCACGCATCCTCCGAGATCTACGGCTATACCGAGAAGTCGCTGTTCGGCGAGGTCATCCCCATCGCCGGCATCGCCGGCGATCAGCAGGCGGCGCTGTTCGGCCAGGCGTGCTTTACGCCCGGCATGGCCAAGAACACCTACGGCACCGGCTGCTTCCTGCTGATGAACACCGGGACGACGCCGACGCCGTCGGTCGGCGGCCTGCTGACGACGATTGCCTGGAAGGTCGGCGGCGAGGTCACCTACGCGCTCGAAGGTGCGGTGTTCGTCGCCGGCGCGGCGGTGCAGTGGATGCGCGACGGGCTGCGCGCCATCGTCAACTCGGCCGACATCGAACAGCTGGCGACGTCGGTGCCCGACGCCGGCGGCGTCTACCTGGTCCCGGCCTTCGTCGGCCTCGGCGCGCCGCACTGGGATCCGTACGCCCGCGGCACCATGATCGGCCTGACCCGCGACACCACGGTCGCCCACATCGCCCGGGCCACGGTCGACGCGATGGCCTACCAGAGCCGCGACGTGCTGTCCCTGATGGAGAAGGACGCCGGGGTGAAGCTGGCCGCGCTGCGCGTCGATGGCGGCGCCAGCGTCAACAATTCGCTGCTGCAGTTCCAGGCCGATCTGCTCGACGTCCAGGTGCGGCGTCCGGTCGTCGCCGAGACGACCGCGCTCGGCGCCGCGTATCTCGCCGGCCTGGCCGTCGGCTACTGGCGCGACCTCGACGACGTGGCCAGCAACTGGGCCCTGGACCGCGAGTTCACGCCGCGGATGGACGCCGATCGGCGCAAGGCGCTGACTCGCGGCTGGGATCGCGCCGTGGAACGCAGTCTGCGCTGGATCGAGCCGTAGCCGGCGCGGGGCGGCGCAACGACGGTCCGCATCGGTGCGGTACCGGGTCGCCGCCACCTGTCCCGTTCCGTACAGACGGCCGTCCAGCGAGGGGGCTACGCTGCACAGCCCATGACACGATTCCTGATCGCCGCCGCCATTGCCCTGACGCCCCTGACCGCCGCCGCCCAGTCCACCTACCGGCCGCCACCGCCCGTCGAGCAGGCGCTGCTGGCCCTCGAACAGCGGTGGGTGACCGCCGGCAAGGCGAGCGACGGAAAGGCCGTCGGCGAGCTGCTGGCGGAGAACTTCGTCGCTATCGATGCCGACGGGTCGATGCGCACGAAGGCGGAGCTGGTGGAGCGGACGACCAAGGGCAAGTGGACCTCCGCCACCCTCACCGACATGAAGGTCGTCATGCACGGCAACAACACCGCCATCGTGACCGGGGTGTGGGCGGGTGTCGGTACCGACGGTAGCGGCAAGGCCGTCGACGCGCGGGAGCGCTGGGCCGACACCTGGGTCAAGGCCGACGGCAAGTGGCGCTGCGTCGCGTCGGCGTCATCGCCCTTGCCCGCGAAGTAGCGTCAGGCGGTTTCCAGCCAGCGGTCGGCGACGATCATCCAGCGCTCGCCGGCGCCGATGCGACCGCCCAGACCGCGACCCGAGCGATCGACCACGCCGATGATTTCGCCGATCCTGGTGCCTCGGGCCGGCCGCTCGACGACGAATCGCGCCACCTGGCGATCGCCGAGGCGCCAGACGTCGAGGACGGTGCCGACGAACACCGCCTCGATGGCGTCGAAGCCGGCGATTGCCGGCTGGCTGTCGAGCCCGGCTGCCGGCGCTCGTCCGGCGCCGGCAGGGTTGAGCAGGATGCCCAGGGCGACGGCGGCGAAGCGAGGAATGAAGATCACGACGACGGCCTCCATGGTGAGAACGTCTGGCCCCCCGAATCTTGCACGCCGGAGTAGGCTCGACGGATGACAGGCCGTTCGTGCGCCAGCCGCCCGCTCGTCGTCTTCACCCTGGCCGCGGCGGTCGCTGGCTGCGGAGAGGATCGGGCGCCGCGGCGTGTCCCGGCCGACGGCGCGCCGTGCTCGGCGGTCATGCCAGGCCCGGCCACCAGCGGGGAGAAGGCCATCCGCCTCGACGCAGTGGGCCTGACCGAGCGTTCGTGGACGTTGCTGCCTCCGCAGCCCCGCGCCGACGCGCCCAAGGCCACCACGGTCTACTTCGTGCGCCGGGGCGATCTGCCGGCTGGGTCAGCCCTGCGGGATGCGGCCTTGCTCGACGCCGCGGCGGCCCGCGTGGCGAGGGGCGTCGCTCTGCAGGATGGGACCAAGCCGAGGGTGGCCAGGGTGGCGACGGGCGTGGGCGAGGCGGTCGAATTGCGCTGGGAGACCGGGACGCTCCATAACGCAACCCGGCTCCTGCTCGCCCCCGGCGGCTACTGCGAGGTCACCATCCTCCGTGCGCCCGCCGACGCGGACGTCACGTCCTATTTCGCGTCGGTGCTGCTGCGTCCCTGACGCCGCGCCAGGACGAACACGCCCATCGCCGCGACCGCGAGCCATACCCCACCGGTCGCGAGCGCCGTCTTCCGCGCGACGGTCACCGGCTGCACCCAGGCCGCGCGGCCGTTGCTCTCAAGCACCTTGGCGCGGACGTATCCCTCGTCGCCGGTGAAGGTGTAGGTGGCCGTGGGATCGGTCGCCTCGCGCAGGACCTGTCCGCCGCGCCCGATGAACCGGATGCGGTACTTCGAGCTGCCGTCGGGTTTCACGCGTACGGTGAGGGCAGTCGGCGTCGCCACGACGTCGTCGAGCACCACGCCCGTCGAGGCGTAGAAGTTGCCGCTCTCGAGGGCCGCGAGGAGCGCGTCGGACTCGAGTCGCGCGGCACGGATCACCACCCAGCCGCGGCCCGGGCCCGACGCCAGCGGATTGCCCGGCTGCTTGAAATGGTGGGCGTCGTCGACCGCGATCCCGTAGAGCAGCGTGCCACTCGTCAGGATCCGATCCCACACCTCCTCGAGCCCGGGGACGCCGCCACCGCCCTCCTGGTTGACCTGAGGATGCCCATTGAAAATCTCGAAGAGGCGATTGTTGCGGACCTGCTGCAGCTCCTGCCCGGTAATCGCCCACCCGAAGTTCGGATGGTTGATGTGCGGCACGCCAGAGGCGCTGCGAATCCCATCGACCGCGCGCTGCAGGACCTCGCCGACCGATGAACCGGTGGCCGGCTCGACCCGCCGTTGGACGGCGAGCCCGTTGACGTGAATCGGCTTGTCGCCGACCTTCGAGGTCACTTCCTCGCCTCGGATGACGAGGAACTGTTCGTCAGCCCCGTGCAGCGCGTTCAGGCCGTCGACGCTGGTTATGAAGTTGTGATCGGTCAGGACGAGAAATTGATACCCGTGCTCGCGGTACCAGCGCACCACGTCGTCCGGCGTGCTGTCGCCATCGCTGTTCAGCGTATGCGTGTGCGTGTTGCCCTTGTACCAGCGCAGCGCCGCGCCAGGAGCCGGCGCGCTCTGACCCGACATGTGGGTGGCGGCCGCAAGGTAGGTGCCCAGTACCAGTGCGCACCAGGCGAGCAAGCGGAACCGCGGTGACGGCATGACGTTCCTCATCGCAATGGGCGAACGACGGTCGCAGGGCCGCTCAGGACGCCGCCGGCACGTCGTCGATCGACAAGTAGACGGTACGTCCGTGCTGGCGGGCCAGGCTGACCATCTCGTCGGCGCCCGCGGACGGGCCACCGATCCGCAGGCAGGCATCGCAGCGCGCGACGAGCCGCCGCGAGATGGGATGGAAGATCTCGTTGAAGACCGGATCGCCGATGCCGGT
>JBDSLU010000107.1:0-3738 GCA_039916225.1 Vicinamibacteraceae bacterium
ATCTTCGCGCTGGTCGATGCGACGCTGCTGCGCCCGCTGCCGGTGGACCACGCCGAGCGCATCGTGATGCTGGCCGAGCGCACCGCCGCCGGGGCACCCAGCCGCGTCTCGCCGGCCAACCTCCTCGACTGGCGCGCCCGCACCCGATCGTTCGAGAGCGTCGCCGGGTTCACCCCCCGCGTCGGCGCCATGGTGATGGCCGGAGCCGACGGCACGGCCGACAACGTGTCGCGCCAGTGGGTCACCTCCGGGTTCTTCGAGGTCTTCGGCGTGCCGGCCCTGATCGGCCGGACGTTCGGTCCGGCCGACGAGGTGTCGGGCGCACCGGCCGCCGTCGTAATCAGCGAAGCCTTCTGGCGCTCGCGGTTCGGCGGCGATCCGTCGGTGATCGGGCGCCTGGTCCGCCTCGACGGCGAGCCGTACACCGTCGTCGGCGTCGTCCGCCGGGACTTCCAGCTCGCCGGGCGCGCCAGCCTGTGGGCCGTGATCCCGATCGAGCACGATCCCGGCGAGCGTGGCGATCGCTTCCTCCAGGTGGTGGCCCGGCTGCGCGCTGGGGTCTCGCTGGACGCCGGCCGGGCCGACCTCGAAGCGGTCGCGGCGGGACTCGCCCGCGAGTTTCCGGCCACCAACGCCGGCCGCAGCGTCACCTTCGCGCCGCTGCACGACGCGCTGATCGGCAGCGAACTGCGCCTGACGTCGATGCTCTTCCTCGGCGTCGTCGGGTTCGTGCTGCTGATCTGCTGCGCCAACGTCGCCAACCTGCTGATCGCGCGCGCGGCGGCCCGGACGCGCGAGCTGGCGATCCGCACCGCGCTCGGCGCGGGCCGCGCCCGCGTCGTCCGCCAGCTGATCACCGAGAGCCTCGTCCTGGCCGTGCTCGGCGGCCTGCTCGGGCTCGGCGTCGGCGCCGCCATCACCGCTGCCGCGCCGGCGCTGATTCCGCCGGGCCTGTTGCCCCCGGCGGTGACCGTGGTCTTCGATGTGCGGGTGGCCGCCTTCTGCGCCGCCGCGACGCTGATCGTGGGTCTGCTGTTCGGCGTCGCCCCGGCCTGGCAGGCGACGCGTCTCGACACGACGACGGTTCTGGCCGCCGACAGCCGCGCCGTCGCCGGCGGCGGCGGACGGATCCGCCGCCTCATGGTCGGGGCCGAGGTGGCGACCGCCGTCGTCCTGCTGGCCGGCGCCGGCCTGCTGCTCCGCACGCTGGTCGCGGTCGAGACGTTCGACCGTGGCTACCGTGCGACCCAGGTCCTCACGATGATGGTCGACCCGCTGAGTGCGCGCTATCCCACGCGCGAGTCGCTCCTGCAGTTCTTCGACGCGGTGCGGCACGAGACCGAGACCGTCCCCGGCGTCGCCACCGTCGCCTGGGCCAGCGATCTGCCCCTGACCGCGGGCGAGACGCGCGATATGTCGTTCGAGATCGCCGGCGACGCGGCGGTCGACGAGCGCCAGCGCCCCGCGGCCGACAGCCACCTGGTGAGCCCGGAGTATTTCGACGCGATCCAGCTGCCGATCCTCGCCGGCCGCGGCTTCGATGATCGCGATACGGCGGGCAGCCCGCCGGTCTGCCTGGTCAACGAGGCCCTCGTGCGCGGGCACCTGCGCGGCCGGACACCCCTCGGCGTACGGCTGGCGCTGCGGCCGGCGTCATCGCCACGCGCCACGCCGGTGGCGTGCGAGATTGTCGGCGTCACGCGCCAGGTCCGCGGCCGACCGGACGAGCGGGAGGCCTTCGTCCAGATCTATCGCCCCATCGCCCAGCGCCCCACCGACGACATCTACCTGGTCGTGCGCGCCACCACCGGCGACGCGGCGGCACTGACGTCGGCGGTGCGGGCCGCCATCAGCCGCGTCGATCGCGAGCAGCTGGTCAGCGTGCGCGACATCCGGACGCTCCAGGACGTGGCCTGGACGGCGACCGAGCGCCACCGGTTCCGCGCCTTCCTCGTGCTCACCTTTGCCGGCCTGGCGCTGACGCTGGCGATGGTCGGCGTCTTCGGCGTCGTCGGTTTCGCGGTGCAACAGCGGCTGCGCGAGTTCGCAGTCCGGCGTGCCCTGGGGGCCACGACCGGCAATGTGGTTCGGCTCGTCGTCGCCGGCATCGCGCCGGTGTTCGCGGGCGGGCTCGCCGTCGGGCTGGGGGTCGCCGCTGCGTTGGGCCGGATGCTCGGCGCCGTGCTGGTGGACGTCGGCCCGCTCGATCCGGTCACGTTCGCCGCGACCGGTGGCGCGCTCATCGTGGTCGGTCTGCTGGCGATTGCCGGCCCCGCCCGGCGCGCCCTCCTCATTGACCCTGCCCGCGCGCTCCGGGGCAGCTGACCGGAGTCCGGCGCTCCTGTTGGTTGCCGTCCATGGCTGGTGTACAACAGCAGCCATGACGGCCTCCACCAACCTCCCGACGACGATGACGGCCGCGGAGATGGTGGCGTTGTCGAAGCGTCACACCATCTACGAGTGGTCGGCGCAGGGCGCCGTCGATCCCATCCCCGTCGCTCGCGCCAAGGGCGTCTACTTCTGGACGCCCGACGGCAAGCGCTTCCTCGACTTCAACAGCCAGCTGATGTGCGTCAACATCGGCCACGGCGACGAGCGCGTGATCCGGGCGATCCAGGAGCAGGCGGCGACGCTCGCCTACGCCAACCCGTTCATGGCCACGGAAGCGCGCGCCCGGCTCGGCGCGAAGCTGGCGGAGATCACGCCGGGCGACATCGACTGCTTCTTCTTCACCAACGGCGGCGCCGACGCTAACGAGAACGCGATCAAGGTGGCGCGGTGGGTCACCGGCCGCCACAAGATCCTTGCCCGCTACCGCTCCTACCACGGCGGCACGGGCGGCGCGATCACGCTCACCGGCGATCCGCGGCGCTGGGCCGCCGAGCCCGGCATCCCTGGCGTCGTGCACGTGCCGGACTTCTACCACGGCGTCAACCGCCCGGTGGACACGGCGGCTGAAGCGCTGGCCCGCCTCGAAGAAGTCATCGAGTGGGAAGGCGCCAAGACCATCGCCGCCTTCATCATCGAGCCGGTCACCGGCACCAACGGCATCCTGGTGCCGCCGGACGGCTACCTCGAAGGTATCCGCGCGCTGTGCGACAAGTACGGCATCCTGCTGATCGCCGACGAGGTGATGTCTGGCTTCGGCCGCACCGGTGCCTGGTTCGCCATCGATCACTGGAAGATCGTGCCCGACATCCTGACGATGGCCAAAGGCCTGACCTCGGCCTACGTGCAGCTCGGCGCCGTTGGCCTGCGCCGATCGATCGCCGACGTCTTCACCGATCGCGTCTTCGCCGGCGGCCTGACCTACAACAGCCATCCGCTGGCCTGCGCGGCAGCGCTGGCCACGATCGCCGTCTACGAGGACGACGGCTTGATCGCGCGCGCCCGGCAGATGGGCGCGGTGATGGCGGCACGACTGGCGGATCTCGCCGCGCGCCATCCTTCCGTCGGCGCGGTGCGATCGATCGGCCTGTTCGGGATCGTCGAGCTGATCCGCAACCGGACGACACGTGAGCCGATGGCGCCGTTCAACGGCAGCGCGCCCGAAATGGCGGCTCTCGGCAAGTTCTTCCGCCAGGAAGGGCTCTACACGTTCGTCCGCTGGAACACCTTCTTCACCAACCCGCCGCTGACGATCACCGAGGGCGAAATGGACGACGGCTTCGCGATCATCGATCGCGGCCTCGCCGCCTGCGACGCGGCGGTCCGGGGCTAGATGGACCAGTACCGCAT
>JBDSLU010000108.1:0-10224 GCA_039916225.1 Vicinamibacteraceae bacterium
TCTCGAACTCCAGCTCGAAGCGGAAGGTGTGGTTGGCCGGCACCGTGCCGAGCAGCACCGCCCGCTTCTTGAGGATCTTCACGCGGATGTAACCCTCGTGCTTGACGGCTTCGGGCACGAAGGTCTCGTGGAAGATGCGGAGCATCTCCTGTTCGCGGGCCGGCGCCACGTCCATCTCGACGTAGAGGCGGATGTGCTTCGTCTGCGCAGCGGCCGTCGCGCCGACCAGGCGGTGCGCGCCGCACGCCGCGGCGGCCGCGGCAAGGAACGATTTCAGGGTGCGTCGTCGATTCACGGGCGAACTCCTCAGGGGCGTCGGGGCGGGTTGGCCAGAATGAACGCAGTCTTGGCCTCGAGATCCTTGGCCACGCCGATCACCAGCAGTTCGAGCGGATCGGCGCCGCCGTTGACGATGCTGCTGGTCTCGCCGAGCCGCACCGGGATGGCGTCGCCGACCGCGATCGGCGCGGTCTCAGCGCCGACGGTCACGCGTCCGCTGCCGGCGATGACGTAGTAGGCCTCGCCGACGGTGTCGTGCGGCTTGGCCGGTGTCGTCGTGCCCGGCGCGACCAGCACGTGATCGACGTAGGCCCACGGCGTGGTGAAGACCTGCGGCTGATAGAGGCGGCGAGTCGTGACGCCCGGCGAGTCGGCGGCCGGCCGCGCCAGTGCGCGATCGAGGCGCGCCGTCATGAACACCGGAATCGGATCGAGGGGCACGCCGACGCGGGCATCGCCGAGATCGAAGGCGTCGGTCACGTTCGGGGTCGCGCTCACTTGCCAGTTCATCCACTGCAGCGGCTGTGTGCTGTGATTGTAGATGGCGTGCGCGTGTCCGAGCTTGCAGAGGACCGCGGCCGGGCCCTTCACCACCGACGTCCGGCCGTCGACGGTGAACTGCGCCTCGCCGCCGAGGATGACGAACATCTCCTCGGCGCTGTTGTGGAAGTGATGACCGATGCCGCTGCCGGCCGGGATCTCACCGCGATGCAGGAAGTTGAAGTGCGGCGTCACCGCGCCGCGAGGCAGCAGACCGGCGAAGGCCATGTTGCCGGCGCCGGCGTGCACCGCCGTGAGCGGCCGGTACTTGGCCGGCTCGGTGTGCTGGATGCGTTGCGAGAGGCCGTCGTCGGCGCCGACGGTCGCCCGCAGCGCAATCAGCCCGATTCCCAGCCCCATCATCACGTTCGCGGTTCCGGCGCGCATCGGCACGTCCCTCCAAGTTGTCGACAAGAGCAAAACGGTGGAGGGAGGCTACGCCAGAACGCGACGGCCCGGCAACTCCAACTCGACCGCGCTACACTGAGCTCCCCTTCTCGTCCCTGGAGCGACTCGTGATTGCGAGACTCGTCGGCGCCCTGTTGGCCCTTGCGGTCGGCGTCTCCCCGCTCGTTGAGCCCGACCTGCGAGCGGCAGGCGCGGCGCCGTCACGCTACACGCGCCTGCGGACGCCGAACTTCACCCTGATCGGCGAGCAGGGCGACCGCCCGCTCCGCCGCGTCGCCGAGCGGATGGAGCAGTTCCGCGAGGTCTTCGGCCGCCTCTTCCCCAGCACCAGGCAGGCGATGCCGGCGCCGATCGTCGTCCATGTCTTCACGTCCGAGCGCGCCTATCAGCCGTTCATGCCCCTCTTCAACGGCAAGCGGGTCGATGTCGGCGGTTACTTCCAGCAGGCCGAGGGCGCCTACTACATCACCCTCAACACCGAGGCCGGCGAGTACGCCTACCCGATCATCTTCCACGAGTACGTCCACCTGCTGGTCGGCAACGCGCTGGCCGACGTTCCGGTGTGGTTCAACGAGGGGCTGGCCGAGTACTACAGCACCTACGAGATCATCGGCGAGCGCCAGGCGAAGCTCGGTCGGGTCAAGGAAGAGCACGTCTTCGATCTGCGCCAGCATTTCATCCCCCTCGCCGAGCTGCTCGCCGTCGATCAGACCTCGCCGCTCTACAACGAGGGCTCGCGCCGCGGCGTCTTCTACGCCGAATCGTGGGCGCTGACGCATTACCTGCTGATCGGCAACCCGAAGCGCCAGGGGCAGCTCGCCACCTACCTCGGGAAGTACGCCGACGGCGTCCCCTCGGCGCAGGCCGTCCGCGAAGCCTTCGGCGTCAGCGAAGTCGAGCTCGAGAAGGAACTGCGCAAATATGTCGAGCAGTCCTCCTACCAGTCGATGCGCTACACCTTCGAGGACAAGGTCGCCATCGACAAGGCCTGGACGGTCGATCAGCCCAGCGACGCCGATGGCCAGGCGGCCTACGCCGATCTGCTGCTCGCCCTGCGCCGGCCCGAGGAAGCCGCGGCCCGCGCCGAGGCCGCGCTGAAGCTGGCGCCCGACCACGCGCGGGCTCAGGCGGTGCTGGGGCGCATCCGCGCCGCTGACGGCCAGAGCGACGCCGCGATGGCGCTGCTCGATCGCGCGGTCAAGGCGGCGGCCGACGCCGACTACCTGCCGGCCTACTACCAGGCACGCCTGCTTCTGCGCGGCGAAGGCAAGCACTCGCCCACCATCTCGAAGGACTCCGCCCGCCAGGCTTTAGCGCTGCTCGGTCGCGTCCAACGGCAGCAGCCCTCGCTCGCCGACGCGCACGGCCTCTCCGCCTACGCCTGGATGATCGCCGACAATCCGACCGCGTCCATGGCCGCGGCGGCCAGCGCCTTCAAGCTGTCGCCGCGACACGAGTACGCGTTGATGCACGCGCGAGCCCGGGTCATCCTGCGCGATGCGACGGTGCGTCCGGCGCTGGACGGGCTGGTCGCGCACGGGTCGAGCGACTGGATCAAGCGCGAGGCGCAGGAGCTGATCGACTTCCTGGCCAAGCTGCAGGCCTACGACGTCGCCGTGTCCACGATGCCGGCCGGGGCCGGCGCGACGACCTCGCCCACCGCGGCCGACGTGCCGGGCACGCCGGAGGGCCTACGGCCGTCGCGCCTGCTCCCGGTGTTCCGCGAGCTGCGCGCCGGCGAAGTGCGCGAGTTGGGCCAGTTCGAGGGCGTCGAGTGCCCGCGGACGGGCGTCGTCTTCTCGGTCCGTCTGCCGGGGGGCGTGATGCGCGTCAGCGCCAAGGCTTTCGATCAGGTCGAGTTCTTCACCTACCGCGGCGATCCACCCGGAAAGGTCGGCTGCGGCGCGCTGGCCAAGCCGGAACGCATCTACCTGACGTATCGCGCGGCCGGCGGCGCGGCCGGCACCGCAGGGGTCGCGGTCGCGATCGAGCTGCTGCCGGACGACTATCAGCCCTGACGGCGACGGACCACCGCGCGAGACACGGTGATCAGCGCGGCTCGCGACACGTCATGTGGAACGTCGTCGCCTTGTGTCCGCGAATGGTCAGGGCCACGCCGCTCGCCGGCACGACGAATCGCAGCCGCGCGTAGCAGGGACCGCCGCGTCCTGGGAACGTGACGCCGCCGCTCAGCGCCGAGAGGTCGAGCGTGCCGTTGTCGTCACAATTGAGCGAGGACACTTCGGCGTCGAAGACCCCGCCGGCGACGGTCGACAGCCGCACGACGGACACCGCGAAGCCCTGCTCGATCCCCTCGAAGCCGGCGTCGACCGTGCGTTCGATGAATCCGCCCGGGCTGTGGTTCAATCGGCAGACACATGGGAGCGAAGAAGGGCAAGGCGGTCGCCGCCGCGACGCTCGCCCCAGCGGCCGGATCGCTGTGGATCGATCGACCGTGGATCGATCTGCTGATCGGGTGCGGCGGCTGGTCGATTCCGCTGCTGGCGCTGTCGTACGCGGTCGTCGACCGCGACGTGCCGCGCTGGTCGGCTGTGTTCTACGGCCTGGCCCTCGCCTGCAACTACCCGCATTACATGGCGACGATCTACCGCGCCTACGGGCAGGACGATCGCGCCACGCACCGGCTCTACACCCACTGGCTCACCGCCGGGCTCGTGGCGCTCGGCGTCGCCGCGCATGCCTGGTTCCCGCTCGTGCCGTGGCTCTTCACGGCCTACGTGATGTGGAGCCCGTGGCATTACACCGGCCAGAACTTCGGCGTGCTGATGATGTTCCTGCGCCGGGCCGGGGTCGACGTCTCGGCCGAAGAGCGGCGGCGCCTGCACCTGGCCTTCATCGCCTCGTTCGTGATGCTGCTGGCGGCCTTCAACGCCGGCGCGTCGGCGGATCCGCTGGTCCTGTCGCTCGGCCTCCCGGCGGTCAGCGCGCGCATCATCGAGGCGGGGGCCGGCTTGACGTTTCTCGTCGGCGGCATCGCCGCCTTCGCGCCGATCGCACGACGCGCACCCGGGCGGGCGCTGGTCGCGCCGCTGACCCTCTACGCGACCCAGGCGCTGTGGTTCGTGGTGCCCGTCGCGGTCAATGCCCTCGCCGCCATCGACACGCCGCAGACCCGCTACAGCTCGGGGATGCTCGCGGTGATGCATTCGGCGCAGTACCTGTGGATCACCCGCTACTTCGCCCGCCGAGACGCCGAGCAGGCGTCCCGCGCTGGTGGATGGAGCCCGTGGCGCTACTGGACGACGCTGGTCGCCGGCGGCATCGCGCTGTTCCTGCCGGTGCCGTGGCTGGCCAGCTACGGCTGGCACCTCGACTTCACCACCAGCGTCTTCATCGTCGCGGCGATCGTCAACCTGCACCACTTCATGATCGACGGCGTGGTGTGGAAGCTGCGGAACCCGCGGGTCGGGCGCGTGCTGGTGCGGACGGACACCGGCACGCCGGATCGCCGGGCCACAGCACCGCCAGCGACGCCCCGCCCGCTCGTCACCTGGGCCTGGCGTGGAGCCCTGGTCGCCGGCCTCGTCGCCCTGGCCGTGGTCGATCAGTGGCGCTACGTGCTGGCCATCGGCAACGGCGCGCGCGAGCGCCTGGTCGACGCGGCCCGCCTCAATCCCTACGACAGCGGCACCTACCTGCGCCTGTCGCAGGCGGAGAGTGCGGCCGGCGATCCGGCAGCAGCCGCGGTAGCGCTGCGCCGCGCCGTCGACGCCAACCCGCACAACCCGGCGCTGGCCGGAGCGCTGGTGCGGCGGCTCATCGAAGCCGGCCAGTTCGCCGACGCGTCCCAGGCAAACGAGGCGCTGCTGGCCCGCTGGCCCGACGACGTCGACGCGCTGGTGAACGCCGGCGTCCTGGCCGATCGACGCGGCGATGCGGTGGCGGCGGAACGCTGGTGGACGACGGCGCTGGAGCGCGACCCGTCGCAGCGACGTGTGCACCTCTACCTCGGCGAGCGTCTCGATGCCCGCCGTGCGACGCGCGACGCCATCCCTCACTACCGCCGCTATCTGGAGCTGGTGGCCAAGCCTGGCGCGCACGATCGGCCGCCGGCGAGCGAGATCGTCGCGATCGTCGTGAAGTACGGCGACGCGCTCGCCCGCGACGGGCAGATCGCCAGCGCGCGGACGCAATACGACCTGGCGATCAGGATGGCCGGCCAGACCGGGCTGTCCGACCTGGGTGCGCTGGCGTCCGAGCGCCGCCAGGCCATCGAGGCCACCGGCTCGCGTCTGCCCTAGCCAGGCGCCACCGCCGCACCAGTCGACCCGTGCCGCTCGGGCGTCAGAAGCGCCCGCCGTCGACCAGGAAGCTCTGCGCCGTGCACGCGCCGCCGTCGATCAGCGCGGCTCGCGGAAGCTCAGGACCCAGCCGCTCGCCTTGTAGCCTCGCAGCCTGAGCTTTACGTCGGATGCGCGAAGCATGAAGCGCAGGCGCGCGTACGAGCACTCGGACGCGGGGCTCACGAACCCGAAGCCGGCATTTCCCCCCACGATCTCCAGCCAGCCGTCCTGCTCACACGATCGCGCGTGCGCGATGACGTCGAACACGCCGCTGCCGCGGGTGGCGATCCGGATCGTCGAGATCGGCAGGCCGAAGTCCGGGTCGACCGCATCGAATTCGCCGGAGAGTGTGCGCTCGGCGTACGGCTCAGAGTCCGCCTGTAGTCGAATGTCGAGACTGGTCGTGGTCGTGAGCGACGGCACCGCCACGAAACGATCCCGATAGCCGAACTGCGTCGCCGTGACATAGAGCTGGCCGGCCTGTACGCCGAAGTCGAAGAACCCGTTGCCGTCGGTGCGGAGCTGCCGGCTCGCGGTCGAGGACGAAGCGAAGAGATAGGCGCCGACGATCGGCACGCCGCGCTCGGCGTCGCGAACGACGCCCGTCACCTGGACGCGTGGACCGAACTCGGGCGACACGCGGACGCGGGCGTTCCCGGATCGCTCGCGATAGCTGGCGGTCACGATGCCGACGCCCTCGCCCGCCGCGACCACGAGGCCGCGCGCTGACACCGTGAGCGCACGCCGATTGTCGGCCGTCCACGTCGCCTCGTTCGTCACGTCCGACCGGGTGCCGTTGTCGAACGTTGCGGCCGCGCGCAGCTGCAACGTCTCGCCAGGGAAGCCGAGATGCTGTTCCGGCGGCCCTTCGATGTCGATGCGGACCAATGCGGCGGGGGTCGGGGTCGGCGCGCTGGGAGGCGGATCGTCGCCGCACGCCAACAGGACGACCGGCAGCACCACGATCAGCGATCGGCGGTACGGAGGCACAGATACCTCACTGAGGGCGAAGGGGGCCCCAGGCTAGCACATCCATGCTCAGCTCGGGCCGTGGAGCGCCCGCCTGATCGCGCTCACCATGCCGTGAGCGTCAGGCCGCGGCTACATCAGGCTGGCGCATCAGAAGCGCCCGCCGTCGACCAGGAAGCTCTGCGCCGTGCACGCGCCGCCGTCGTCGGCGGCGAGGAACAGCACCATCTGCGCGAACTCGTCGGCGTAGATCCGCCGCTTCAGGGCCTGGTCGTTCAACGTGCCCGCTTCGCCTTCCGGCGTCCACCACTTCGCCAGCTGCCGCTCGGTCGCCACCCAGCCAGGCAGCACGCAGTTCATGCGGACGTTGTGCGGCCCGAACGTCCGCGCCATCGTCCGCGTCAGCCCTTCGACCGCCGACTTGGCGATCGCGTAGCCGGGGAAGAAATCTTCCTGCATGTGATAGCAGGTGCTGCCGATGTTGACGATCGACCCGGCGCCGCGCGCGATCATCCCCGGCGCGAACGCCTGGATGGCAAAGAAGTAGTGGCGCAGGTTGGTATTGAAGCGATCGTCCCAGTAGGCCGGCGTCATCGACTCCCAGGTGTGCCGATCGTCGCTGGCGGCGTTGTTGACCAGCACGCCGATGCCGTCGAGATCGGCGATCGCCGACGCGCAGACCCGCTGCAGCGCGGCGATGTCGACCAGGTCGACGTCGTAGAAGCGTGGTGCGTGCCGCGCCCCCGACGCCATGCAAGCCTCCACGACGGCGCGGCCTTTGGCGGCCTGGATGTCGGCGAACCCGACGCGGCTGCCTTGGCGGGCGAACTGCTCGACCAGGGCGCGGCCGATGCCATCGGCGCCGCCGGTGACGAACACGCTGCGATCGACGAGTGAGGGATAGGTCGCGTAATGCGGTGAAGGCATCGACAGGATACTTACGGGGTGATCGTGATGAAGGTACGCCACATCACGTCCCCCACCGCGCCGACATCGAGGCGGTAGAGGCCGGGCTGCAGTGCGTTGGCGTCGAGGGTCCAGCCGACGCCAAGGGGACGGTTGGGGTCTCCCTTGAGCGCCAGCGGCTTGGTGGTGGCGATGGCGCGGCCGGCCGCGTTGAAGACGGTGACCGTGACCGGCAGGCTGGCCAGCTTGTCGCGCGGCATCAGGTCGAGCACGACGGCGAAGGCGCCGCGCGCCTTCGAGAAGGACGTGCGAGCGTCGACGGTCTCGAAGAAGCCGACGTTCTTCTGCATCGACTGCGCCGTGGCCCCGCGCATCACGTGGACGCGGGACGGGCCGAACATCGGCGTGAACGGCAGTTCCGCCGCCAGTGCAGCCAGGTCCCGCGGCGCCTTGCCGTCGTCGACGATCCGCTCGATCGGCACGGCGAGCGCGGTTCCGCCGACTTGCATCGGCAGAGCCGAGGACGGCGCCATCGATCGCTCGCCCTCGCTGTCGTGAAAGGCGGTGCCCGGCTCCCACACCGCGCCGGTCATGGCCACGGCGTCGCCATACGCGTCGATCACGGGGGTGCCGGCGGACGGCCACCCGATCGGCCCGGCGAGGAGCAGGCGCTCGCCCAACTCGGGCCGGTTGCTGCTGCCGCCGATGCTCACGTCGTAGATGGTCCGCTCGCCTGTGCTGGTGACGGCGAGCCCGTAGAGGAACGTCCCGACACCGGCTTCGCGCGCCGCCGGCCGGCCGAGCGGCTCGACCGGCAGCGCCGTGATCGGCAGGATGGCCCAATCGGCCGCACGGTCGAGCGCCACCACGCGGGTGACGTCCTCCGTCTGTCCCGACATGGTCGTCAGGCGGAGAACTGCAGCGCCGTCGACGATGTTGAACGGCACGACGACGCGATCCTTGGCGATGGCGAACGCCGACGCCTTGAGGCCGACGCGTCCAGCCGCATCGAGCTTCTGCACGGTGACCGTCGCCGCCTGGATCCGGCGGTAGAGCTCCTGTCCCGACAGCGGCGCGCGCGTCGGCGTGGCCGCGACCGGGGCAGTCGACCCCGCCCCGGCGACGATCTCGAACCGGTGCGAGCCTGCCGGCTGCCCGTCGATGCGCGCCTCGAGCGTCCACGTGCCCGTCGCGGCACCAGTGGGCAGCGCCAGCTCCCAGTAGGCGCCGAAGCGGCCGCCACGCGAGGTGTGCTCGAAATCGGAGATGGTCGAGACGCGCCCGTCCGGATTGCGCCACAAGCCTTCCAGCCGATGCGCGCCGGCCGGGCCGTCCCACTCGAAATGGACGATCACCTGGCGATCGTCGGGGACGCGGAACACCGTGCGCGGATCCTCGATGACGAACGTCTGCCCGGCGACGCGGCCTTTCGAGCCCGACGTCGATCGGATGACGCGATACATCGCGGCCTGACCAGTCGCCGGCGCCACCGACACGCCTTGCGTCCCGCCAGCGGCGGCGTCAGGCCCGATGGTCGCGGCGAACGCGACGCCGACGAGGACGCAGACACGACGGATCGACAGGCGGCGCATAGGCAAACGAAGCCCTTTCTCGAGTGGGGGGCCTCCATTGTAGAGCCAGTGCCTGCCTGGCGCGGTGCTACTCGGTGCGCAGCGCGACCAGCGGGCCGACGCCGATGGCGCGCCGGACCGGCGGGATGGCGGCGATGGCGCTGACCGCGGCGAACAGCAGCGCGGTGCCGGCGAAGGCCACCGGATCGTGCGGGCTGAGCCCCTCGACCAGGAACATCGCCAGCGGCTTCGTCACCAGGGCCGCCAGCGCCAGGCCGATGACCAGGCCGATGGCGACCAGGACGGCCGCGTCGGCAACGACCAGGCGCACGACGGACCCGGCCGGCGCGCCGAGGGCCATCCGCACGCCGATCTCCTTCGTCCGGCGCGTCACCGAGTAGGAGACCATCGCGAAGAGGCCGGCCATCGCCAGCGTCAGGCCGATCGTCCCGAGCCCGCCGAGCAGCGCCGCCCCGACCCGGCTGGGCAGGAACGCAAACGCCAGCGACTGCGACACCGTCTGCACGTCCACGGCGGCGGTCGGATCGAGTGACCCGAGCGTCCCGGCCATCGGCCGCGCCGCGGCGGACGGATCGCCGGCCACGCGCGCCATGACGTGCAGCACCCTGCCGTCCATCGATCGCTGCCGGTAGGCGTAGTAGATCGCCGCCATCTGCGTTTCACCGAGGGTGCGGTGCCGGCTATTGCCGACGACGCCGACGATCTCGTAGGCGTCGTCGTGGCCGGGCCCGGGCAGCATCACGCGCAGGCCGACCGGTGCCCGACCGGCGAGATAGCGCTCGACGAAGGCGTCGTTGACGATGGCGACGAGCGGCGTCCCCGCGGCGTCCGCCGCGGTGAAATCGCGCCCCTGCCGGCGCGGGATGCCGAGCGTGTCGAAGTAGCCCTCGCTGACGATGTTCTCGGCCCAGTGCGCCATGAATCCGGCCGACGCCGGCTGGCCGGCGATGCCAATCTTCGCGCTGGAGGACCGGCCGTTGCGCACGGTGAGCGGCATGCCGAACGCGAACGCGGCGCGCTCGACGCCGGGCAGCGCCTCGACGCGATCGACGGCGTCCTGCAGGTAGGCGATGCGGCGCTCCGGCGTGTAGCGGCTCTCGACGAGGCCGATCTGCGCGACCAGCGTCCGCGTCGTGTCGAAGCCGGGGCTGGACGCGTGCGCCAGCGACAGGTTGCGGACGAAGAGCAGCGCCGTCACCATCAGGCCGACCGAGATCGTCACCTGC
>JBDSLU010000109.1:0-3258 GCA_039916225.1 Vicinamibacteraceae bacterium
CCGTCATGCCGCCGGCACTGAACAGCGCGTGCAGCCCCGACATGATGGAGCGGCCGACGCGGTGCTCGAGCTCGACAGCTTGGGCGTTCATCGCGACGTCCAGGACGCCAATCGCGGCGCCGAACACTGCGAGCGCGGCGGCGAGTGAGACGGCGTCCCAGGCGAGGGCCGGCAGGACGAGCGACGCGCTGCAGGCGAGCGCGGCCCACGACGCCACCGGCCGGCTCCCCACCCGGATCGTCAGCCAGCCGGAAAGCGGCATCGCCACGAACGAGCCGGCTCCGAGCCCGGCGATCGCCGCCCCCAGCGTCGCCGGCGACAGCGCCAGCGCCGCCTGTACCTGGGGAATCCGCGACGCCCAGCACGCGAACGCGACGCCGCAGATGAAGAACAAGCCGCCGACCGCAACGTGCGCGGCACGGGTCGGCGGCGCCGTTGCTGGATCGATGGTGGACCGTGTGGCTGGAGCGCTCATGCGGACGGATGACCTGGACTACAGTCTCTATCCATGATCGCCCAGGTGCGGGTCGGGATCTCCGCAACACCCACCATCTGGCCATCGTGAGGAGGCGGATGTGAGAGTCGTGACACGGGTGTGGGTGGTGCTGCTGTTGGCGATCGGGGTCCAGCCGGTCGGAGCGCAAACGCCGTCGAGCCAGCCGGCATCGCTGCCGACGATCGCGGCGAAGACCGCCGGCTTCGAGAAGCGCGACGGGTTCGTGCCGCTCTACTGGAACCGCGCCGACGGGACCATCTGGCTCGAGATTCCGGCCCTCGACACCGAACTGCTCTACTACACGGCGCTTTCGGCCGGTCTCGGCTCGAACGACATCGGGCTCGATCGCGGTCAGCTCGGCGGAGCGCACGTGGTGCGCTTCCAGCGGATCGGCAAGAAGGTGCTGCTCGTCGAGCCGAACTACGCGTTCCGCGCGACCAGCGACAACGCCGACGAACGCCGCTCCGTCACCGAGGCGTTTGCGACGTCGGTGCTCTGGGGCTTCGAAGCGGCCGCCGAGAGCGATGGCCGCGTACTGGTCGACGCGACGGCGTTCGTGCTGCGCGACGTCCACGACGTGGTCCGCAGCCTGAAGCCGGCCAGCTACAGCGTCGACGCGTCGCGCAGCGCGGTCAACCTCGATCGCACCAAGGCGTTCCCGCGCAACACCGAGCTCGACGCGATCCTGACGTTCACGGGCAACGGCGACAACGCCGGCCAGACCGGCGGCGGCCTGCCCGGCGGCCGCGTCACCGACGTCGCGCCGACCGCCACCGCTGTGACCGTGCAGCAGCACCACTCGTTCGTGAAGCTGCCCGAGCCGGGGTACGAGCCGCTGCCGTTCGATCCGCGGGCCGGCGCGTTCGCCACGTCGTACGCCGACTTCGCCGCGCCGATGACCGAGCCGCTGATCAAGCGCTTCATCGTGCGGCACCGGCTCCGCAAGCAGGATCCGGCGGCGGCAGTCAGTGACGCGGTGACGCCGATCGTCTACTACCTCGATCGCGGCACGCCGGAGCCGATCCGCTCGGCGCTGCTCGAGGGCGCGCGCTGGTGGGCGCAGGCCTTCGAGGCGGCCGGCTTCCGCAACGCGTTCCGGGTCGAGCTGCTGCCGGACGGCGCCGATCCGCTCGACGTCCGCTACAACATGATCCAGTGGCTGCACACCGCCACGCGCGGCTGGAGCTACGGCGCCGCGATCCAGGATCCGCGCACCGGCGAGATCATCAAGGGCCATGTGTCGCTGGGCTCCCTGCGGGCGCGGCAGGACTACCTGCTCGCCGAGGGGTTGCTGTCGCCCTATCGCACCGGCGACGAGAAGCCGCCCGAACTGGCGCAGGTGGTGCTGGCGCGGCTGCGCCAGCTCGCGGCTCACGAGGTCGGGCACACGCTCGGCTTCGGCCACAACTACTACGACAGCAGCGCCGGCCGCATCTCGGTGATGGACTACCCGCACCCGCTCGAGACGCTGAACGCGGATGGCACCATCGACCTGCGCGACGCCTACGCCGTCGGCATCGGCGAGTGGGACACGGTGGCGGTGCGCTACGTCTACGGCACCACCGCGGCCGGCGCCAATGCCACCGACGCGCGGCAGGCGATCCTGAAGGACGCGGCGGCGCGCGATCTGCGCTTCCTCTCGGATCAGGATCCGCCGTATCACCCGCGCGTCGATCGGTGGGCCAACGGCACCGACCCCGCCGCGGAGCTGCGGCGCATCATGCGCGTCCGGCGCAGCGCCCTCGATCGCTTCGGCGAGGCGACGATCACGCGCGGCACACCGCTGGCGCTGCTCGAGGAAGCGCTGGTGCCGCTCTTCCTCCACCATCGCTATCAGGTCGACGCCGCGGCCTCGGCGCTGGGCGGCCAGTACTACGGCTACGCGCTGCGCGGCGACGGCGAGACGCCGCGGCGGCCGGTGCCGGCCGCGGAACAGAAGGCCGCGCTCGACGCGCTGGCGGCCACGCTGTCGTCATCCGAGCTGGTCGTGCCGCGCCCGATCCTCGAGGCGCTGGCGCCGCGTCCGTCCGGCTACGAGATGCACCGCGAGCTGTTCCCGCGCTACACCGGACTGCTCTTCGATCCGCTGACGCCGGGCCTGACCGCGGCCGACGTGACCCTCACCGCGGTCCTCGATCCCGCGCGCGCCGCGCGGCTGGTGTCGCAGGCGGCCTACGACCCGACGCTGCCCTCCTTCGGTGACGTCGTCGATCGGCTGGTTACAGCAGTCTTCCAGGATCGCGCGGCGAGCGCTTACGCCGCCGAAGTGAACCGCGTCGTCGCCCGCGCCCTGGTCGATCGGCTGATGACGCTGGCCGGCGACGCGCCGATGCCGCAGGTCCGGGCGATCGCCACGTCGCGCCTGGGCCGGATTGCGGCCCGGCTGAAGGCGACGCCGGCAGTCGGCGACGCCCAGGCCGCGCACGGCGCATTGATCCAGGCCGACATCACCCGTTTCCTGGCCCGGCCGCATCCGCCGGCGAAGCCGGGCACCCCGACGACGGTGCCGCCGGGGGCGCCGATCGGCGCGGCGTCGGTGACCGGGGCGGGGACCGCGTGGGGCACGAACGACGACGCCTGGTGCAGCCGACAGCCGGCCGGGGAGACGCCGTTCTTCCCGCCGCTGATGCCGACCGCTTGGAGATCCCGATGACTCGACGCCGCTCGGCCGTCTTTTCCGTCGCACTCCCCGTCCTGTTCGCGCTCTCGGGCACGGCGCCCGCCGTCGCGCAGAACCAGCGCGTCTCGTTCGAGGTCGTCGT
>JBDSLU010000110.1:0-39964 GCA_039916225.1 Vicinamibacteraceae bacterium
CCTGCCGGATGCCGGCAGCGCGGTCGTCGCCAGTGCGCCCGCCGTGGTGCGTTCGGTTCGCGCGGCGGAGGCCACGGAAGCAACTGTGGCGTCCTTCAACCTGGAGCGTTTCTTCGACACCGTCAACGCTGCCGGCGTCAGCGACGTCGCGCTCACTCCGGCGGCGTTCGAGACGCGGCTGGCCAAGGCGTCGCGCGCGATCCGTGAGTCGCTGCGCCTGCCCGACGTCCTCGGCGTCGTCGAGATGGAGAACCTGGCGACGCTGCAGACGCTGGCGGCGCGCATCGGCACCGATGCCATCGCCGCCGGCCTGCCGGATCCTGCGTATGCCGCCTACCTCGTCGAGGGCAACGACATCGGCGGCATCGACGTCGGTCTGCTGGTCAAGACGACGCCCGTGGCGGTGGGCGTGCCGCGCGTCGAGGTGGTGGCCGTTGCACAGGAAGGCCTCACCGACACCTACATCGATCCCAACACCTTACAGCCGGCGCTCTTGAACGATCGACCGCCCCTGATCGGCGAGCTGGTCGTCCACTACGCGGACGGGCGGACGCTGCCGCTCACCGTGATCGTCAATCACCTGCGCTCGCTCAACGGCGTCGCCGACGAGACGCCGCAGGGCCTGGGAACGATCGGCGCACGCGTGCGGGCCAAGCGCGCGGCCCAGGCCGAGTCCCTGGCCCGCCTGGTGCAGGGCCGGCTGACCGCGCGGCCCGACGAGCGCCTCGTGCTGGTCGGCGACTTCAACGCCTTCCAGTTCAGCGACGGGCTCGTCGACCTGATCGGCACCATCAAGGGAACGCCGGCGCCGGCCGACACGGTGGTCCTGGCCAGCCCCGATCTCCTCGAGCCCGACCTGGTCGATCTGGTCGACGCGGTATCGCCGGCGCAGCGCTACTCGTATGTCTTCGACGGCAACGCCCAGTCGCTCGACCACGTGCTGGTCAGCCCGGCGGCCCTCAGCAGCGTTTCGGAGATCGCGTTCACGCGCGGCAACGCCGACGCACCGGAGACGGCGCGCAACCTCGTCGACTCGCCAGCGCGGATCTCGGATCACGACGCTGCGGTGGTCTATCTGCGGGCGACGCCGCCGGACGTGACCGCGCAGGTGCGGTTCACGCGGCTGCCGTTCGTCTTCAACCCGCTGACGCGGGTATCGCTGAGCCTGCTGGGCGTCACCAACCGCGGCCCGGGGAAGATCGTTGGCCCGGTGCACCTGGTCTTCGACGACCTCGCGCCCGGTCTGACGCTGCTGGGCGCCAGCGGCACCATCGACGGGGCGCCGTTCCTGACGCTGGACGTCCCGGCCCTGCGCCCGGGTGAGACCTGGCTGCCGCTGGTGCGCTTCGCCAACCCGGGACGCGTGCCGGTGACATTCACACCGCGGCTGCTGTCGGGCCGGTTCTGAGGCGCCCGCCCGAGTCCGGCCGCGTCGAGAGACCGGCGGCGTGTCGGCCGCCGGTCGCCCTTCACCAGAGATAGGCGAGCTTCACGAACACCGTGTTCGCCGTGTACGGCCGATCCGTGATGCCCATCAGCAGCGTCGTGCCGAACACGAGCCGATCGATCGTCGACGGGTTGAGCGCATAGTCGTCGAGCGTGAAGCGGTCGTAGCGATAGCCGAGGCCGAGCGCGATCTGGCGTCGCAACATGTAGCGCACGTCGATCGTGCCAGACTGCCACGCGTTGGTGATGTCGGGCAGCGGCACCGGCGTCACCAGCGTGCTGTTCGGCACCAGCGCGTAGGTGTAGCGCGAGCGCGAGCGGCTGTAGTCGAAGGCGCCGCGCAACTCGGTCCTGGGGATGCCCTTCAGTACGTCGAATGAGGCGGTCAGCGTGTGGACGCGCTCGGCCCCGTCGGTCGACCAGTCGCGGGTCGGGTCCGTGAACTGCGGGCTCGGCGGCGGGTTGGCCTGGCGCGAGCGCTGCAGTGACGAGAAGCGCTCGAGGCCGTACTGCAGTCCGAGGCTGACGCCGTCGCGAGGCGCCGCGTCGACGCCGACGGCGTAGGTGCCGAACGACGCGTCGGCCAGGCCGAAAGGCGCGTCGGAGCGGTCGTCCTTGCCGCCACCGACCCAGGCGCTGACCGAGAAGAGATCGGTCGGCATCACCGTCACGATCAGCGTGCCCTGGGTGCGGGTGCGATCGGCGATGTCGAACTGCCGCAGCGACACCTGCTCGCCGATGTCGCTGAAGACCTCTTCGTCGAGACCGGATCCGGTGCGCTTCGATCGGGTCAGGTCGGCCCGCACCGTGACGCGGTCGAGGGTGGCGACATCGTAGGCCAGCCGGAGCGTGTGATCCGTGGTCTCCTCGACCAGGCGGAAGCTGCGGTCGACCGCCTCCCGCGAGTAGCCGACGCGGATGGCGCCGTGCCGCCACGGCGTGAACGAGCCCTCCAGGTCGACGATCGCGCGCGAGAACGAGAGCGGCTCGGTCTCGGGCACGGCCGCCACCTGGGGCGCCTGGTCGTACTTGATCTGGTTGGGGACCTCGAGCACCGGCGTCCGGTTGTCCAAATCGTAGTTGCGTACGGTGGCGTTGAACCACGCCCACCGCGACGGCCGGGACGTGAAGCGGACCATCGCCGAGGTCACCGCGGCCTCGCCTTCGACCGTCGATCGCTCGAGCGGCGGTGACGTCAGCGCGCTGTTGATCGTGAACGGCAGGATCTCGGCATCCTGGAGCCACTGGCTGCGCGACACCGACGCCGTGATCCGGCTGCGCCCCGGGAGCGCCGACGAACCGACGGCGGACAGGGTGTGCGACGACGAGGTCGGCCAGCGGGGCATCCGGCCCTGCGAGGACGCAGTCGCCAGATCGGTCGCCCGCACCGGGCTGTCCCATATCAGCGTGTCGGCGTGGTTGGTGTACCACGACCCGTCGTAACCGACGCGCGCCAGCCGCCCGCCGTTGGCCCACTCGACCGAGGTGCCGATTTCCGTCGTCCGGTCGTCGATCGGCCCCGGCAGCTCCAGCGCCTGGCTGAAACCGAACCCGGCCCCCACCGGCTGGTAGCCGTTGCGTCGCTGGATCGCGGTCCGGACGTTCACGTCGAGGTGCTCGGAGGCGTGGAAGCGGAGACCGCCGTCGTAGACGTCGCGCTGGCTGCGCAGCGCGAACGGCAGCGAGAAGGCCTGGGCCGCGGCATCGAGCGTCAGCGTCCGGTTCTGGATGCCGAGCTGGATGCCGTCGTCGAGGCGGAACACGCCTGGCGACGCCTCCGCGTACATTGTCCGCGTGTTGTCGTCGTAGCGGAACGGCACGCCGCGGAAGTCGAACCACGCCTCGAGGCGGCCGAACTGGTTGACGCTGGCGGCGTAGTGCTGATCGCGCCAGCCGACGCGGTCGGCCTCGAAGTGGACCAGGCGCGTCTCCTGCTCGCGGGTGTAGCGCGCTCGATTAATCAGCGCCCCGCTGCGCAGATCCTCGAAGCGCATGAAACGGGCGACGTCACCGGAGGCGTTGCTGAAGCGCCCGCCGAACTCGATGCCGCGGAGATTCGGATCGAGCGGCGTGGTGTCGGCGTCCTGCCCGGCGGCCGGCCCGGCCAGCGCCAGCGACGCCGTGAGGCCGAGGACCAGCGAGGCAGCCAGCGATGCGGCACGAATCGTCATGTGCGGCTCCTTCTGGGTCACCGGAGGAACGTGCCGCCCGCGGGGTGGTTGGTCCCGTGGATGGCCGAGTGGCAGTTGACACACGACCGGCCGAGCATGCGGTTGCTGCCGGCGGCCAGCTGCACGCCGTCGTAGATCGTCGACGGGTGTCGCGAGCCGATGTGGCAGCGCTGGCACAGCATCGGCGGGCGCGCCACCAGCATCCGATCGTGGTTCGAGCCGTGCGGATCGTGGCAGCTGACGCAGCTCTCACGGCCGGCGGCGTGCTCGTAGAGGAACGGGCCGCGCTTCTCGGCGTGGCAGCTGACGCAGCTCTCGTTGACCCAGTTGCCGGCCTTGAGCAGCCGGACGTTGGTCGTGCCGTGCGGGTTGTGGCAGGACGAGCAGGACAGCGCGCCCTCGCGCACCGGCATGTGCGCCTGGCGGCGGGTCTTGAGCACCTGCGGCCGATGGCAGGTGATGCAGAGCGCCTCCTGGGTGGCCGCGGTCAGCTGGCCGGTGACCGACTTGCTCGCGTGCACGCTGTGGCAGGTCGCGCACGACAGGTTGCGGGCGTCGTGGGCGCTGCCGTCCCACAGCGCGTGGGTGCCGCGGCTGTGGCAGGTGAGGCAGGTGGCGTTGGTGTCGCGGGCGACCGCCTGCTTGCCGAAGACCTTGATGTGGCCCTTGTTGTCCACGGCGTCGACGTGGGCCTGGCCCGGACCGTGGCACGATTCGCAGCCGTGGCTGGCGGCCGGCGTGCGCGGATCCTTCGCCCGTCCGTGCGCCGTGCCTTTCAGCGTCTGCTTTTCGTGACAGGTGATGCAGGTCTCGTCGTCGCCGACGTAGCCGGCGGCGCCCGCCTTGACGTCGGCCTTCGGCGTCTGCGCCGCGGAGGACGCCGCGGCAGGCGGCGCCGGCGCCGCCGCCGCCGGTGCCTGGGCCGGCGCGCCCTGGAGTCGGACCACCATCGCCAGCGTCAGCGCGGCCGCTGCCGCCGCGAGCGACGCCGTCGCGTGCCATCGATGCGTGTTCATGGTACCGCGAGCCCTCCGGCCCGATCCCTTACGGCGTGTGACAGCGTTCGCAGTCTTGCGGGATCGCACCGCCGTCGACGGCCTTGTGCTCGTCGTCGTGGCAGCGGAAGCATCCCTTGTCGTCGGTGTGCGAGATGCGATCGGGATAGCTCGCGAAGGCCACGCGCATCGCCGGGAAGACGTGGCGGGCCTGGATCGCATCGACCCCGGCGATGGCCCGCCGCAGCCCTGGCCCGGCCCCTGTCGAGAGAGCCGGGTATGCCTTGGCGTAGAAGGACTCGAGACGCCGGCCCGCGCTGCGGTCTCCGGGCGCCTTCACCGCGGCATCGAGCGCCGCGACCGCTTCGCGCCGGACGAATGGCAACGACGGCAGCAGGCCCGAGGCGAGCGCCTCGTCGACGGCTCGGCCGGTGCTGATCGCAATCGGGTGGCCGACGCGGTTGTGGCAGTCGACGCAGTCCATCGTCCGCCGTTCGCCGGCCGGGATCTTCCTCGGATCGGCGCCGCCGGCGGCGAAGTCGCGGGTCTTGCCGTCACGGTCGACGACGCGGACCCAGGCGATCGTGTCCCGCCGCGCGTCGGTGGCCACGTACTCGACCCGGTGATCGGGACTGGCGTGCCAGTGCGCGCCTTGCGGGCCGCCGCGATCCCAGCCGCCGCCGCCGGCCCGTACCGTCAGGACCTCGGTCTGGTCGGTGTTGGCCTCGTCGTCGGCGAAGACGGACACCTTGCGCAGGCGATCGCCGAGCCAGGCCCGCGGGTCGTGGCAGTTCTCGCAGGTGCCCTGCGTCGACGGCAGGTCGTGCACGGGCGCGGCGACGGGCCGCGCGTAATTGCCGCGGACCACCGCGACGAGCCGGCGGACGCCGCCCATCTTGGCCGCCACGAACCCCTGCGGACCGGGCCCCACGTGGCAGCTGGCGCAGGTGACGCGCGCGTGCGGACCGCCCCGATGGGCAATCGATTCGGGTTTCATCGCGGTGTGGCAGACCGTGCCGCAGAACCCGGTCGAGTCGACGTACTCGACGCCCTTGGCGGCGGCGAGCGCGACGATCGCGACGTTGACGATGGTGAGGACACCGACGATGGCGACGAGGCGCCGGGCGGGCGGCAGGCTCAGGTCGAGGACCGGCCACGGCGAGGCGTCACCGCGGGCGACCCGTCGGCGCTGGCGCCACGTCCCGATCGGGATCAGGGCCAGGCCGAGCAGGAAGAGTGCCGGCAGCCCGATGAAGGTGACGATGCCGAGGTAGGGGCTGGTGTGGAACCCCACGACCTCGAGGAGCAGCGACATCACGAACAGCACGGCGCTGATCGTGGTGAGTGCCGCTCCCAGAAGGGCGATGGGATGCGCGAAGGTGCGGGCCCCGAACGTGGACATGCGGTCCTTCGGGGCGATCTATTTCTTCGTGAGGGTCTTCATGTACGCGACGAGCGCGTCGATGTCGGGCGGCGGCAGCTTCGAGTAGTCCTTCATCACCGGCTTGGCCGTCGACTTGGCCTTGGCCGCGGCTTCCTTCGGGTGGACCAGCCACTCGCGGATGTCGGCCTCGCTCAGCTTGGTGCCCACGCCATCGAGCGCGGTCTTCTTGCCGACACCCGCGATGGTGTGGCACAGGCTGCACTTCTGGGCGGCGTAGACCGCCTTGCCGCGCTCGACCGGCGCGTCGTCGGCGGATACCACGACGGTCATCCCCGACAATCCAATCAGCACGACGAGCGACGACGTGAGCCAGCGCATGGGGACCTCCTGCAAAACGAACAGGCTGGAGGCTATCCTGCTGGCCGCGCGGTCGATGTCGCATTGTGCACACCGTCGCGCGGCGACAGTCAGGCGGAGATGTCGGCCACGAAGGCCTGGTAGTCCGCGTACCTGGCCAGCCGTGTGCGCGCGCGGGCGCAACGCTCCGTCGGAGCGAGGCCCGTGTGCTCGGCCAGGAAGATCAGATAGCCGGCAACGCCCTGGGCGTAGCGCAGGCGGGCCTCGGCGCTGACGGCGTAGAAGCGGGCGCGCTGGGCGTAGCCGGCGGCGCTGTGGTCACCGAGGGCCGCCTTCTCCGGACGGCCGCCCGCGGCCAGCACGTAGAGGAAGTTGTACTCGAAGAAGAACATGTGATCGGCGGAGGGCGACAGCGCCTCGAGGGCCGCGCGGCACGCGGCCGGCGACGCGAAGACCTCCACCGGGCTGCCGACGGCAGCGAGCGAGGTGGTGACGAACACCCGCGCCATGTTCCTCTCGGTGGCGTCGGCGCTGAACGCTCCGGCCACCGCCATGTCGACGGTGAACCGATACCAATCGCGCCACAGCGCCGCGTCAGCGGTGTCGTGCGACTGCGACAGGGCCACGCCCATCTCATAAGTGTAGCGGCCGCTGGTCTTGATCTCGAGCCGGCCGCCGGTGACCCGGCCCATCACCTGATAGTTTTCCGCCGACTTGCCCGAGCCGGAGTGGAAGCCGATGCTGACGCCGAAGCGCTGGCAGACGTCCCACTGCGCCTGGATGAGCGCGAGCAGCCCGTCGTTGTCGGGATACGGCGAGTTCTTCTGGAAGCCCAGGGCCGGGGCCACGAAGTTGACCGGCATGCCCAGCACTTCGCACAGGGCCAGCATGATGGCGGTGGTCTCGGCCGTGGTGAGTCCGGGCAGCTCGTCGATCGAGAGCTCGCGCAGGTAGCGGCGGCCGGCGTCCGTCGTGAAGGCGGACGCGCGGACGGCGGCGTACTTGTCGTCGCGGCGTTTCATCTTCTGCAGCGGCGTCCAGACCGCGGCCAGCAGCTGATTGAACGCCGTGTCGTCGAGCGCGATACCGGCGGCGGCGACGCGGGCGCGGGTCCTGGCGACGACCTCGGCCGGGATGTCGGCGAGCTGTGCCGGCTGGTTGAGGGCGAGCTCGGGCGACAGATCGAAGGTGATGTAGCTGGCCAGCAGGCAGCCCGTCACGAGGGCGTCTTCGCGCGCGTCGAACTTGCCGCCGATGGGCTGATGGTCGGCGTTGAACGACCAGGCAATCCGGCGGCGATGGAACCCGGTCTTCAGCTTCGAGAGGACGCAGCCGTGACTCATCCCCTCGACGCTCTGACCCTGGTGCCCCTCCGGCACGTTGGTGCCGATGAAGGGAAACGGTACGGTGTCGAGCCGGTCGGCGAGCATCGCATCGACGTCGTAGACCAGCTCGCGCGGAATCGAGTTCTGGTTGGCGGTCAGGCCGATCTCGAGGGCGCTCATCGCCCATTCCACCGCCGGCCAGTGCAGCGTGGTGAAGCGGGCGCCGACGCCGAGGGTACGCTCGCCGAGTCGGGCGCCTGCGGTTGGGAAGATCGTCGAGTCGGCGTCGTGCACCTGGACGAGGTTCTTGAGGGCGAGCAGATTGTCCCAGGTGGCCGGGAAGAACGTGGCGCCGGCGTGGGCGTCCCCGTCGGCGAGCGGATCGCCGATCGCGTGCAGCTTCCAGGCACAGTCACCGGCAGCGTTCTCGACCAGCGTGAACGCTCCGGATCGCGTCTCGAAGCGGCTCTTGCCGTGTTCGGTGACGCGCCCGGCCCGGATGTCCGCGGCGAGGGCTGGCCAGTCCAGGCAGAAATCCGGGGAGATGCAGGGATTCTGCGCGATGCGCAGATCGTGTCGCAGCAGGAAGCTGTTGACGGCGGACATGAGGCGGTGCCGTCAGATCGTCATGGCGTGGTAGCCGCCATCGACGATCAGCTCCTCGCCGGTGATGAAGGAGCCGGCCGTCTCCGAGGCCAGCAGCAGGGTGGCGCCGATCAGCTCGCGGGCCTCGCCGAACCGCTTCATCGGCGTGTGGCCCATGATCGCGGTGACGCGATCGGGCGACAGGATCTTGCGGTTCTGCTCGGCGGGGAAGAAGCCGGGAACGAGCACGTTGACGCGCACGCGGGCGGTGGCCCACTCGCGCGCCAGGTTGAGCGAGAGGTTGTGCACGGCGCCTTTCGAGGCGGAATACGTGATCACGCGGGAGAGCGGCACGACGCCGGACATCGATCCGAGGTTGATGATCGAGCCGCCTTCTCCCCGCTCGACGAGATAGCGGCCGAACACCTGGCAGCCGAGGAAGACGCCCTTGACGTTGACGCGCAGGATGCGGTCGAACTCGTCCTCGGTGATGTCGAAGAACGGCGTGGCGGAGTTGATGCCGGCGCCGTTGACGACGACGTCGACGCGGCCGCTGCGCGCCAGCACGGCGTCGCGCAGGCCCTCGACCTCGGCCTTGCTGGTGGCCTCGGCGGAATGGAACCACGCCGTGCCGCCGGCGGCCTCGATCGCATCGAGGCGAGCCCGGGCCTTGTCGGCATTGCGGCCGACGATGACGACCTCGGCACCGGCGCCGGCCAGGCCCTCGGCCATGGCGCCGCACAGCTCGCCCGTGCCGCCGATGACGACGGCCACCTTGCCTTGCAGTCCGAAGTAGTTCGTGAGGTACGTTTCAGGGTTCATTGGTAGGGAAAGATGGTTGGGCCGGGCGGCGATAGCCAGCCACACGCGGTGCGCCTTGTACCGGCCGGTCGATTCTGTGCAGGTCGGCGGCGCATCGCAAGCGGAAATCGACGCGATGGGCGTATCCTGACCGGGTCAGTCCAGCCAAGCCCATGCCCCCCCATGGGTCGACTGCGAGGTGCGCCGATGAACGTCGCCGCGTCAGACCGGGCCGCCGCAGCGGTACTCGCCATCACTCTCTTCACCGCAACGATCGCCGCGGCCCCCGGCGCTCAGGCGTCGGCGGGCCAGACGTCGGCTGGACAGACGCCGGCCGATCGGCCGACCTTCCGGGCCGGCACGCGGCTCGCGACCTTCGACGCGGTCGTCACCGACAGCAAAGGGCGCCATGTCACCGACCTGGCGCCGGCCGACTTCGAGGTGGTCGAACGCGGCAAGCGCCAGACCGTCCGCCAGGTCGCCTACGTCCACGCCGCTCGTCCTGATGGCAGTGCCAGCGCCGCGGCGGACGCGGCGGGGGCGGCGGCAACGCCGGACATCGTGATGCCGGGGCGGACCGGGCTTCCGTCGCGCGATCAGACCGGCCGGGTGATGGCGTTCGTGATCGACGACCTGCGCATGTCGTTCCGGAGCATCGTCGACGTCCGGCGCATGCTGCACCGCTACGTCGACGCGCACGTCCAGCCGGGCGATCTCGTCGCCATCATCCGGACCGCCGGCGGCGCCGGCACGCTGCAGCAGTTCACGACCGATCGACGGCTGCTCAAGGCCGCGGTCGAGAAGGTCCAGTGGTCGGCGCGCGTCTGGCCGTACGACCCGGTCGGTCCGTGGGAGCGCGGTGGAGGCGGGCTGGCCGATCGCTTCGAGCGGGAGGTGACGCTCGAAGGGACGCTCGGCGCCCTCGCCTACGCCGTGCGGGGCGTCCAGGCGTTGCCGGGACGCAAGACGGTCGTGTTCGTCTCGGAGGGCTTCCCGCTCGTCACGCCGGACATCGAGAGCAACGACGCCCTGCCCGAGGTCGAGCAGGTCATCAATGACGCCAACCGCGGCGGCGTCGTCATGTACGCCATCGATCCCCGCGGCCTCGTGAACCCGATCGTGGGCCTCGGCGGGCCGTTCTCCGCCCAGCGGAGCGGATCGGATCCCAGCTACACCGGCCGGAGCCCCATGCCGGTGCTGCCGGCGACCCTGTCGGCCAACGGGAGACTCTTGGAGACGCAGGCCGCGCTCCAGTACCTGGCCGAACAGACCGGCGGGTTCGCCGTGGTGAGCAGCAACGACCTGTCGGGTGGTCTGAGGCGAATCGCCGACGACACGCGGGGGTACTACCTGATCGGCTTCGATACGGGTGTCGCCCCGGGGGTTCGGGCCGATCGCGGCGACGTCCGCATCCGCGTCAAGCGGAAGGGGCTGGAGGTGCGGTCTCGCCGCGATCGCTTCGGCCCGGCCGATCCCGAGGCGCCGCCTGCGCCGGCGCCGGCCGACCCGCTGATCTCGGCTGCGCTGTCGCCGTTCGCGACCGGCGGGCTGGACGTGCGCCTCGCCGCCCTGTTCGGCCACGACGCAGCCGAAGGTCTCTTCGTCCGGACGCTCGTCGCCGTCGATCCGGCCGGTCTCACGCTCACCGAGACGCCAGGCGGCGGACGCGAGGGCGACCTGACGCTGCTCGTGTTCGCGCTCGACGACGCCGGTTGGGTCGTCGGCCAGGCGCGCGAGATCATTGCCGTTCGGCTCGATGCTGACGCCTACGCTCGAGCGCGCGAGCACGGGCTCCGCTACGGCGTCCGCCTGCCGTTCAAGAAAGCTGGCGGGTACCAGGTGCGCGCCGCGGTCGTCGACGAACGGTCCCGGGCCATCGGTGCCAGCGCGCAGTTCGTCCAGGTGCCGCGCGTGGGCGCGGGTCGTCTCGCGCTGTCGGGCGTCGTCCTGTCCATGGCCGGCAGCGCGAGCCAGCCGTTGGCCACCGTGTTCGCGCGCCGCAGCCGGCTCGAGTACCGCGGCACCATCTACGACGGCCGTCGGGGCGACGGCGGCGTCGCGACGCAGGCGACGGTCCTGCGCGACGGCCGCCCCGTCTACTCCAGTCCTGCGGCGCCGGTGGCCACCGCGTCGGCGGGTACGGCGGAGGTCGCGCCGCTCCCGTTCGCCGGCACGCTCGCCCTTGGTGACGACCTGACGCCCGGCGTCTACACGCTGCAGGTCAGCGTGGTGCCGGCGACCGAGGGCGCCAAGGGGCCGCGGGCGGTGCAGTGGGTCGACTTCGAGGTGCGGTAGAGGCGATAGCCGGACGCGGCGGTTCCCGCCGCCGCGCCCCGGCCGCTGCGGCCAGGCGGCCGAGTCCGGGCGAGGTGTCGCCCCGCCGCGTCCCGGCCGCGGAGCCGGCTAGGCGCGCGATGCCTGCGCCGCGGCTGGCTGATCGAGGCGCTCCAGGTCAGCGCGCAGCGACGCCATGATCCGCTCGACGGCGGCGACCTGCTCGTCGCTGACGTCCACCCCGAGGCTCGCAATCATCGCGCCCTGACGAGCGCTGCGCGCGCCGACGATGCAGCCGGTGAGGCCCGGCGTCCGCAGCAGCACGCCGACGCACAGCTGCGCGGTGCTGAGGGCGCCGTCGGTGGCAACCTCACGGACGGCGGCGATGGCGTCCAGGTGGCGCTCGAAGCGAGCGCCCTGGTAGTCCTTGTGGGCACCGCGCGTATCGCCCTCGCCGAAGGTCTTGCCCTTCTTCCAGGTGCCGAACAGCATGCCGCGGAAGAGCGGCGAGTAGGCGATCACACCGAGGTTGGTCGTGGCGGCGTAGGGCAGGACGTCGGCGGCGACGGCCGGTCGCAGGATGCTGTAGGGCGACTGCACCGAGTGGAGCGGCACGCCCGTGGCGTGCCAGGCCTCGAGCTGGGCGACCGAATAGTTGGACACGCCGATCGCGCGGATCTTGCCGGCCTTCAGCAGCTCGGCGCAGACGGCCGCCGTCTCGGGAATCGGCTGCTCGACCGGCCAGTGGAGCTGGTAGAGGTCGAGGGCGTCGACGCCGAGGCGTCGCAGGCTGGCCTCGCACTCGGCCCTGATCTGCTCGGGAGTCGCCGACTTGACCGGGTTGTCGCTGTTCTGGCCGAGGCCGAACTTGGTGAAGACCAGCGGCCGGCGCGCGGCGGGCAGCTCGCGCACCGCGCGACCGACCACCTCTTCCGAATGGCCCGAGCCGTAGATCGGCGCCGTGTCGATCCAGTTGACGCCGTGATCGACGGCCGCGTGCATGGCCTGGGCGCTGGCGTCGTCGTCCTGTCCGCCCCACATCCAGCCGCCGGTGGCCCAGGTGCCGACACCGATGGTCGAAATCTCGAAACCCGATGAACCCAGTGCGCGTTTCTGCATGGCAGAAATTGTACTGTGCTCGGAGCGTGCTCGGAGCTTGCTCCGAGCAACTCGCAGAAACTGCGTACCCGGGATAGGATCGGACGTTATGCTCCGAGCCGGAATCGTCGGATTGCCCAACGTCGGCAAGTCCACCCTCTTCAACGCCGTCACCCGCACGCGCAAGGCGGAGGCCGCCAACTATCCGTTCTGCACGATCGACCCGAACGTCGGGATCGTCACGGTGCCGGATGCCAGGCTGGCGATCCTGCAGAAGATCGCCAAGACCAACGTGGTCATCCCGGCGGCGATCGAGTTCGTCGACATTGCCGGGCTGGTGAAGGGCGCCAGCCAGGGTGAGGGACTCGGCAACAAGTTCCTGACCCACATCCGCGAGGTCGACGCGCTCGTCCAGGTCGTCCGCTGCTTCGACGACGAGGACATCCACCACGTCTCCGGCTCTGTCGATCCGGTCCGCGACATCGAGGTCATCAACACCGAGCTGATGCTGTCCGACCTGGAGTCGGTGAAGAAACAGCGCGAGCGCGTCGCCAAGGACCTGAAGAAGGGCGAGAAGACGGCGGCGGCGCAGGACGCGGTGCTCGCCAAGATCGAGACGGCCCTCGACGCCGGCAGGCCAGTGCTGACGGTCGCGCTGACGCCGGAAGAGAAGGCGATCGCGCGCGAGTTCTTTCTGCTGTCCGACAAGCCGACGATCTTCGCCTGCAACGTCAAGGACACCGATCTCGCCGGCGCCGACACCAACCCTTACGTCGCCAAGGTCCGCGACTACGTCAAGACGCATCTCGCCTGTGAGGCGGTGGTCATCAGCGCTCAGATCGAGAGCGAGCTGGTCGACCTCAGCCCCGACGAAGCCGACGCCTTCCTGAAGGATCTCGGCGTCCCGGAGAGCGGCATGGGCTCGCTGATCCGCGCGACGTATCACCTGCTCGGCCTGCGCACCTACTTCACCGCTGGCGAGAAGGAAGTGCGCGCCTGGACGATCCACGCCGGCGACACCGCGCCGAAGGCGGCCGGCGTCATCCATTCCGACTTCGAGCGCGGCTTCATCAAGGCGGAAACCGTCGCCTACGACGACCTGGTCGCCTGCGGCTCGACGGCCGCGGCCCGCGACAAGGGTCTGTATCGGATGGAAGGCAAGGAGTACGTCGTCGTCGACGGCGACGTCCTCCTTTTCAAGTTCAACGTCTAGAACCCTCCGGACGCTCCATTCGCATGACTACTTCGCCGGCGCGATCTCGATCGTCGCCGGCTCCGACACGTTGAACCCGTCGTTGGCAATCACGCGCACGCGCCTGGGGCGGGGTCCGATCTGCTCGTCGGTCAGCGTCACCTTGCTCACGGTGAGGCCCGTTGCGACGGTCTCCCACGTGTCTCCCTCGCCGCTCAGCTGAACGAGGTAGGTGAGGGGGTTGACGTCGAGATCCACGCCGAGCCAGGTCAGCGTGCGCCCGCGCTTGCCGAGCAGGGTGGCGAGCTCGCTGATCTTCAGTGCCTTCACGACGGGCGCGTGCTTCGAGATCGCGCGCCGGCTCACGACCTTGCCCTCGAGCATGAGCTCGAGCGACGCCGCCGCGCGCTCGACCGGGACGACGATCTGCACCAGCCCCGTCCGATCCGCGCCCGGCGTCTGGTCGAGGTCGGAGTTCTCGCGGACCCACGTCGTGAACGTGCCGAGGACCCTTCCCGCGGCGTCCACGAAGCGCACCGCCGCGAGCTGGTTCTGCAGCGGACCCTGGTCGGCGGCGCGTCCGACGTGATCGATGAACTTGATCGTGCCCGTGTGCGTCGTGAGGTTCACCGTGGCGACGATGCTCACGAAATCGCCGCTCGGGCCGTCCGGGCCTGCCTGGGCACCGGTGCTTTCACGCGCGCCGGCCGTCGGCGCGAAGTCGTTCGCCGGCACGCCATTCTCCGCCCTGAAGCGATCGAAGACGCCTTCGTAGTTGTGGGCGCTGAACCACTGCGGCTGGTTGCAGTAGGTCATGATGTCGAAGGCAAAGGGCGAGATGACGGTCATCGGGATGCCGTTGGCGGCGTCGCCCCGATCGAGGCCGACGTAGGTCTGCAGGTTGTCCGAAATCTGGCCGTTCGGATTCGTGAAGTCGTCGTCGTCGTCCGAATTGCTGTTGCAGAAGCCCGGGTGCTTGCGGCCGAAGGTGTGCGACAGCTCGTGGCCGGCGTACCAGTCCCCCCACGAGAGGTCGGTATCGCCGATCACGTTGCGCGGTTTCGGATCGCTGCCCGGAAGGTTCGCCGTGTCCCCGGTGGGTGAGGACGCGACGACGCTGGTGTCCGGGCTGTCGGGCACGCCGGACGAGCAGCCGCGCATGAACCCGCCCGTGTTGATGACGAGCGCCATGTACTTCGTGTGCCGGTCGGTGCCCGCCGCGAGCTCCGTCGCCCGGATGCTCGCCAGCTCGGCGTTGGCCTGGTCGCAGGTGAACGGGAACGTGTTCGTCGAGGTGACCGACGAGTTGGTGAACGTGAAGTTCGCCGCCGGGAAGGCCCGCTGCACCCAGGACTGGAACAGTGCGAAGTCCGCGGCCCGCGTGGTGTGCGGGGACGTGCCCGTGCCGCCGTTGTAGTCGAGCCCGACGACGCGCATGCGCAGCCTCGGCATCGTGTGGAACGTCTGGAAGTTCGCGAAGCCGGTCCCGATGATGTTGTGACAGCCGTTGCAGGGAATCGACACTGGGCTGCTTGGGCTGCCCTCCACGTCGAGCGTCACCTCGAAGTGCGCCTTGCCCCGTGTGATCCAGTCGGCCGGCAGCTGGAAGTTCAGGCTCTCGGTGAGCTCGAGCCGCCGGGCCTTCAGGTCGGTGGACTGGTCGACGGCGATCGCATTCGACGACCTGACGCTGCCGGAGATCAGCTGGCCGATGTCGCCGGAGCTGTTGGCCGGCCGGTACGCGACCAGCGTCCCGCGGACGCCGGTGATCTTCTGCGTGCCACCGCTGACCCGCAGGTAGACGCGCACGAACGTCGGCTTGTCCGCGACGAGCGGCACGCTGGACGGGATGTTCTGGAGCACCTGCGTGGCTTCGAGTCCCAGCACGTGGAACTGTTCGTCGGGCGCGATGGGCGTGAAGGTGATGTTGGCCGCGGTCTGCGCGGTGCCGCGGCAGTCCGTGACCGCGACGGTCAGCGTGCTCGGGCCGGGCACGAGCAGTCCGCCCACGATCGTCGGCCCGAACGCGCCGTTGAATCCCGGGAACGTCGCGGTCTTCGTCCCGCCAGGGCCGCTGTTGGTCACCGTGGCGGTGGCGAAGGGGTCGCCGCTCGTCACGACGAAGGCGAGCAGGAACTGGTTGAACTGCAGGATGGTCCCGCTGGCCGGCTGGGACAGGACGACGGTCGGGGGCTGCGGCGCCGTGCAGGGAGGCGGCGGGCCCGCCGTGTCGAACTCGACGTCATCGATCGCCAGCCCGTTCGAGAACGAAGGCGCGCCGCCGCTCTCGACGCCCACGGTGACCCGCACGATGGTTGCGGTGGGCGTGGTGATGCCGAGCGGCGTCTGAATCGGCGTCGGCGTCGTGCTGGGACCGAGCGTGACCGAAGCCTGCGCCACCTGCGAGCCGTCGGCGGCGAAGCCGCGCATGACGACCGTGACGGCCTCGCCGAGCGCGCCATCGAAGCCGGCGAACACGCTCACGTGCGCCTGCGCCACTGTGAACGTCACTTCGATCGGCGCCTTGCAGAACTCGATCGCGAAGCATGTCTCCACGGCGTTGGTGCCGGAGTGCGCGAAGTTGGGGATGACGAGGGGGCCGTTCGTGAAGTCGAGGGCCGAGGCCCCGAAGATCACGCCCCGGTTCGCGTAGAAGTCGAGGACCGGGGCGGGGCCGCCTCCGGGTGTCAGTTCCTCGAACGTGATGAGTTCGGCCGCCGCGGGGCGGGCCACGAAGAAGAGGCTCAGCGCGAGCAGGAAGAAGAAGCCCGTGGATCGTGGGCGCATATCGGTCCTTCAGCCCCGGGACGGGGCGAGTGCGGCGAACTGGATGAAACCGGCCGTCGGAGGCCGTACGGAAGGTGTCAACGACCGTCGCGGTCGAAGCGCACGGCGCTGCACGGTGCGGGTAACCGCCCGGCGTGCGACGTCGCTCGGCGGGATTGACAATATTTGAGTTTAAACTAAACTGTTGACACATGTCCGCGATGCTGCCAGTCCTCGCTGTGCTCGCGTCGCCTCGCCGGCAGGAGATGCTGCGCCTGGTGTGGGACGAAGAACGCTGCGCGGGCGACATCCATGCGGCGATGCCCGACATCACGTTTGGGGCGGTGTCGCTGCAACTGAAGGCCCTCGCCGACGCCGGCCTGGTCACCGTCCGGGCGGACGGCCGCTACCGTTACTACCGGGCCCGGCGCGAGGCGCTCGGGCCGGTCGGGCAGGAACTGGAGCGCGTGTGGGCCACTGCGCTCTGGCGGCTGAAGATACACGCCGAACTGCGCCAGGCCCGGCGCGGCCCGCGTCCCGGCACGGCCCGTGCGCCGCGACCCGACTCGGGCGCGTCGCTCACGCCGGCCACCCGCGCCGCTCGCTCCCGCAAAGGATCATCATGACCGCCTTCCCGCATCTCCTCGAACGCACCGTCGACATCGGTGCGCCCGTCGACGTCGTGTTCGAGTACTTCACCGACAACGCACTCTGGGCGGCGTGGTGGGGGCCTGGCTCCGCCATCGACGCGCGGCCTGGCGGGCGGATGCTCATCCGCCACAACAACGGCATCGAGGTGACCGGTGAGGTCGTCGACGTGGATCCGCCGCGGCGCATCGTCTTCACCTATGGCTATGCGTCGAGCGACCAGCAGCCCAAGGTCGGCGGCTCGCAGGTGACCATCGCGCTCGAACCGCACGGCACCTCGACGCGCCTCAGCCTGACGCACGCCTTCGCCGAGGTCGCGCACCGCGGCGCGTTCGTGCAGGGCTGGCGCTTCCAGCTGTCCGTCTTTGCGACGGTCCTCGCCGATCGCCTGCACGCGGGCGCGGCCGACACCGTGGACGCCTGGTTCGGTGCCTGGTCGAACCCGGACGGCCCGTCGCGCGACGCCGTGGTCGCGCAGATCGCCTCGGCCGACGTGCGCTTCCGCGATCGCTACAGCCTGGTGCAGGGCCACGAGGATCTGCAGGCGCACCTCGCCGCGGTCCATCGCTTCATGCCGGGGATGGCCATCAGTCGCGAGGGCGCGGTGCGGCACTGCCAGGGCGTGGTGGTGGCCGATTGGATCGCCCGCTCGGCGGACGGCGCCGAGCGCGGCCGCGGCCAGAACGTCTTCACGCTCGCCGGCGACGGCCGCATCGTCGACGTCGTCGGCCTGTGGATGTGAGGCGCCTCGGACGCGTCGACCAGTGATCGAGCCCGAAGGTCAGTCTGACGGGATGCGCTGGTCGGGCTCGACGAAGGGCCACGGGTCGACCGCCCCGCGCTGGTAGACGCCGAAGTGCAGGTGCGGCGGAGTTCGCGCCGCGTTGCCGGTGTTGCCGACGTAACCGACCACGTCGCCGGCCTGCACCAGCGTGAGCGGGCCGACCGCCCATCGATCGAGGTGGGCGTAGTAGTAGGTCCGCCCCGTCGGCCCGTGCAGCCACACGACGTTGCCGCCCAGCCGGTTGGTCGAGGCCCGGGCGATGCCGCCGGCGACAGCCACGACCGGTGTTCCGCGCGGCGCGAAGATGTCGATGCCCTCGTGCCGGCGCCGCCCGGCGTCGCGGTCGACGCCGAACGGGCTCTGCGGTCCCCGGGGCGCCGCCGCCCCGACCGGGAACGTCAGCGACGGGCGGGTCCGTTGCGCGATGGCGAAGGCGCCACCGCGGTTCAACGGGGGCTGGAGTCGCGCGACGTAGGTCGCGTCGTCGTCGACGTCATAGGTCAGGGACGTGCGGCCCGACTCGAGTGACGCGAGCCACCGCGGTTCACCGCCGTCCGGCTCGACCCGGAACAGATCGACGAACAGGCTGGCCGCGGCGTCCACGTGTACCGCCAGCGACAGACGTCGGCCGCGCCTGACATCGACGGCGTAGGCAACGGCCTCGGGCCGTTCAGCCGAGAACACGCCCTCGTCGCGAGACGGCAGCGACACGGTCTTGGCCCGCCGCAACGCCTCGGCGCCGGCCTGCACCCACGCCTGTGTCTGGACCTCGGTCGCTTGGCCGTCGCGCAGCAACGACCGCAGGTAGGCATCGCGCGGCGACAGCGTCGGCACGAACGTGCCAGGCCCGACGGCGACCGCCGTCACGAGCAGGGCGATGGCGAGGCGTCCCCGGCGCGAACCCACGCTCCTAGTGTCACTCGGGACACTAGATTCGCAGGAACAGCCGGCGCCGGTACATCCACCACAGGATGAGCCAGAAGATGGCCAGCGCCGACAGCCCAGTCAGCACCGGAACGAAGGCCGGCCCCAGCCAGCCGAACGGCCCCGTGCCAAGGTGGATGCGCAGTGCGTCCATCGTGTACCGGTCCGCGACGTGGACGATGACGTACATCGCGATCGAGTTCATCCCGACCACCAGGAACGGGAAAGCGATGCGCGTCCAGCCGCGCAGATCGACGGCCGCATACCAGCCGGCGAGAAACAGTGCGGCCCAGCCGGCGCTGAAGACGGCCCACGACGGCGTCCAGATGCGCTAGACCAGCGGGGACACGCCGAGGATGTGCAGCAGCAGGCCGAGGACGATGCCGGCGGCGCCCCACGCCGCCAGTCGCCACGCGGTGGCCGGCACGCGCGGCGCGGCCTTCAGCAGCCCGCCCGCCAGCAAACCGAGAATCATGGTCGCGAGCGACGGCACGAAGTTCAGCGTGAGATAGCCGCCGCCGTTGAAGCGGAACGGCGACTCGCGCGGGAACAGGTTGAGGAACCAGAGGTCGGTCGCCTGGGCCGGGCTGACGTTCTTGTCCCAGTGCGCGGCGAATCCCGACAGGTGATGCGGCCAGTCGACCGGCACCCCGACCGAGGTCCAGTCGAAGCCTGGCGGCGGCAGCGGATACCACGCGAACGCCGCCCAATAACCGATGAGGATGGCCGCCGCAGCGACCGCTTGCCAGCGCGGACGCGCCCATGCCAGCAGGAACAGGAACGGGTAGCCCAGCCCGATCTGGGTAAGCACGTCCTCGAACGTGAAGTAGGTCTGCGGACGTCCCTGCGAGCGCAGGAAGATGCCGAGGGCAACGAGCAGCAGCGAGCGCACCAGGGCGTGCCGGAAGAGCGCCCCAAAGGCATGGCCGCGATCACGCCGGCTGGCCACCGAGAACGGCAGCGCCACGCCGACCATGAACATGAACGACGGCTGGATCAGGTCCCACGGCGTGACGCCGACCCACTGGCGGTGCTCGAGCATGTCGGCCACGAAGAAGGCCGGACCGTTGCCCGGGTAGGCGAGCAGCAACGCCCGCGGCAGGCGCGCGATCTCGGACGCCATCAGCAGCATCGTGAAGCCGCGGAAGGCGTCGAGCGAGGTCAGGCGGGGCGCCGTCGCGGGCGCGATGATCGGGGCGGAGGCAGCGATCGGGACGGAGGCCATGGCGCGGTGGCGCCATGCTACTCCAGCCGGGTCCGGGCGCTACGGCACGATGCGGACGCCGGTCGGCGCCGCCGGCGGGCCCGTCGGGCCGGTCCCGCGCGGGATGACGAACAGCGTCACGCTCTGCGCCGGCACGGTCGCGATCAGCGCGTGGGCGCCGGACACCGCGACGTCGGTGAGGCGCGTGATGACGTTGGCGGACGTCAACTGCCACACCTGACCGGTCGCGCCGTGCGACACGTTGGCCAGCGTGATGGTGGTCGGTGCCGACGCCGTGCTCTTGTTGATCACCATCACCGTGATCGCCCCGTCGCTCGATCGTTCGGCCGCGAACGCCGCGACCAGGTCGGGGTTGGCGGTTGCCGCCGCGATGCTGGTGTCGCCGAAGGCCGAGCGCTGCCCGTCGTAGTTGCGATACAGCTTCATCGCCTTGTAGGTCGGCGTCGACGCCGCCGGCGTCGCCCAGCGCGCCGCCATGTCCAGACCTTCGCGGCCGAAGATGCCGAGGATATCGGCCTGCGTGGTGGCGCCGTTGATGTGGCCTTCGGCGCCCCAGTTGTATTCGGTGATGCCGATCTGCGTGCCTGCGTAGTACTGGGTGACCCAGCCGCGCAGGCGCGGAATCAGGCGCACGCGATCGTTGATCCACGTCTCGTCGAGGTAGTTCGCATCCCACAGCGAGCGCGTCGATCGGTTGCGCCGCTGCTGCATCGCCGTCGACACGTCGTCGCTGAACTCGCCGCCCTGCGGGTAGTAGTGGACGGTGAAGACGTCGAGCAGGCGCCGGCCGGCGGTCGCCGAACGCTGGCGCATCGTGTCGAGGAACCACGGCAGGTAGTCGGCGCCGCCGTGGTTGACGCGGTCGGGCAGCGTGCCCCAGCCGTGCTGACTGCCGTACTGCTGGTCGTAGCCGCTGTAGAAGTAGCCGCTCCAGCCCCATTCCTCCGGCCCGACGACGAGTGCGCTGGCATCGACGTTCTTGATCGCCGTGGCGAAGTCGACGGTCTTGGTGGCGATCTCGTCCATCGTGGCGCCGGTCGGGTGGACGTCGCGGTGCGTCGCATGCCAGATGCTCGGTTCGTTGTCGAGCACGTAGTAGCGCAGGCCGCCGTTGGCGTTCGTGCCCCAGCGGGTGACGAGGTGCTGGACCCAGGCCTGCTGGAAGGCCACCGACGACGGCACGTTGGCGTCGTTCGGATCGTTGCCGGTGACGAACTGGCCGTTGGTGCGGACGCCGTTGCCGGCGTCGGCGTACCACTGCCAGTCGTTGCCGGTCTGGGCGCCGTACTTGGCGATCGAGAAGCTGGCCAGCTTGGATCGGCTGGCGCCGAGCCTGGCCACCCAGTCGATGGTCGGGATGGTCAGCATCGCCTGCGCGCTGGCGGCGCGGGCGTTGGCGACGAACGTGTCGCCGACCTCGCCGGGCGTGGCGCTCGACGCCGGAACGCTCTCGAAATACCAGTCGGCGCCGCGGTTGTCGGCGTTCTGCTGCCAGTTGGTGCGGGTCGTGTTATTGCCGCCGTAGCGATTCAGCGGCACGTTGAGGTCGTTCAACTCCGCCGTGCCGGCATGGGCGACCCCGTAGACGTTGGGGTTGATCGGCCGGCGATTGGCGGCGGCGTCGACCGCGACAGTGACCTGGCCGGCGGCCGGGGCAGGCCATGCGGTCACGACGACGGCCAGGGTCAGGCCCGGAATGAGGTGGCGCAGGATCGAGTCCTTCGACGTCATGGTGGTGCGCCGGAGACACCTCGGCGCGTCGAGCGCAGATCCAGAATTCGTGCCGGAATGGCCCGGCCGCCAATCATTGCGGCGCCGGCATGCCCGCCCGGCCGAGCCGGCGACAGTTCCGGCCGGTGGTATACAAGAATGCGCATGACCTTCGAGGATCTCCGCGCCGCGGTGGACCGCGGCACGCCCCTGCCCGATTCCACGCCGGCGTTGATCCGTGCGCTGTGGCACGACGCGACCGGCGACTGGGAGGGCGCGCACCGCGTCGCCCAGGACGTCGAGACGCCGGACGGCGCCTGGGTCCACGCCTACCTGCACCGCAAGGAAGGCGACATCGGCAACGCCGGCTACTGGTATCGCCGCGCCGGCAAGCCGGCCGCGTCGGGGTCGCTCGACGCCGAGTGGCAGGCGATCGCCGCCGCACTCGGCGACTGACCCGCGGTCGCGTGCCTCGACGGCTCGAGGGGCGACGGGCCTATCAGGCGCATAGAATTGCCGCATGATCTTCGTGCGCCTGTTCCGCTTCGCCGCGTGCGCCTGCCTGACGCTCGGCTGTTTGACCCCGACCGCGCTCGCCGCCCAGACGCCGCCCGAGACGTCCGACATCGGCAGCAAGCCCTACGAGGCGCCGCGCGCCGGCGACGACTACGAGCGGCGCGAGGTGATGGTGCCGATGCGCGACGGCGTCAAGCTGTTCACGGTCATCGTCCTGCCGAAGGGGGCCAAGGGCGCGCCGATGATCATGACCCGCACGCCCTACAACGCCGGCCGCCGCGCCTCCCGCGCCGCCTCGCCGCACATGGCCGCGACGCTGCCGCAGGGCGACGAGGTGTTCGCCGCCGACGGCTACATCCGCGTTTTCCAGGACGTCCGCGGCAAGTACGGCTCCGAAGGCGACTACGTGCTCACCCGGCCGCTGCGCGGGCCGCTCAACTCGACCGCCACCGATCACTCGACCGACGCCTACGACACGATCGAGTGGCTGGTGAAGAACGTGCCCGAGTCGAACGGCCGCGTCGGCATGCTGGGCAGCTCCTACGAGGGCTTCACGGTGGTGATGGCCCTGGTCAACCCGCACCCGGCGCTGAAGGTCGCGGCCCCGATGAGCCCGATGATCGACGGGTGGATGGGTGACGACTGGTTCCACAACGGCGCCTTCCGCCAGCCCTCGCTGGACTTCATCGCCGGGCAGACGTCGGTGCGCGGCGCTGGCGAGGGGATGCGGCGCGGCGAATACGACGATTACGAGATGTACCGGCGGCTCGGGTCGGCCGGCGCGTTCGCCAAGGCCAACGGGCTCGAGCAGTTCGTCGCGTATCGCAAGCTGACCGAGCACCCGGCTTACGACGCGTTCTGGCAGGGACAGGACCTGGTGCGGGCGATGGCGGCGCAGCCGCTGACCGTGCCGACGATGTGGATCCAGGGCCTGTGGGACCAGGAAGACATGTGGGGCGCGATCCAGACCTGGCTCAAGGTCGAGCCGCAGGATCGCACCAACGATCGCAACTACCTGGTCATGGGACCGTGGCGGCACAGCCAGGTGAACTACGACGGCGCCACGCTCGGCCCGCTCCAGTGGGATGGCGACACGGCGCTGCAGTTCCGTCGTGACGTTCTCAAGCCGTTCTTCGACCAGTACCTGAAGGCGGGCGCGCCGCGGGCCCAGACGCCGCCGGTCTTCATCTACAACACCGGCGCGAACCACTGGGATCGCTTCGAGCGGTGGCCGCTGGCCTGCGCCTCCGGCTGCGCGGCGCCGATGAAGCCGCTGTACTTCACCAAGGACTTCGGGCTGTCGTTCACGGCGCCGGCCGCCGCCGCCGGTCCGGCCGCCTACGACGAGTACGTCTCCGATCCGGCCAAGCCGGTGCCCTACGTGCCGCGTCCGGTGCGCTTCGCCGACGGCGACACCTGGCGCAAGTGGCTGGTGATGGATCAGCGGGCGGTCGCCGATCGCACCGACGTCCTCGTCTACCAGTCGCCGGTGCTGACGGAGCCGTTGCGCATCAGCGGCGCCGCGGTCGCCAACCTGATCGCCTCGACCAGCGGCACCGACAGCGACTGGGTGGTCAAGCTGATCGACGTGTATCCGGACGAGGTGCCGAACCAGCCGGAGATGGGCGGCTACCAGCTGTCGGTGGCGATGGACATCTTCCGCGGGCGCTATCGCGAGAGCGCCGAGACGCCGAAGGCGCTGGCGTCGAACGTGCCGCTCGCGTATCGATTTGTGCTGCCGACCACCAACCACGTGTTCCTGCCCGGCCATCGCGTGATGGTCCACATCCAGTCGTCGTGGTTCCCGCTCTACGACCGCAACCCGCAGACCTTCGTGCCGAACATCTTCTTCGCCGAGCCGAAGGACTACGTCAAGGCGTCGCAGCGCGTCTATCGTGCCGGCGCGACGGCGAGCACTATCGAGCTGCCCGTGGTTCCGGGGGCGACGACGCGCGCGGCCGCGCCTTCCGCACAGCCATGACGAACAGGACCACGGCGCCGATCAGCATGGCCCCGCCCAGGCTGCCCATACCGACGCCGAGCCACCAGGCCACGGCGATGTTGCCGAGGATATCGGCCAGGTAGGTCGTGCGCGAGCCCGAGGCGACCTCGATCGCCTCGAGCCCGCCCGTCGCCGTCCGGCCGTGGATGGTGACGGCCTCGCCCGAGACGAGACCGGTGTAGCGGGTGTCGATGATCGTCGAGGTGTCGTTCCAGACGGTCTTCGCGCCCCAGATGCCGTAGCCGTAATTGACCACCCGCAGCGGCTCGTCGCCGGCCCGTTCGATCCGCAGCGGCGGTGCCTGGCGGTCGCGCACCTTCCATTCCTTGCGGTCGTCGTCACTCTTGCCGCGAACTTCTTCTTCCTTGGTGAAGGCGACGAAGTCGCGGAAGAGCACCGGCTGATCGCGGGCGATGCGCCCGTCCACGAGCACTTCGCGGCCCGCCGGAGCATCGGTCAGGCCGGCGTGGTCGGGCGAGGGCAGCGCTGCCATCCGCGCGTGACGGGCGGCGATGGCGCCGGGCGCGAGCGTCGCGACCAGCGTGCCGCCGATGGCGAGGGCCGCGCCGACGCCGCCGATGATGAAGCCGGCGACAGTGAGCCCGGACCAGCCCGATGAGGATGCCATGGCGGCGATTGTATGTGGCCACTCGTCTAGATGCGCGGCCCGCCGGGCGCGCTGCCGTCGGTCGGCTCCGGCGTGGGTGCCGGCGTCTCGGTGCTGGCGGCGGGCACACTCTGCAGGAGCGTGACGGTGCCAGGCGGCGCCGGCATCTGGATCCCTTCGGCGTCGAACGCCTTCTTGATCCGCCGGCGCAGCTCGCGCCCGATGTCCCACTGCGTCAGGGGCCGCGCCTTGATCCGCACCCGGACGGTCATCTGCCCGTTGCCGAAGGCCTCGACGGCCTGCACCTCGACCGGCGCCAGCACGTTCGGCGCGAATCCCGGATCCGCGGTCACGTCGGCGCCGACGCGGCGCAGGACGTCGACCACGCGATCGGTGTCCTCCCCATAGGAGAAGCCGACGTCGACGACGGCATAGGCGAAGTCCTTGGTCAGGTTCGACAGCGTCGTGATCGAGCCGTTGGGGAAGACGTGGACGGTGCCTTCATGATCGCGCAGGACGATCGTGCGCAGGTTGATGGCCTCGACCAGCCCACCGGTGCCGTTGATGCGGGCGACGTCGCCGACGCGGACGTTGTCGTCGAGGATCAGGAAGGCGCCAGAGATGAGGTCCTTGACGAGCGTCTGGGCCCCGAAGCCGACGGCCAGGCCGACGATGCCGGCGCCGGTCAGCACCGGCATGATGTCGACGTTCAGCTCGCGCAGGATCATCAGCAGCGCGACGCCCAGCACCAGCGACGTCAGCGCGTTCTTGACCAGCCGGCCGAGCGTCCGGGCGCGCTTGATGTGCTCGACGCGGTCCGGCCCGCCGCCGTGCATGACCTGCGCTTCGAGCCGCTCCGTCGACGTCGAAATGACCCGCACCATCAGGTAGGTGAGCAGCGCCACCACCAGGATGCGCAGGCCCGAGCCGACGAACCACGAGATCAGCGCGCCGCGGCTGGCCTGGACCGGCACCCCGGCGCCGGCGAGATCGAGGGCCGGCAGCAGGAGCGCCGCCAGCACCGCGACGAAGATGACGGTGCGGGCGACACGGATCGGCTTCTGCCACTGCCGGCCCCGATCGGCGGCGCCCTCGGCGAAGGCGAAGTTGGCCAGCGCCGAACGGGCGAGGCGCACCGCTACCGCCGCCACGGCGTAGGCGACGAGCACGGCGATGCCGACGGCGAAGGCGATGCCGTCCCAGCCGCCATGCGGTCCGGCGATCCACTCGATCACGCGCATCCGCCCCTCACGCCAGGCACCGCTGGACCGCCGCCTCGTTCCACTCGACCCCCGTGCCGACGACGCCGTCGATGCGCGAGAAACCGTCCTCGACCGTCAGCGGCGCGGCGAGGATCGGGTTCCACCAGTCGCAGTACTCGAGCCAGTGGGCCATCGGCGTCAGCGACAGCAGCTGCGCACTGACCTCCGACCAGAGGTGCGTCGACACGCGCAAGCCGGCCGCCTCGGCCAGCGTCGCCGCCTTCAGCCAGCCGGTGACGCCGAGCATCTTCATCACGTCCGGCATGACGACGTCGGAGGCGCGGGTCCGGATGGCGTGCGCCATGTCCTGCGGGCCCCACCAGTTCTCGCCGCACTGGATGGGCGTGTCGACGGCCCGCGCGACCTGCGCGTGGCCCTCGAAATCGTGCGCCAGCGTCGGCTCCTCGACCCAGCCCAGGCCCTCGCCTTCGAGGACGCGGATGCGGCCGATGGCGTCGGCGGGCGTCAGGCTCTGGTTGTAGTCGACCATGATCGACACGCCTGGGCCGACCGCCTCGCGGATCGCGCGCACGACGGCGAGGTCCTGTTGTACGTCGGGATAGCCGATCTTGGCCTTGACGCCGGTGAAGCCGCGCGTGGCCCAGCCCTCGGCGGTGCGCGCGGCACCGTCGGCACCGTCGTAGCCGACCGCGCCGTAGACGCGCTGTGGCCGCTCGACGCCACCCAACAGGCGCACCAGCGAGGTGCCGTGCGTCCGCGCCAGGGCGTCCCACAGCGCCATGTCGATGCCCGAGATCGCCATGCCCACCAGCCCCTGGATGCCGAGCAGGCGAAAGCGCGCGCCCAGGGCGTGCCAGCGCTCGGCCGGCGCCAGCGCCTGGCCGACGACCAGTGGAGAAAGCTCCTGCACCAGCGACGTGGTCGCCGCCAATGCCGCCGTCGAGTAGGTGAAGACGATGCCGTGGCCGGTCACGCCGTCGCTGGTGACGACGTCGACCAGGACCAGGGGAGACTCGGAGATGACGCCGCTGGCGGTGCGGTGCGGGTCGGGCATCGGCACGCGCACGGCGCGGGCCCGCAGCTCACGGACAGTCGCGGTGGTGGCGGCCAGGGACGCGGTCGACATGACCGCCCACTTTACCAGCGGCGAGGGCCAGCGGGTGGCGGCTCAGCTCAACACGCCGTGCTCGCGGAGGATCGCGTCGACTTCGGGCCGGCCGGTCGGCTCGTCGGCGGTGAGCGTTGCTCCAGCCGCGAACAGCGCCCGCAGCGCGGCCGCATAGTCTCCGCGTGGCGCATCGCAGAAGCGGGCGCCGTGGATCAGCCAGCCGGGCGGCGGCGCCCGGAACGTCCGATCGGCGACGGTGGTGTCGGCGCCGCGATCGAGTAGCGGCGTCACCAGGGCGTCGTGGCCACGCCAGCAGGCGAAGTGCAGCGCCGTCGCGCCGTGCTCGCCCGTCTCCCGGACGCCGACGCCGGCGGCGACGAGGCCCAGCACCGCGGCCGCGTGACCGGCATCCGCGAGGTCCGGCAACAGGTGCGCGTCGTCAGCGTTCACCGTCGGCGGTGGAGGCGGGGCATGGCCCTGCGCCGCGGCGGCCGTGCACGCCTGCAGGTAGCGATCGACATCGGACAGGGCCGTGTCGGCGCCGGCCTCGCGCAACGCCGTCGCGAGGGCGGCGCGGCCGAGCAGTACGGCGAGCGCATAGGCGGTGCGGCCGTCGACGCGTCGCGCCTCGATCGGTGCGCCGCGGGCCAGCAGCACCCCGACGATGTCCGGTGAGCGATCGCGCCAGACCGCCCAGTGGAGCGCCGTCTCGCGTCGCCCGTTGGTCTCGTTCGGGTCCGCGCCGGCGTCGAGCAGCAGCGTGGTGCCGGCGACGTCCTCGCGGTCGAGCATGTGCTTGAGGACGTGCTCGCTGATGCGCGGACGCGGCTCGAGCAGCAGCCGCAGGCACGCCAAGTCGGCGTGTTCGGTCGAGTGATGGATCGACTCGCCGTCATCGACCGCGGCGCCAGCCGCGATGAGGACACGGGCGAGCGCCGGGTTGTTGTTGTAGCCGGTCGCGCCGTAGAGACAGGGCAGCGGGTTGCCCGGATAGTCGGGCGACTCGAAGGTGGCGTTGGGATCGGCGCCGCGGGCGAGCAGGCGGCGGGCCGTGTCGACGAGCGCCAGGGCGCGCGGCGACTCGCGCTGCCCGTAGCGCGAGAAGCACACATACGCGAGCGGAGGCATCGTCAGCGGACCGCTGGCCGCCCGCACGTCGAGGCTGCCGGAGTCGACCGCCTGCGCCACCGCCTCGGCGTCGCCGAGCACGAGCGCGTGGTAAGGGCCGGTGGTGGCGAGGCCGGGGTCGGCGCCGAGCAGCGCGTCGGCTTCGGCGCGGTCCCTGGTCGCGGCGTCGAGGAAATCGCGGGCCACGACCGCAGCATAACGCGGGGCCGGCGGCCCCGGTGCCGGCCTCAGGCGCTCAGGCGGAACTCGAGCTCGAGGCCGCTGACGTGGAGCACGTCGCCGTCCACGAGACCGCGGCGGGCCTGGAGGCGCTGGCCGTTGACCAGCGTCTTGCCGGCCACCGGCGTGGCCACGTAGCCCTCGCCCAGGCGCGCGATCTCGACCGCCAGGCGCGGCTTGAACCAGCCATGCAGCCGGACGAGTGCCTCGCGGTCACGACCGATGGCGGCCGTCGAGTGGTCGAGGCGGTACTCGGAGAGATCGCTGCGACCGCGCAGCACGTGCAGACGGCCGATGGCGGGCGGGGCTGGCTTCGGCGCTGGGGCGGCGGCTTCGGCCGGCGTGGCGGCGGCGTGGGCCGCGGTCCGGGCCTGCAGCCGGGCCTGCGCGGCGGCCAGGAGCCGCTGCTGTTGATCGGCGTCGAGGATCACGGTGCCGCCGAAGTCCGGCATGTCGCGGCCGGGCAGGTCAGGCGCTTCGAACTCCGCCTCGCCCATCCGGTCGAAGAAGATCTTGTGCTTGCCGACGAGGATGGTGTCGCCGTGCCGCAGCGCCCGCTTGGTGACCTTGGTACCGTTGACGAAGGTGCCGTTGGTGCTCTCGAGATCTTCGACGACGAACTGCGGGCCCTCACGGCCGATCCGCAGGTGGTGCGACGACACCGCCGTGTTGTCGATCACGATCGTGTTGTCGGCAAGGCGACCAATGGTCACCGCGGCGGTGTTGGACACCGCCGTTTCCTTCAGTACCCGACCCTCGAACAAAAGCACCAGCTTCGGCATGTCGCGTTATCCGTGTCCTCTCTTGCCAATCGGCCAACGGGCGCCTGCCGTGCAATCCGTCGCGCACATTGCCCGCGATTGCACGCCACGGCTCGGCCCTGAGGCGCAACCGGCCGAGCCGGCTCTGCCCGGACCGAGGCCCGGCTAGTCCCCTGGAACCGTGATGGCTGGGATAAGGCCCGGAGCGCGGCGCCCCGCGGGCAAGGCGCGAGGAGGAAGAATATCGGGCATATTCGACCGACGAGCAACGCTGCCCCCGGGGATGCCCCGCCCGGGACTTCTCCTAGAAATCACGGTTCCAGGGGACTAGCTGGCCGAGCGAACGTATTTCTGGGCGTCGTTGAACGCGGGCGACGTCGACGGGACGCGCTGGTAGGCCGCGCGCGCCAGGACCGGATCCTTCAGCCGATGGTCGTAGATCCGGGCCGCCGATGCCCAGGCGTCGTAGTGCGTGTGCGTGTAGCCTTCGCCGAGGTCCCGGTAGGTGTCCGCCGCCAGATCGAAGCGCTCGACCCGCTCGTAGGCCTGGGCGAGGCGCCACAGCGCGTGCTCGCGCTCGCGGCCGCCGGTCTGGATCTCGGTGAGCTCCCGGTAGGTGACGAGCGCGGCCGGCACGGCCTTGCCGAGCACCTTGTCGAACCGGTAGTTCTTCCGGCGCGTCTCGATCTCGCCCCGCGCCAGCAGCGCCCGTGGCACGAAGCCGTGCCCGGGGAAGCGGTCGGCGATCTCGGTCAGCAGCTTGTGCGCTTCGCTGTCGCGATCGCTGCGGCGCGTGCCGAGGATGGCGTCGGCCTGGTAGTACATCGCCTCGGCCGCTTTCGGATGCGTCGGATAGCGAGCGACCACCGCGGCGTAGGCCGCGACCGCCTCGTCGACCTGACGCTGCCGCGCATGGACGTGGGCGAGGACGATCTGCGCGTCGATGCCGGGCGTGGTGTCGCCGGCCTTGGCGGCGACATCGCGGAGGATGCTCGCCGACTCGTCGAAACGCCGCGCGGTCAGGGCCGCGCGCGCCGCCTGGAGCTCGCTGGCGAAGTTCGGCGCCGCGGCGATCGTGGTTCCGGCGGCGGCCGCGGCGGATTCTTTGCCGGCGTCGCGCGTGGCGGGATCGGCGACCTGATCGGACGGTGGATCGAGCCACACGGTGGTCGCCGGCGCGGCGACTGGGGTGAGCGCTGGCAGCGGCGGCACGTCGCCCGGCGCTGGCGGAGTGGTCCGTACCTGTTCGGTCGGTGCACTGGGCGGAGCCGAGCGCAGGAGCCAGACGGGGATGCCGACGGCCGCGGCGATGGCGGTGCCGATGGCGACTATCCACAGCGGCGACAGACGACGGCGTACCGCGACCGGCACCAGAGCGGGCTGCGGCAGCGTGTCGGCGATCGGCCCAGCCGCCACGGCGGTCGGCTCGGCGGCGGCCGCAGCCGGCCGCGGCGCGAGCATGCCATTCTCGACCTGGCGCTTCAGCCGCTGCAGATCGGCGCGCAGATCGGCGGCGCTCTGGCAGCGCAGATCGGGATGCTTTTCGAGCGTTCGGGCGACGATGCGTTCGAGCTCACTGGGCACGTCGGCGCGAAGCTCGCGCATCGGCCTGGCCGCCTCGCCGAGAATCGCGGCGGCGACGTCCGGCGGATCGACGCCGTCGAAGGCCCGCACGCCGGTGGCCATCTCGTAGAGCAGGGCGCCGAGCGAGAACAGGTCGGCGCGGCCGTCGGCGATCTCGCCGCGGAGCTGCTCCGGCGCGATGTAGTGCAGCGTGCCATAGAGGGCGCCGACGCCAGTGCTGCGGGCGCCCGCCGTGTAGCGCGAGGCGCCGCCCGGCGACGACAGCGTGGCGATCCCGAAATCGAGGATCTTGGCCTGGCCGCGGAAGGTCACGAAGACGTTGGGCGGCTTGATGTCGCGGTGGACGATGCCGTGCGTGTGCGCGGCGTCGAGGGCATCGGCGAGCTGCACGCCGAGGTCGATGACCTGCGGGAGGGGCAGCGGGCCCTGCGCGATGAGGCCTTCGAGGGTCTGCCCCTCGAGCACCTCGAGGACCAGGAACTGCTCGCCCTCGGCTTCCTCGTACTCGTAGAGCGTGCAGATGTTGGGATGGTTCAGCGCGGCGATGGTCCGCGCTTCGACGAGGGCGCGGGCCCGATCCGCTTCGCTGGCGTCGGGCGGGAGGCGCTTCAGGACGACCGGCCGGCCCAGGACGAGGTCTTCGGCGAGGTAGACCAATCCCGACGCGCCCTGGCCGAGCTTCATGACGACGCGATAGTGCGAGAGCGTTCGGCCGGAAATATCCACGCGCTAGATCACCCGTTCCTGCTATCGGCCGCTTTCTGTCACGCGTGATCACCGCCGCGACAGGTCGGGCAGGGTCGTGCAGGCGTGACGACGGCGGACGGCGGGAGCCCTGGGAGGGCGCGCGGGCATGCACGCATTGGCGCGGCCCGGGCGGGCCGCGCCGTCATGAGGTGCGCGTGCGGCTACGGCCGGATGACGGTGCCGTCCTTGCGGCGCGTCGTGCCCCACGAGTAGTCGAAGTTGGGCGGGCCGGCCGGGATCGGATACTTCGCCGCCAGCTTCTCGTCGACCTCGACGCCGTGCCCCGGCGCGTCGTTGGCCAGCATGTAGCCGTTCTTCTGCTCGGGCGCGCCCTTGAACACCTCGCGCGTGGCATCGGGGAAGTTGCCGCCCTCGTGGATGCCGAAGTTGTAGGTGGCCAGCTCGAGGTGCAGCTGGGCGGCGTGGGCCACCGGCGAGGCGTCGCCGGGACCGTGCCACGCGGTCCGCACGCCGAAGAACTCGGCCAGCGCCGCCACCTTGCGCGCCGGCGACAGCCCGCCGATCTGCGAGATGTGGATGCGGATGAAGTCGATCAGGCGCTCCGAGATGAGCGGCAGGTACTCCTGCGAGGTGTTGAACAACTCGCCCATCGCAATCGGGATGCTCGTGTGCTGGCGCAGCTGCCGGAACCAGGCGTTGTCCTCGGGCGGAAACGGATCCTCGAGGAAGAACAGGTTGTAGGGCTCGAGCGCCTTGCACAGGTTGATGGCTTCGTTCAACTGGACACGCTCGTGGACGTCGTGCAGCAGCTGGATCTCGGTGCCGAGCTTGAGGCGCAGGTGCTCGAACAGCTTGGGGAGCATCCGCACGTAGGGCGCCGATTCCCAGACGTCGCGCGGCGCCGTCGGGCCGATCGGCTCGGCCGGTGCCGTCGCGGCATCGGCGCCGGGCGCACCGGCGGCGCGGGCGGCGCCATACGTCGCCAGTCCGGGCACGCCGCCCTGCACTCGCACGTAGCGGAAGCCGAGCTCGATGCCCTTGCGGGCGTTGTCTTCGACTTCCTGAAAGTCGCGGCCGCTGGCGTGGTAGTAGCAGTCGGCGCCGTGGCGCACCTTGCCGCCGAGCAGCTGGTAGAGCGGCAGGCCGGCGCGCTTGCCGAGGATGTCCCACAGCGCCATGTCGACGCCGCTCATCGCGTTGAACAGCACGCCGCCGTTCCGCCAGTAGGAGCTGACGTAGGACGCCTGCCAGATGTCCTCGATCTCGTCGACGCGGCGGCCGATCAGGAACGGCTTCAGGTACTGATCGATCGCCGTCTGCACGACCAGCGCGCGCTGGGTGAAGGTGGCGCAGCCCCAGCCGTGCAGGCCGGGCTGGTCGGTCACGATCTTCACCACGACGAGCCGGATCCGGTTCGGCGCGGTCAGGATCGTCTGCACGTCCTTGATGCGAATCACCGGCAGGCCGCGCGGCGACGGTGGTGTCGCCGGAGCGGGCGGCGCCTGGTGGGCCTCCGTGTGGGAAGCGGTGAACAAGCCCGCGCCGGCCGCGAGCGAGCCGGCCGACAGCGTCCGCAATGCGTCACGTCGTTGCATCGAAGCGATCTCCTTGAAAGAGTGGGCGCATCCTGAGCGGAAAGCCGATCGCTGTCAAGGCACGCGATCCGAACAGTGAAATCCGGCCAAGCCGGCGGCGGTTTTGTCGTAACGGCACGGCGACGGCGCCCCTGGCCGCCACCAGGTGGCCATCTCTACCCGGAGCGCGCCGACGACGTCTTGGCGGCACCAGGCGAGACCATCAGGTCGCCGGCGCGGAGCTCGGCGAGCGGATAGAACGTCTCGCGCCACTGGACGCCGCCGCGGCGCCAGGTCAGGACGGCGGAGCGCACGACCGCGTAGGCGGCGAACGAGTGGACCAGCGGCGCCAGGAGGGCGCCGGCGATCGGCCACTCCAGTCGGCGCGAGAAGACGATCGCCGGCAGGGCGAGGAGCGCACCTGCGCCGGCGGCGGCGAAGCCGAGCACCGTGCCCGACGCCACGCCCGCGATCACGCCGGCCCACAGCAAGGCCACGACGAGCGCCAGCCCGCCGACGATCGCCCCGTTGTAGTGGACGGCGGCGAAGTAGTTCTTCTCGGTGAGACGGATGCCCTGGCCAAGCGTCGAGCCCCAGTGGCAGCGGGTGTCGGAGCCGCCGAGGAAGCCGCGGCAGCGGCCGCCGGCCCGCCGCACCAGCAGGCCGAGGCGCACGTCGTCGAGGACCGTCAGCCGCAGCGGCTCGTGACCGCCGAACGCCCGGTAGGTCGACGCCTGCACCAGGTTGAAGGCGCCGAACCCGAGGTAGCCGCCCGGCTCGTCGCGGTTGGCACGGCCGAACCAGTCGAGCAACCCAGCCAGGAAGACGTAGTGCCAGGCATAGCCGCCCGTGGACGCGGCGATCGGGGCCGGGGTCAGGGCCACGTGCTGGACGCCGTCGCGTGCCGCGAGGCGCAGGGCCCGGGCCATGACGTCAGGCTGCAGCAGACAGTCGGCGTCGGTGAAGAGCAGCCAGTCGCCGGTCGCCGCGGCGGCGCCCATGTGCAGCGCATGGGTCTTGCCCAGCCAGCGCTCGGGGAGCGCCGTGACCTCGACGAGCCGGACGCGCGGGTCGTCGGTGGCGAGCCGTCGTACGATCGCGGCCGTGTCGTCGACCGATCGATCGCTGACCACGATCACCTCGATCGAGACGTGACGCTGGCCCAGCAGGTTGCGGACCGAGGCCTCGATGCCCTCGGCTTCGTCGCGCGCGGCGACGACGATCGAGGCGCGGGGCGGCGTCGCCGCAGGATCTGCAGGGAGCGCGTCGAGCGCGGGGAGTCGTCGCGCCCAGCGCTGGTTGTGCAGCATCCCCGCGGCCATGGTCACGAAAACCGCGGCGACGAGGGCAAAGGCCGCCGTGGCCAGCCACGAGTCAGGCGTCAGCGGCACCGGTGAAGTACTCGGCGCGCTTGCCCTTCAGGAAGTCCACCGAGCGGGCCATCTCGTCGAGGCCGTTCATGCCGTCCTCGAGCGAGATCCAGCCGTCGAAGCCGACGCTGGCGAGGATGCGGAAGATGGCGTCGTAGTCGTTGAGGCCGTGGCCGGTCTCGCCGTGCACCAGTTTGGCCGAGTAGCCGGCGGCGCCGTCGGCGGTGCGCAGATCCTCGAGCGTGGCGCCGGGCGCGAGGTAGCGATCCGAGGCGTGCATCGACACCACGCGATGCTTCACCTTCTCGAGGAAGGTGATCGGATCGAAGCCCCCGACGGTGGCGTTCGACGGATCGTACTGGACGCCGAAGGCCGGCGACTCGATGCGCCCGACGATCTCCAGGAAGATGTCCTCGGGCTGGGCGAACTCGGGGTACTTCCAGGTGCCGTCCTTGTAGTGGTTCTCCATGCACAGGACGACGCCGCGCGACTCGGCGTACTCGACCGAGCGCAACAGCCCTTCGACCGTCCGGGCGATGCCGTCGGCGCGGCTCAGGCCGGGATACCGCTGGCCGCTCAGGGTGCGGCAGTGGCGGCCACCCAGCCGCAGCGTGAGATCGATCGCCGCCTTCTGCCGTCCGACCTGTCGGGCCCGTTCGTCGGCGTCCGGGTGGGTGAAGTCGGGCGAGAAGCAGAGCAGCGAGGTCGGCTGCCCGCTCTCGGCGAGGGCCGCGACGACCGGATCGACGTCGGCCGGCTCGAACGATCGCAGGAAGCCGTCGTAGTGCTCGATGCCCTCGCCGCCGAGCGACGGCGCCTCGCGGATCCAGGCCAGGTAGTCACGGGTGCCGGCGACGAAGTCGTCGAACCAGCACTTGGGGAAGACGGAGATGCGCGGTGCGGCAGCGGGCATAGGGTCGGCGGCGGTCACCAGGTGCCGGGCGCACCGATGGCGAACTGCTCGAGGTCGAGGACGCTGCCGGTGATCACGGCGCTGTCGTCCGAGGCGAAGTAGGCGGCGGCGTGCGCGATGTCGAGCGGCGCGAGTAGGCGACCGAACGGGCGCGTCTTCACCGCATCCTCCAGCCAGTTGGGCCCGAGGCCTTCCTCCTCGCGCTTCACGCGTTCCTCGCCTTCGGTGAGCGTCCAGCCGACGTTCAGCTGGTTGACGCGGACGTGGTGGCGCGCGAACTCGACGGAGGCGTTGCGCGTCATGGTCATGAGCGCGCCCTTCGAGACCGAGTACGGGCCCAGGGTGTCCATGCCGCAGTAGGCGTTGATCGATCCGATGTTGACGATCGATCCGCTGCCGCGCGTCTTCATCACCGCCAGCGCTTCGCGCATCAGGATGAACGGCGCCCGCAGGTTGATCGCCATCATGCGGTCCCAGAACGCCGTCGTCGCGCCGCCGATGGTGGCGCGGGACGTCGAGGCGGCGTTGTTGACCAGGATGTCGAGGGTGCCGAAGCGTTGCACGGTATCGCGCACCAGTGACATGCAGAACGCCTCGTCGGCCAGGTCGCCGGCAAGGAAGGCAGCCTCTCCGCCGCGCCCGCGAATGGTCTCGACCAGGCGGGTTCCGGCCTGCGTCTCGCGGCCGTGGACGACGACCTTGGCGCCGAGGGCGGCGAAGTGCTCCGCCATGCCCTTGCCGATGCCGGACGTCGATCCGGTGATGAGCGCGACGCGACTGGTCAGGCTGGGCATGCTGGGCCTCCTCACATCGATGGCAGGAGCACCGACTTGATCACGTCGCCGTCGTGCATCGCATCGAAGGCGCGTCGCCAGCCGGCGAGGCCGCTGCGCAGCCCGACCACGAGCTCGGGCTTGGCCATGCCGGTCGCCAGCAGATGGATGACGCGCTCCCACACCGGGTAGTTGTGGCTGAACGATCCCTGCAGCGTGACGGCCTTGCCGACCAGCGGGTTGATGTCGATCGGAATGGTGTCCGGCGACCAGCCGACCTTGGTGACCTGGCCGCCCGGCTTCACCAGCTTCAACGCCGCGTCGAGCGGCCGGCTCGCGCCCGACGCTTCGCAGACCAGGTCGGCGCCGAGGGGATCCAGGCTGCGCACCAGTTCCTCGAGGTTGCCGGTCGTGACGTCGATCGTGTGCGTCGCGCCGAGCGCCCGTGCCGCCTCGAGCCGTGGCGCGTCCTGCGGCAGCCCGGCGACGATGAGCGGGTTGGCGCCGGCGAGCGCCGCCATCCGCGTGCAGAGCAGGCCGATCGGCCCCGGCCCGAAGACGACGACGCAGTCGCCCGGCCGGATCGTCGAGTTGACGCACATCGACTGGTAGGCGACGGCGTGCGGCTCGCACAGGCAGGCGTACTCGAACGGCAGGGTGTCGGGGATGGCGTGCAGGCAGCGGGCCGGCGTGGCGACGTAGGAGGCCATCGCCCCGTTGACGCCGTAGCCGAAGCCCTTGCGGGTCGGGCACAGGTTGTAGCGGCCGGTGCGGCACATCATGCACGTGCCGCAGATCACGGCGGCGGTCTCGCTGACGACGCGATCGCCTTCCTTGACGCCGCGGACCGAGCGGCCGGCCTTGGCGACCGTGCCGCAGAACTCGTGGCCGAGCACGACCGGTGTGTTCACCGCCCAGGAGTGCGTGGCGTGGAACTGGTGCACGTCGGAGCCGCACACCGAGACGGCGCCGACCTGCAGCAGCACGTCGTGCTCGCCGATCTCGGGGATGGGGATTTCGCGGAGCTCGACCGAGAGCGGCTCGAGCGCGTACTGGACGACGGCGGCTTGCGTGGACATGTCGCGGTCTTGGAGGCTCGCCTGGGTGACGGGTCAGGAACGGGCGCGCGGCGCCAGCGGTGTCTGGCGAATCTCGCGGCAGATCTCGCGCAGGATGCTGCCCAGATCGGAGCCGCTCGGCTTGAAGTCGTCGGCGGCGATGACCAGCGGCGCGCCGAGCACGACGAGGGGCGCCCCGTACGACGGGCAGGCGATGGCCTGCGCGATGCTGAGCCCGCCGACGGCCTGCACCGGCACGTCGACCGCCGCGACCACCGCGGCGAGCTCGTCGAGCGGGCTGAGGCCCTTCACCAGCCGCCGTTCGTCGTAGCCGATGTGGTGGATGACCACGTCGACGCCGAGCGAGGCGAGCCAGCGGGCGTTGGCGACGCGATCGTCGGCCAGCATGTTGTCGCCCATCACCTGGATGCCGAAGGCGCGGCCGGCGTCGACGCAGTAGCGGACGGTGGCCTCGTGCGCCCGGCCCATCACCACCACGAAGCTGGCTCCGGCCTTGGCCATCAGCTCGGTCTCGCGGTAGCCGCCGTCCATGATCTTCAGGTCGGCGATGATCGGATGCGCCGGGAAGCGCTCGTGCAGCGCCCGGACGGCGTGGGCGCCCGCCGCCTGGATCAGCGGCGTGCCGGCCTCGAGCCAGTCGACGCCGGCGTCGACGGCGATCTGCGCGGTCCGCAGGGCCTCGTCGAGATCAGTGAGATCGAGCGAGATCTGAACAATCGGCGACGTCAGCGACGCGGTCAGATTCATGCGGCTCGGCAGAATAGCAGGAGTGCCGGATCGGCGCCACGCCGGCGCGGCATCGCCGGGCGCCGGGAACCGGGCCGGCCGCCTTGACGTCTCCTGCCATTGTCGATAGTTTAGGGGTCGTATTGTCGACCGTCTAGGTATCGCCGCTGGAGGCCGCATGGGCAAGCCGTCCGATCTGATTCAGGGCACGCTCGATCTGCTGATCCTCAAGACCGTGTCGCTCGAGCCCAAGCATGGGTGGGCCATCGCCAAGCGCATCCAGCAGGTGAGCCAGGAGGCGCTGCAGGTCACGCAGGGCTCGCTCTATCCGGCCCTGCACCGGCTCGAGCAGCAGGGCTGGCTGCGGGCCAAGAGCGGGCGGACCGAAACCGGGCGCGAGGCCAAGTTCTACGCCCTCACGCCGGCCGGACGGAAGCAGCTCGCCCGCGAGCTGGAGAGCTGGGATCGGTTGTCCGGCGCGATCGGCCTGGTCGTCCGCGACGGGGAGGCCTGACGTGCCGCGCATCATCGAACGTGTCTGGCATCGCCTGCGCGCGTTGATCCAGCGCCGCCGGGCCGATGCGTCGCTCGCCGCCGAGATCGCGCTGCACCTCGAGGAGTCCGAGCGCGAACACCGCGCCCGCGGACTCACCCCGGCGGACGCCCGGCTCGCCGCCCGCCGCGACTTCGGCGCCGTCGCGCTGGTCGAGGATCAATGCCGTGACACGCGACGCGTCGCCTTCGTCCAGGGCCTGCTGCAGGATCTGCGGCACGGCTTCCGCTCCCTGCTGTCGCAGCCGCTCCTCGCCGTCGCGGCGATCGTCTCGATCGGCGCGGGCGCGGGCGCGACCGCCCTCGTGTTCAGCCTGACCGCGGGACTGCTGCTGGCGCGGCCCACGGGGCGGGACGTCGACGCGCTGGTCAACATCACCCTCGACGGCAACAGCCACGTCTCCTACGCCGACTGGCGCGCGCTCGATGAGAGCGGCGTGCTCGCCGGCCTCGCCGGCTACCACATCGAAGGCTCGGTCAACGTGCGGCAGGGCGGGGGCACGGTGGCGATCGTGCCGCTGCTGGCCACGGCCAACTTCTTCGACGTCATCGGCGTGCCGATGGCCCGTGGTCGCGGGTTCACCGCCGTCGAGGCGGCCGCTGAGCGCAACCCCCGGGTCGCGGTGATCAGCGATCGCTTCTGGCGTCTGCGCCTCGGCGGCGACCGGCAGGCCGTCGGCCGCCTGCTCGTCGTCAACGGCGAGGCCTATACGGTGCTCGGCGTCCTGCCGGCCGGTCTCAAGGGCATTCCCGGCTTCGGCTTATCGCCCGAGATCTACCTGCCGCTCAGCCGCGCCGTGCTGCCCGGCCTCGATCACCCGCACGCCGCGGCGACGCAACTCGTCGGCCGTCTCGAGGTGGGGCAGTCGGTGGAGCAGGCCATCGCGGCGCTGGACACCGTGGTGCAGCGCCGGCACCTGGCCGATCCCGAACGGCCGAAGCGGGTCGGGCGGATGCTGCTCGTGACCGCCGGCATGCCCGGCCTGCCGAGCATCTGGCAGTTCTTCATCGTGCTCGGCGTGGTCGGCGGGCTGGTCCTCGGCATTGCCTGCGCCAACGTCGCCGGCCTGCTGCTGGCGCGGAACACTGTCCGGCAGAAGGAGCTGGCGCTGCGCGCTGCGCTCGGCGCCTCGCGCGCGCGAATCATGCAGCAGCTCGTCGTCGAGACGCTGTGGCTGACGACGCTCGGCACGGCCTGCGGCGTCGTCTTCATGGTGGTGGCCATGGCGGCCATCGCCCGCGTGCCGCTGCCATTGCCCCTGCCGCTGGAGGTGAGTGCCTCTCTCGACTTCCGCCTGTTCGGCCTGATGCTGGCGATGGTGATCGTCGCCACGGTCGGCAGCGGCACCCTGCCCGCGCTGCAGGGGGCGCGGCCGTCGCTGGCGCCGGCGCTGAAGCTGGTGGAACGGGCCTACCTCCATCGCCGCTGGACGCTT
>JBDSLU010000111.1:0-11234 GCA_039916225.1 Vicinamibacteraceae bacterium
CACGCGTCGTGCGCCAGTCCTGTACGTAGCGCTCTTCCGCGACCACGCGCGACAGTCGCTGTTGGAAGCGGGCCACGTAGGCGGCGGCCCGCTCGAGCACCGTGGCGAGGGTCGGCTCCGGCGACGATGCGTGCGACCCGGCGAGCACGGCCGCGCTGGCGACCGCCGACAGCATCACGCACCACACGGCGGCCCGCGCCCGCCGATGATGCGTTCCGGCATCCTCGGCGTCACGGGAGGTGGTCGCTGGCGGACGATGGATTTCCTCAAGAGGAAATGCGGACGGGCCGAGCCTGACGCGACTCCGTCGCGGCATCAGGGGCGTCTGTCGAGCGTCTCGATGGTCGCCGTCGATGGTTTGCGGCTTGCCGCCAGCCGGCTGGCCACGCGCTCGGCGCCACGCAGCGCGCGGAGGATATTGCCGGAGGCCAGCTTCTCGAGATCGGCATCCGACCAGCCGCGGCGAATGAGCTCGGCGAACAGCTCAGGGAACCGGCTCACGTCGCCGAGTCCGGACGGCTCGTCGGTGCTGCCGTAGAAATCGCTGCCGATGCCGACGTGGTCGCGACCGGCGATTCGAGCGACACGCTCGATGTGATCGGCGACCTGGGCCAGGGTCGCGATCGGCGCCGGACCATGGGCTGCGGCGTGAGCTTTCTCCATCTGCGCCATCTCGGCGGTCGACTTGGCGTTGAAAATCGACGTCTCGAGTTCCTTGCCCCACGCGGCGGTCTCGGCCGACACGAAGGACGGAATGAAGGTGATCATCACGACCCCGCCGTTCCGCGCCATCCGCGCCAGCACGTCGTCCGGCACGTTGCGCCGGTGATCGACCAGCGAGCGGGCGTTCGAGTGCGAGAAGATGACCGGCGCTTCCGAGACCTCGAGCACCTGGCGCATGACGTCCGGTGACACGTGCGAGATGTCCACCAGCATGCCGAGCCGGTTCATCTCGCGGACCACTTCGCGCCCGAACGGCGTCAGCCCGCCGTGTGCCGGCGTGTCGGTCGCGGAATCGGCCCAATCGTTGTTCTTGCCGTGCGTCAGCGTCAGATAGCGCACGCCGAGCGCGTAGTAGGCGCGAAGCGCGCCGAGGCTGTTCTCCAGCGGCTGGCCGTTCTCCATGCCGAGGAAGGACGCGATCTTCTTCTGCTGGCGGGCGCGCTCGAAGTCGGCCGCGTTGGTCGCCAGCAGGAATGTGTCCGGGTAGGCGTCGATCATCCGGCGGGCCAGCTCGATCTGTTCGAGCTGGACGCGGGCCGGGTTCGACATCCCCGACGGGATGAAGACGCTCCAGAACTGTCCGGCGACACGGCCTTCGCGCAGCCGCGGGATGTCGGTGTCCACCGTCGCACCACTCTTGCGGAGGTCGACCCGCGACAGATCGCCGCCGAAGGTCTCGCGCAGTGTCCAGGGCAGGTCGTTGTGGCCGTCGACGAGTCCCACCCGGTCGAGGATGGCGCGGGCCCGGACCAGGGCGGCATCCTGGGCGAGGACTGGCCCCGTCACGACGGACATGCCCGCGCCGAGGGCGACGGCCCGCAGGAGCGTCCTCATCGCCGCGGATGTTAGCGCGAAACAGTCACCGCCGCTTGGCGAGCACCCTGGCCAGAACCGCGTTTGAGGTCCGCCAGGCTGAACGGCTTGGGGAGCGCGTCGACTGCCGGCAAATCGGGCACGACCGCCCGAAGGCGGGCGACACCGTATTGGGGCAGAGACGCTGCGGCCCCGATGATGCACGGAGACCGGTCACCCGACGGTGCAGGGCGGTGGTAGGGTAGCGCGTGAAGTCTCTGGCGATCCCCTGTTTCCTGGTCGTCACCGTTGCCGCCGCGGTGCTGACCACACGCTTCGAGGCCCAACCGGCCAGCACGCCGGCGTCGGGGTCGCGCAGAGTGGTCGCCAACCGCGCGCCGCTGCAGCCCGGCGCCTTCCACCTGCTGCCGCTGGGGGCGGTGAAGCCGCGCGGCTGGCTCCGCGGTCAGCTCGAGATTCAGGCCAAGGGCCTGGGCGGACACCTCGACGAGTTCTGGCCCGACGTCGGTCCCGACAGCGCCTGGCTCGGCGGGGCCGGTGAGGGCTGGGAGCGCGGCCCCTATTTCCTCGACGGCCTGGTGCCGCTCGCCTATCTGCTCGACGATGAGCGGCTCATCGCCAAGACGAAGCCGTGGATCGAGTGGACCCTGACCCACCAGCGCGCCGATGGCGCGATCGGCCCGCCGAAGAACACCGACTGGTGGCCGAACATGATCATGCTCAAGGTGCTCACGCAGTACCAGGAGGCCACCGCCGATCCGCGCGTGGTGCCCTTCCTGACGCGGTACTTCGAGCACCATGCCGCGCAGATGGAAACCAGCCCGCTGAAGGAGTGGGCCATCTATCGGTGGCACGACGAGCTGCTGAGCGTCCTGTGGCTGTACAACCGCACCGGCGACGCCAAGCTGCTCGACTTCGCGCGCCGCCTGGCCAAACAGGGCTTCGACTGGAAGCAGCAGTTCGCCGACTTCCGCTACACCACCAAGGTGTCGAAGGCCGAGGCCAAGCTGAACACCCACGTCGTGAACAACGCCATGGCGCTGAAGATGTCGGGGCTGTGGTGGCTGGTCACCGGCGATCCTGACGATCGCCGCGCCGTCGGCCGTCACCTCGCCACCATGGACCGCTACCACCTGATGCCGAACGGCGTGCACAGCGGGGACGAGCACTACGCCGGCACCAACCCGTCGCAGGGCACCGAGCTGTGCGCGGTGGTCGAAGGCATGTTCTCGGTCGAGCATCTCCTGGCCGTCCTCGGCGATCCGGCGCTCGGCGATCGGCTCGAGAAGATGACGTTCAACGCGCTCCCCGGGACGTTCGACGGCGACATGTGGGCGCATCAGTACGACCAGCAGCCGAACCAGGTCCTGTGCAGCCTGCGGCCGCGGTCGTGGACCAGCAATGGTCCCGAGTCGAACCTGTTCGGGCTCGAGCCGAACTTCGGCTGCTGCACCTCGAACTTCCATCAGGGCTGGCCGAAGTTCGTCTCCAGTTTGTGGATGGCGACGTCGGACGGGGGCCTGGTCGCAGCCGCCTACGGTCCGAGCGAGGTGACGACCACCGTCCGCGGCAACGTGCCCGTCACCCTCACCGAGGCCACCGAGTATCCCTTCCGCGATCGCGTCGACATCGCCGTCTCGCTGACGCGCGCCACGACGTTCCCGCTGCTTCTTCGAGTCCCGGCATGGGCCGCTGCCGCGGAGATCGCCGTGAATGGCGAGCGCCAGGCAACCGTCCGACCGAACACGTTCCACCGGATCGAGCGCACCTGGAAGGCGGGCGACCGGGTGACCCTCCGCCTGCCGATGGCGGTCCGGGCCACGCGATGGTTCAACGACTCGATCGCGATCGAGCGGGGCCCGCTGGTCTACTCGCTGCGCATCGGCGAGGACTGGCGCCCGCTGACCACCGGGATGAAGAATCCGGCCCGGTCGCCCGCGGTCGATTGGGAAGTGCACCCGACGACGGCCTGGAACTACGCCCTGGCCATCGATCCGGAAAAGGCTGCGGCCGCCGTCACCGTGACGGAGAAGCCGCTGGGCTCGGTGCCGTTCTCGCTCCAGGGCGCGCCCATCGAGCTGCGCGTGCCGGGCCGGCGCGTCGAAGCCTGGACGATGGTCGACGGCTCGGCCGACACGCCGCCCAAGAGCCCGGTGACGGCGACCGGGCCGGACGAGATGCTGACGCTCGTTCCGTACGGCGCCGCCAAGCTTCGCATCACCGCTTTTCCGGTAACCTCGCCGACGCGCCACTGAAACCGACGCACCACCAAGAGAGAGTCCCCATCGTGATGCGAGTCCTTCGAGCCCTGCTCACCTCCGTGTCGTTCGTCCTCGTCGTCGCCTCGTCGGCTCTGGCCCAGGGCGCGTTTCGGCCGCCGGCGGTTCCGCTGATCACGCACGATCCTTACTTCTCGATCTGGGCGACGGGCGATCGGCTCTCGGAGAGGCCGACCTCGCACTGGACCGGCACGCCGCATGCGATGAGCGGCCTGGTGCGCATCGACGGCCGCGCTTTCCGGGTGATGGGACACCTGCCGACCGACGTGCCGGCGATGAATCAACGCAGCGTGACGGTGCTGCCGCTCCGCACGATCTACGTGTTCGAGGGCAGCGGTATCGAGCTGACGCTGACCTTCCTGTCGCCGATGTTGCCGCACGACCTCGAGCTGGTCTCACGGCCGGCGTCCTACGTGACATTCCAGGCCCGCGCCACCGACGGGAAGGCGCATGAAGTCGCGGTCTACTTCGACGCCTCCAGCCAGATCGCGGTGAACTCGCCCAACCAGCCGGTGACCTGGTCGGCCAGCCGCGACGGCGAGTTGCCGCAGATGCGCGTCGGCTCCGCGGCCCAGCCGGTGCTGGCCAAGGACGGCGACAACCTGCGCATCGATTGGGGCTATCTCTACGTGGCCGCACCCAAGGCGACGGGCACGACGACGCGGATCGCCCGCGACATCGACGCGCAGCGGAGCTTCGTCACGACCGGCGCGCTGTCCGGCGCCGACGAGGCCGATGCCCCCAGGCCCGTGGACGATCGGACGCCGGTGCTCGCGGCGGCGTTCGCCCTGGGATCGGTCGGTGCCGCACCGGTCTCGCGCCACGTCATCGTCGCCTACGACGACGAATGGTCGGTCGAGTATCTGGGCGAGCGGGCGCGGCCGTGGTGGCGCCGCAACGGGGCCGATGCCGCCGCCATGCTGCGCGCCGCCGAGGCCGACTACCCGCGCCTGGTGAAGGCGAGCGAGGCCTACGACACCGACCTGATGCGTGACCTGGAGAAGCGCGGCGGCGCCGCCTTCGCGCGCGTGGCCGCCCTGGCCTTCCGGCAGACGCTGGCGGCTCACAAGCTCGTCGCCCATCCGAAGACCGGCGAAGCGCTGTATTTCTCGAAGGAGAACTTCAGCAACGGCTGCATGGGCACCGTCGACGTGACCTACCCTTCGTCACCTTTCTTCCTGCTGTTCGCGCCCAAGCTATTGGTGGCGCAGCTCCGCCCGGTGCTCGAGTACGCGGCGTCGACGCGCTGGCGCTTCCCGTTCGCGCCGCATGATCTGGGCCGCTATCCCAAGGCCAACGGCCAGGTCTACGGCGGTGGCGAGAAGACCGAAGAGAACCAGATGCCGGTCGAGGAATCCGGCAACATGCTGCTGATGCTCGGCGCCCTGGCCGCCCTGCACGACGACGTCTCGCTCAGCCAGCAGTACTGGCCGACGATCGCGAAGTGGATCGCCTATCTCGAGAGCAAGGGATTCGACCCGGACAATCAGCTCTCGACCGACGACTTCGCCGGTCACCTCGCCCACAACGCCAACCTGTCGATCAAGGCGATCCTGGCCATCGCGTCGGCCGGCGACCTGGCCAAGCGCCGCGGCGACGACGCCGAAGCGACGCGGCTGCGCGCGGTCGCCGCCGGCATGACCGCGAAGTGGGACGAGGCGGCCAAGGACGGCGATCACTACAAGCTGGCGTTCGACCGGGCCGGGACCTGGAGCCAGAAGTACAACCTGGTCTGGGACACACTGCTCGGCTACCAGCTGTTTCCCGACCAGGTGCGCCGTCGCGAGCTGGCGTCCTACAAGGCCCGTCAGAACACCTACGGCCTGCCGCTCGACAATCGCGCCGACTACACCAAGGGCGACTGGATAGTGTGGACGGCGACGCTGTCCGAGACGCCCGCCGACTTCGCGGCCTTCATCGGCCCGATCGCCACGTTCCTCCACGAGACGCCCGACCGCGTGCCGTTCTCCGACTGGTATTCGACGACCTCCGGCCTGAAGCGGGGTTTCCAGGCCCGCTCGGTCGTCGGCGGCGTCTTCATTCCCATGCTGTCCAGCCGGGATCTCATCCGGAAGTGGTCCGCGCGCCCAGGCTTATGATGTCCCCCATGCGCAAACTCTCCTTGCTCGCTCTCACTGCCGCCCTGGCCGTGGCGGCCGTCGTGGCCGCTCGTGCCGATCATCAGGCGTTTCTCGGACGCTGGAACTTGAGCGGCACCGGCGCCGACAGCACCGCCGTCTTCTGGCTCGAGGTCAAGGAAGAGGGCGGCCAGCTTTCCGGGATGTTCCTCAACCGCGGTGGCAGCCCGGTCAAGCTGGCGGCGATCGAAGTGAAGGGCGACGAGCTGGTCTTCACGACGGCGGCGCCCGAGGGACGCACCGGCCAGACGTTCCACGCCAAGCGCAAGGGCGCCGGGCTCGAGGGCTCGACGACGGCGGGCGAGAAGACGATCGCCTTCACCGGCACGCATCCGCCGGCCTGGAAGGCGGCCAACGCCAACGGCGCGCACACCTACGGCAAGCCGGTCGACCTGTTCGACGGCAAGACGGTCGACACCTGGGGCGTTCAGGTTCCCAACAAACCGGCCGGCTGGTCGGTCGTCGACGGCGCGATGACCAACGAGAAGGGCGCCAACAACCTGGTCTCGAAGCAGACCTTCAAGGACTTCAAGATCAACGCGGAATACAAGATCGAGCCGGGCAGCAACAGCGGCATCTATCTCCGCGGCCGCTACGAGCTGCAGGTGCTGGACGACTTCGGCAAGGCGCCGGAGACGCACGGCCAGATGGCCATCTACGCCTGGGTCGCGCCGAGCGTCAACGCCAGCAAGCCGGCGACCGAGTGGCAGGTGATGGAAGCGGTGATCGTCGGCAACAAGGTGACGGTGACCCTCAACGGCCAGAAGGTGCACGACAACGCGACGATTCAGGCCATCACCGGCGGCGCGCTCGATGCCAACGAGACGCAGCCCGGGCCGATCATGCTGCAGGGCGATCACGGCAAGGTCTCGTATCGCAAGGTCACGGTGACGCCGATCGTCAAGGCCGGCACCTAGGCACATGTATCGCGCGGCGGCCCTGTCGTGCTGTGTGACGATCACGGCGGCCGTGCCGGCCGCGTTCGCCGCACAGCCTCCGTCGGCGTTCGATGCGCTGACGGCTCCTCAGTCGACGCGGCCGGCGGCGCTGCTGCTCGACCCGGCGTACATCCAAGACCAGCGTGCCCGCGCTCAGAAGGGTGACGCGGCGATCACGGCGGCCATCGCGGCCCTCGAGGAGGACGCCAGGAAGGCGCTCGCCCTCGCGCCGATGTCCGTGCTGGACAAGGCGATCACGCCTCCGAGCGGCGACAAGCACGACTACGTGAGCCAGGCGCCGTACTGGTGGCCGGATCCGTCCAAGCCGGACGGCAAGCCGTACCTCCGCAAGGACGGGCAACGCAATCCCGAGATCAACAAGATCACCGATCGCGACAATCTCGGCCGGCTCGGGGACGCCGTCGCCACACTCGCGCTCGCCTATGCCTACACCGGTCGCGAGGACTACGCGACGCACGCCGCCCGGCTGGTGCGCGCCTGGTTTCTCGATCCGGCGACGCGGATGAACCCGCACCTGCAGTTCGGGCAATACATCCCGGGCATCAACCAGGGGCGCGGCATCGGCATCATCGAGACGCGCAACCTCCCGGAGCTGCTCGACGGCGTGATGCTTTTGTCCCGCTCGCCGGCGTGGACGAAGGCCGACGACGATGGCCTGCAGGCCTGGATGCGCGCTTATGGCGACTGGCTCGTCGAGAGCACGCACGGCCGCGAAGAGTCGAAGAACGGCAACAACCACGAGACGTGGTACGACGTGCAGGTGGCGGGCCTGGCACTCTACACGGGACGGATCGACGTGGCGCGCCGGACCATCGAAGGCGCCCGCGCCCGCATCGCGGTCCAGATCGAGCCCGACGGTCGCCAGCCGCGGGAACTCGAGCGCACGCAGTCCTGGCACTACAGCGGGTTCAACCTGACCGCGTTCATGGAGCTGGCGACACTCGGGCATCACGTCGGTGTCGACCTGTGGGCCTACCGGACGCCGGACGGCCGCAGCCTCCGCCAGGCGGTCGACTTCCTGGTCCCCTACGCGGCCGGTGAACGAGCGTGGACCTTCGACCAGATCACCCCGTTCAGCGCGGCCACGCTTCAGCCAATCCTGCGCCGCGGCGCGGCGGCCTGGAAGGAGCCGGCCTACCGGGCGCTGGCCGACCGGGTCGGTGCCGGCAATCCGACGCTGATGCTGTCGACTCCCTGAGCCCTGGTCGCGTCCTGCCTGACGCGACCTAGTCATGGCTCGACCGCCGCCGCGCCCTGTGGATCGGGCGAATCGTGTGCGGCGTTACATTCCGTTTACAATCCCCTTCGCCCCGGAAGTGTCCCGAGGCGAAGGGAGACTCCGGTGAGATGGCAGCTCATACCGCGTGAAGAAGCCTTTTTCGACAGCTTCGTCCAGACGGCGGTCGAGATACGGCAGGCCGCCACGCTCTTCGAGGAGATGGTCGGACCGGACGAGCCGCTGTGGGACCGCGTCTCCCGGATCAACGACGTCGAGCACCGCTGCGACGACCTGACCCGCGACGTCCTGCTGCGTCTCCACCGGACGTTCGTGACCCCGATCGACCGCGAGGACATCCACGCGCTCGCCCTGGCCCTCGACGACGTGGCCGACGCCATCGACGACTGCGCCAAGCTGATGCAGCTCTATCGGCTCGATCGGGTGCGCCCCGGCGTCCGCGAGCTGGCCCGCATCCTCGCCGATCAGACCAAGCAGGTCGAGAAAGCGATGGAGGCCCTACGCGACAAGGCCGTGGTCGCCGGTCCGACGGAGGAAATCGATCGGCTCGAGCACGAGGCCGACGTCGTCTACCAGCAATCGATCGTCGTGCTCTTCGATCACGAAAAGGACCCCATCCAGGTCATCAAGTGGAAGGAGCTCTATGGGTACCTGGAAGCGGCAACCGATCGCTGCGAGGACATCGGCAATGTCCTCGACGGCATCGCGGTGAAGCACGCCTGACCCATGGACCTCCAGCTCGCGATCGTCATCCTCCTGGTCGGTCTCGCGCTCATCTTCGACTACATCAACGGCTTCCACGACGCCGCGAACTCGATTGCGACGATCGTCTCGACGCGCGTCCTCTCGCCGGGGCAGGCGGTGGTGTGGGCCGCGTTCTTCAACTTCGTTGCGGCCTTCGTTTTCGGCACTGCGGTCGCCAAGACGGTGGGCTCGGGCATGATCGATCTCGAGGTCGTCACCTTCGCGGTGATCGGCGCCGGACTGCTCGGGGCGATCGTCTGGAACCTCATCACGTGGTACTACGGGCTGCCGACGAGCTCGTCGCACGCGCTGTTCGGCGGCTATGCCGGGGCCGCGGTGACCAAGGCCGGCTTCGCCAGCCTCATCGCCGCCGGCTGGACCAAGACCCTGGTCTTCATCGTCGTCGCGCCGCTCATCGGCCTCGTCGTCGGCCTCGGGATGATGGTGGCGTTCTCGTGGGGCTTCCGGCGCACCTCGCCGGCAAAGGTCGACAAAGTGTTCCGTCGGCTGCAGCTCGTATCGGCGGCCGGCTTCAGCCTGATGCACGGCGCCAACGACGCCCAGAAGACGATGGGCATCATCGCCGGCATCCTGTTCACGGCCGGCTATCAATCTGAGTTCACGATCCCGTTCTGGGTGGTCATCGCCGCCCACATGGCGATTGGACTGGGCACGCTCTCCGGCGGCTGGCGGATCATTCACACGATGGGGTCGAAGATCACCAAGCTGCAGCCGGTGGGCGGCTGCGCCGCCGAGACCGGGGCCGCGGTGGCGATCTTCATCGCCACGCACCTCGGCGTCGGCATCAGCACCACGCACACGGTGACCGGCGCCATCGTCGGCGTCGGCGCCACGCGCCGGCTCTCCGCCGTGCGCTGGGGCGTCGCCCGGCAGATCGTGTGGGCCTGGGTGCTGACGATCCCCGCCGCCGCCGCGGTCGGCGCCGTCAGCTACGAGATCCTCGCCCTGCTCGGCGCCGGCTGAGGGCGCGCCAGCCGAGACTCGCGGCGTTGCTCATCGCTCGCTTGTAGCCGATACACTCACGCTTCGCGCCTTGCGATCCGGGCGCCGCGCCCGGAACATGTGTCACCGAATCTCTGACTCGGGACACTAGAACACGATCGCGTCGCGCAGCTTTTCGAGGTCGGCGGCCGGCACGCCGGGCACCGCCGTCAGCGCGGCGAAGTCGGCGAACGGTCCGGCCTTCGACCGCTGCTGGACGATGGTGTCGGCCAGGCCCGGCTCCAGGTGGAGCACTTGCGCGATCTCGTCGGCGGGGGCGGTGTTGATCGCGACGCGGCCGTACTGCGCGACGAGGTAGTCGGCGATGACGTCGAACTCCTCGTCGGTGCCGGTCGCGCCCCGGGCCACCATCTGCTCGAGCACCTGGTCCCACTGGGTGCGATAGCGCCGCCCCTCGACGATCTTGTCGGATGGGTGGCAGCGCACGCAGACCTTGGTGAATGCCGCCGGCGGCGCTGGCCGGGCGTCGGGCTGGACGGCCCGTGCCTCGGGCTGTCCAGTGGCCATCGTGACGAACGTGCCGAGCGCGCTGGCGGCGAGCGCCAGCGAGAGTCGAATCCTCATGGGTTCAGGACGAAGGCGACCATGCGGGATCCTGCCCCCGCGACGACGTACTGCAGGCCGTCCAGCTCGTAGGTGATCGGTCCGTTGGTGACCGAGCCGCCGACCCGGGCATTCCACAGCGGCTCACCGGTCGTCGCGTTGTAGGCCCCGATGCCGCCGGCGGCGGCATTGAACAGCACGTTGCCGGCGGTGGTGAGGATGCCGGAGTTGCCGCCGTAGCGTGGCATCGCCCACCGGATCTTGCCGGTCTTGTAGTCGATGGCGGTGAGCTTCGGCTGCTCGGCATAGCCACCCCGATCCGTGCCACCCCAGCCCATCGGGTTGTCGCTGGCGTCGTAGATGTACCAGACGCTGAAGGCGCGCGTCGAGTTGACGTAGAACAGGCCCGTCTGCGGACTGAAGCTGGGAGGGAACCAGTTGGTGGCCCCGCCCTGGTTGGGCGTGACCAGCGCGCCGGCGACCTGCGGCCGTTTCTCCGGGTTCTGGATCGGCTGGCCTTTCGCGTCGTAGCCGAGGCTCCAGTTGGTCTTGATGTAATCGGACGAGACGATCGCCTTGCCGTTGGTGCGATCGAGGACGAAGAATTTGCCGTTCCGCGACGCCTGGGCAAGCAGCTTGCGCGGCTTCCCGTCGACGGTCCCGTCGAAGACGACCGCCGTCTGGGTCGCGTCCCAATCGTGCGTGTCGTGCGGCGACGCCTGGAAATACCACGCCATCTTGCCCGTGTCCACGTCGAGCGCGACGATGGAGGCGG